>JANYDE010000075.1 GCA_025359915.1 Chamaesiphon sp. 336R_metabinner_41 | reverse complement strand
TTCATTCACAACTCGAACCGATTCTACCATGCCAATACTAGTTAAGTTCTCCCACTTTTCCAATGGATCTATCCATTTCTTGATATCTGTTAGCATTAAGTAATTACGAATTTCTTCTCTACCTCTATTCATCTCACTACTTTTGAAGCTACTCATGCTGAGGTCTTTTCCATGAGTTTCAATTGCCTGTTTAAATAGCTGCTTTATTTGTTCGTACAAAGTTGGTTGATTCTTTTTCACCGCAATTACATAATCAGCATTTTTTTCGACAATCTTTTTGACTATTTCTCTTTGACACCCCATTGCATCAATCGTAACGATACATCCTGTTAAATCTAAAATTTTTATCAGTTCTGGAAGTGCTGTGATTTCATTAGATTTCCCTTCTACTTTCTTTTGACCTAGCACTAATCTATTACTTGCAGCCCAAGCACTAACTGTGTTAATTACACCTCTATCATTCTTTTCATCTCCTGAATTTCGAGATTGTTTTCCATCAAAGGCAATTATCTCTCCTGCTGTAATTTTAGATATTCCTTTAACCCAACTCAGAAAAGATTTGTTAAATTCATCAGGGTCGATTTGTGAAAATACTCTGGCAAATGTATCATGAGATGGTATTACATTCGGAAGTTCTAGAAATTTACCCAACCATTTTTTTCTGGCGATACCATCCATTTCTATATCTATCCATCCATCCGCTCCGCATACTACAGCACAAATGGAGATCGTGATAATATCTATTAGTTTGTGTTTTTTTCCACGTTCAATTCTAATGTCTTCTATGTCGTCAAAGTGTTCTGCTATACTATACTTAGGCTTTAGCTTCATTTAGAATCATATTAGTTCTAAACCAACTTAACATAATTAATCAGCCAAAGTTATTGGCAGGCATGGATTTTACATTTTTAATAAATAAAATCTACATCTGATTTTAAAGTATTTTTAATAATAGAGAATTTAAGTGCGTTCACCCTGGGTAGAAGCTGTGGTGCAGGCACCTGGATCGATGTTTAACCAGCCTTTAATCTGATAATTAGTACTCTGAATCGAAGGTCGCGGATCGAATGTTCCTCTGGCATAGGCGACTTCAACTGGGAAGGCTGTCTGATTGCAAAATGCTGTTGCAGCATGAGCGGCTGGTTGAATAGAGATTGCACTTAATGGTGTAATTAAGCCGATTAAGATCGATCGACTAATATTTTTGAGCATCATTTTGTTCTATAGCCATCGCCATATTGGTTAGGACACAAACCCGACTTTTCCAAAAAGTCAGGTTTGTAACAGCACTATTTTTATTGTCCGAACCTCCTGATCGAGTTTGCCGTGGTGAGCATTGTTTACTCTACATCTAATGGCTTTTATCCTAATGCGATCGCAATGGGAGCTATCATCGATACCTGATTGACGGACAAATCTTTTCGGGTAGGTTGGGCTGAAGAATGAAACCCAACATTTCTAGGGTGTTGGCATGTTCGTTGGGTTTTGCTACGCGCAACCCAACCTACAGATATACTCTTTACTACCCTTTGACATTAACCACGATCTCAACGGGAAGACGAACTTCATGCTCTTTCCCACCGTAAGGTAAGTAACATGTTTTGTTGAAATCATTATATTTCCCAGGCATTAGCAATGTTTTTTGTCCCACCTGAAGACGGCTTCTGCAAGCGTATAATGGGGTTCCGTTTTGCTCATATCCAGTGACGATCGGATTTCTAGGCATGGAGCTATAATAAGTTGAAAACCAATCAATATCAGTACCGACTAGTACTTCATAAGTTGTGAATTCTTGCTCTTTTCCTTCGTAGGGTATATAACATCTTCCGTACTTAGGATGTAATTTTCCATTCGTATTATTAACTTTGCAAACATACAAATCTCCATTATCAAAACCCCCTTTGATCGCTCCTGAAGGGACAGAACCATTCCTGCCAGGTACCCATCGGTAATCTGCTAATGCTGGTTGGATCATTGTTACTAGAGATCCTAAACTTACGATCGCGATGCCTAATGCTGTTACTAATCCAGATACGTACTTGCTATTCATCATCTTATTTTTCACTATTTGTGCTCTCCTAAGTTAATTTTTATAGTTATGTCGAGTGGATAATACCCGCCCTACTTTTCTAAGGAACATGACGTTCTCCACTACATTTGTTATTCTCGGCATTGGATTATCATGACTAGAGATCCTAAACTTAGAGTCACAATCCCTAATGTGAATAAACAAACAGATAAATATTGTTTATTCACTCGATCTCCTGAAATTCATTAATGAAAGTTAGATTAAGAATTACAGAATCGGGCTACAGATCGATTAAATCATTTAATCTTTAATACTGTAATTCCACCAAACCCAGGACGACTGGTGCTAAGTCTAAACAACTTCGGACTGCTGGTAAGATCGCCCCCACTATATCTAATGACTCCATTTGTATTTGCTTGTTCATCGCCATTCCCACAACCAGTACTATTCAAACCAAAACTTTGGTCGTTGATGTACAGATATTTGCCATCTGAAAATAATCCACCAGGACAGGAGAAAGGGCTTCCAGGAGCACTACCAACAGTTTTTTGGAAAGTCAATTGATTACTGACTACTTTCAATGCAGTCATCTTGTAGCCAGGATGGTCTCCGCCATTATTGCTGACCCAAATAGTTCCATTTAAGAGAGCAATTCTTTCTGGAAAATCAAAGATATTTGCAACTGGATTACAATCAGCTTTAGAAATACAGTAACGCAGGTTTACATCAATATTTAAGCCAGTTTTATCCAAGTCAGCAGCATCAATGTTTGCAACGAGTCCACCCTTGTAACCTGAGTTCGATGAGGCAAAGCCTCATCGAACTCAGGCGGTGTAAAGCTTTCAGACTAGAAGTAGATTTTGTCGAATTTTGACACAAAAAAACACCAGCAAAATTATTAATTGCTGAAAAAGATATTGAGTTTAATTAAGAAGTTAATGCCAGGTTAAATAGGAGCAATACTAAAAAAATCAGGATAAGATTCATCCAATTTTAGGCTCGGCTTCTTGGGTTGATGAGTATAAGCAATTAATGCAGTAGTTAGATTTAACATAAAATTATGTAAGCTACGATGCCGAGAATGCACCAAGTAAGAAATATTTTTCAACTGATCATTGACAGTCTCAATTAATGGACGCTGGCGCAGTAAGATCTTATCATTCATCGGTATAAGCTTGTTCTTCATATTAGATTTAAGTGGTGTAATTAACTGCAAGCCTCGACTCAGTAGTTGCTCAAACAATTCCTTCTTAATATATCCTTTGTCTCCAAACATCTTGCCAGATATTCCCTGAGTCATCGATGGCATATGTTTTCTGTCATCAACATTACCAGGTGTAATGTGACAACTTAAAATCTCTCCAGAATCATTGATAATTAAATGAAGTTTAAACCCATAAAACCATCCCATTGAACTCTTGCCTAGCTTGCCAGTTTCTTTGAAGACTTTGTTCCTTGTTATTCTTTTCGGATGACAGACGGGGATAGCCGTACTATCTACAAAGCTAATTCCAGTTGATTTCCCTTGACGAGATTTGAGATAATAAAGGCAAGCGGTTAATACGTTTGGCATCAATTCAACCATTCTGTTGTAGCTGACTAAACTTGGAAAATAATTAGTTAAATATTTACAGACATATTTGGTATAATAATCCTTAAATGTTCGATAGCTTGACTGATGAAAGTGAACAACAATCGTCATTACTTCACTTGGGTGTAACCGACAATGGTGTGGTAAGTTTTTACCATTCGCTGGAAAGAAAGTGTTTGAGAATGTTTGCAAGTAATCTTGATAGAAATCATCTAGTTCACAAAAAAGTTTAACTAAATCCATAATCTAAAATACTGACTCGATTTGGTACACACTTTAATTTAACCGGAATACAATATCAAATAGAGACGGTTCTAATAATTTACAGTATTTTTTATTGTCAGTTTGTTTCCCATATGTTACTAATCTTATTTATTCTTAATTCTTTGTGCTTGGTATTTGTGTATTAAATATCGATTGATTGTCAATAAATTAAAATGGCTCTTCATTACTTAGTATGCAGAATTAACAATTAAAGTGCCAATTAAGCAAGCATCTATTTCGGAAATTCTCAAAATTTGTAAATCCATAGGCAGAACGCTTTATTAGCTTGAGTTTGTTATTAATTCCCTCAACGATACCACTGGTTGTTCTGTTATCGAAATAAGCAAGTATTTCGTCGAACCATCTCACGATTGTTGATTGGCTATTTACAAAATATTTTTGTGCTTTAGACAGCCACTCTCCTAGCCCAAGTAATGCTTCAGACCACTGTTGAGATTTCTCAAATATTTCTCTAAATTCCTCTTTTAGTTGATGCATGAGTTTGAGACTTTGAGAAACAACTTTGACTTCAGCTAGCTTGTCTTTTTGCTCTTGGTTTAAGTCCTTCTCATTTTTTAGCAGTGCGTATTTACTAGCTGTTATTCCTGCTAATATTTTTGTATTCTCTAACTTTTCTTTTTCAGTTTTTGCTTGCTTGATTTTTTGCTCTATTATTCGTTTTTCTTTCTTTCTCTGCATGTCTAATTCTTTATTTATTTGAACCATCACATGAAATCTATCTGCTACTACTTGAGCTTTTGGCATAATTTCTGTTACTAGACTTTTGTACCCCTTCCATAAATCTATACTGACCTCTTCTATTCCAGCTAACACTTCTGCTCCCCATTCTAGTATCACTTTCTTGATTTCTTCTTTAGTTCTACTCTCTAGGATCATCAATAATTTAGACCGCTCTAGGTCTACTAGTACTGCACAATAATTTCCCTGACCTTTAATTAAAGCTATTTCATCTATTCCCAGTCTTTTTAACCCTACTGGTTTTAATTTTAATAATTTTGCCGCTGCATCCTTCAACATTCTTTCTATTTCTTCCGTTGTCACTATCCCCTTTTTTGCTACACTACTTATATCATCTGCTAGAACTTCTTCTATCGTCTTTTTTGCTAGTCTTTTTGTATAAGTTCTTCTCTCCTTCACAAAACCCATTTCTTCGCTAAATGGTTTTCGACATTTCTCACACTTAAATTGCCTTCTGTTTATTTCTAAAAATACTGCCTTCTCTCCCCACGATAAATCTTTAATTATGTGCCAACGATTTTGATGTAATTTACTACTGTTTAAACCGCAGCGACCGCAAACACTTTCCCTAGCGATTGCCTCGATCTGTAAGATTATTCCAATTCCTTCATACTGTCGATGTGAAGATACCTTTACGCCTTCTAAATTTAGTAGTTCTGTTAGTAGTTTAAGCTCTTTTTTTGTGCTCATATTTGCTACCTTGACCCCAAAAGTACTTTAACTGAATTTTACCTATATCTAAATTGTACTTTTTTATCAGTCAGAGTAAGAATTCCTTCATTAATTATATTTATTTGCTTTGATTATTTATACAAAATGCTATCGATCGAGCATACTAAGTAATGAAGAGCCATTAAAATTATTGACAATCAATCGATCGAGACGTTCTTTTTGACTATTGCTAGCGATGCCTCAAATGCAGTCAGATACTTGATTTGATGATGAGGCATAGCCTCATCGAACTCAGGTTCTTAGATTTCAATTTGATGTGGATATATATGACCAATCGATCGAGGGCATTTTAGGTGGCGTAATTACACGAACATGGATCTTTTTACCTAAGTAGTCGGGAGTAAATAAGTAAGTCCAACCACGATCGGGACGGCGTGCCGCGATGCTTTCCGTCTGCCGTTCTGATAGGACTACTCCTGCGGCATCTACTCGATCGAACGATCCAAATTCGATATAATTGACTAACGAGAGTGCAATAGTCGCTGTCATCAATCCAATTCTTTTTAATCCATTTTTCATGATTATATTTATCTTCGATATTTTAAATTGCTTTTTGCTTATTTGAAATAATTAATCGCTAAATTATTGAATCTTTACTACCGTAATCCCCCCAAACCCAGGGCGACTTGTAGACTTTCCCCAAACAGTCGGAGTAGCATTAAGATCCCCTCCACGATAGCGAAGAACTCCATCTGCGGCAGCTTGCCCATCCCTATAACCACATGTCGTGTTATTACCCAATCCATAGCTCTGGTCGTTAACATAGAGATCTTTATTATCGGAAAATAAGCCACCAGGACAAGAAAAAGAATTGACTGTTCTGAGAAAGATTAATTTATTTCCTGATACTTGCAAAGCGGTCAATTTATGCCCTGGATGCTTGTCACCGTTACTAGATACCCAAATTGTATTGTTGAGAATAGCAATTCCTTCAGGATAGTCAAAATAGTTATAACTATCCGGTATTTTCTCACAACCAGATGCAGAATTAGACATGCAGTAAGTGGGGGTAGCATCAATAGCTAAACTATTTTTATTTAGTTCGAAAACGGGAATGTTTAGCACAATTCCGTCAGTGCTTACGGCCCATAGAGAACCATTTACATCAAAAGTAATTCCAGCAGGTGAATTAGGTGAATTGATTAATGCTCGATCAACTTGTGGATTAGTAATGGGGTTAGAAATACGGATAATCTTGCCATTACTTTTGCTAGATACCCAGAGATTGCCTTTTTTATCCAGAGCTAGGGCGATCAATTCGTTAAATTCATCACTATTAATTGTTCGACTCAAAATAGGTTTTTTGACTCTATCCGAATCGCTAATATCATAGACTAAAATCTTATTTTCAACACAGGCAACGTAGAGAGTATACTGAGTGGCGACTACACTATTCGGACTGCAAGTAGGCGTAGATATCACAGCCCAATCCAGATTGCTATTTCGCATAGCAATATTAGTGGCTGGACTACGTGTCGTTGCACCAATCAAGCGAATATGAACTTTTTGACCTGAGTAATCGGGGGTAAATAAGTAAGTCCAACCACGATCAGTACGACTTGCACTACGAATTGCATCAGTTACGGCATCTTGCCTATTGAGGGTTGTTTGATTTGTGGGTGCTTGTTCTTCCGGTAGTGAATAGATTGGGGCTGCATCTAATCGATCGAATGATCCAAATCCGATATTATTGACTAAGGAGATTGCAATAGTCGCTGTCATCAATCCAAGTCTCTTTAATCCATTTTTCACGATCGTATTTCTCTATTAAGTGGCTTTATCTTAGTGGTCAAATTGGATTGAGCTTGTTTACTCGGTCGAACTTGAAGTGGTCGAAATTTTCACACTAAATTTCTGGATTGAAACAGTGAATATCGATCGCTTAAGCTTGCTAAAGAGTAACTCTTTTAGCTGTCGATTTCAATCCATAGATTCGATTGTCGACTATATCCTTTCCATAAGGTGTCAATCCAGACATGGTGCCATTGAGAGTAATTTGTCGAGAGCTACAGTTGTCTTTCCACCAACTCCATGCTAGCCAACCTATATCACGTGATTGTAGATAAGTTAGCAGTGATTGATAATTAAAGGAATTAGCTTTCCTCCGGCTAGGCACATCGATATTGTAATAACAATACTGAGTTGCTCCATTTACCTCTTCATCTTGTTTATTGGCAATTTCTCCAAAAAACATTGGTATATTAGCATTAATTGCTGCTTGAAAATAAGGCATTCCGTCATAACTCGCCCAATAAGCATGTCCGCTAAATAATAGATTGTGAAGTGGATCTGCCGCTATCAACGTTTGCGCAATTTTTGGAAAAACTTCGATCGAAGTACCACAATCAGGTGCATCGATTGCGATCGGGACTCGGAGATGCTTTCTGATTCCGGCGATCGCTATCGTATAAGCATTCACAAAATTCGCCAGGGCTTCATCTTTATTACTACTCCATCGATAATGACCCAATTCATTCGCTAGATTAATAATCAGGTAGCGTTCGTGTTTTTTTAAGACACTTACGACTGAATCGGATGTCCACCAGGGTAATAATTGACTATTGAGTAAATTTGGATCTGCTTGACAAGTAAGATCGTTCAAATACAGAATCGGAATAATACTCAACTTGCGACATTCAGATAAGAATTTATCCAAATCTGCCACAGAATATGCGGGACGACTCTGCGCTCCATAATCTTTGTACCATTGAATCCGAACGGCATTCGCACCAGTTTTCTCTAGTTCTGCTAGAGTGTTACTTTGTGGAAAACCCCAATCATCTAATAATGGTAAGTTAATTCCTTTGAGCACAACCTTTATGCCATAAGGATTATGAAGATTTGCCCCCCTTGTAAAAAAAGCAGGCTGACCAAAATTTGTAGAGATCGCTAATGATGGTTGATTTAATGACGATCCGCTCCATAGCGAAGTCGTACCCACTGCACCAATTGCCAAGCCACCACCCAATCGTAAAATTTGTCTGCGAGAAAGTTTATCTGACATCATTAATTTCCAAATTATTGAATTTTCAGTAACGCAATTCCACCAAATCCAGGACGACTAGTTGTACCTTTAAACACAGTTGGAGTACTGCTCAAATTACCTCCACCATATTTAATCACTCCATCTGCAGTTGCTTTTCCATCATTACTACCGCAGCCAGTATTACTCAAACCAAAACTTTGGTCATTGATGTAGAGATCTGTCCCGTCGGCAAATAAGCCACCAGGACAGGAAAAAGGGTTTCCAGGACTACTTCCAACGGTTTGTTTGACAGTTAACTGACTATTTGACACTTGCAATGCAGTCATCTTATGACCAGGATGATCTCCGCCATTATTAGCAACCCAAATTGTCCCGTTTAGAACAGCAATGCCTTCTGGAAAGTCAAAAGTACTGGCAACGGGATTGCAACCAGAGATAGATTTGGAGATACAATAGCGCGGGTTTGCATCAATGTCTAAGCCTGATTTGTTGAGATCCGCAGCAGAAATATTGACGACAAGTCCATTTGAATAAGTGCTGGCTGCCCAGAGCGAACCATCTGGATCGAAGGCAATCCCTGTCGGTTCGGCAGGAGAACTTGCTAAAGCTTTATCAACTTGTGGACTAGCAGATGCGAGGCTGCTGCTGGAAATGCGGGCTATTTTACCATTACCATAGCTAGAAACCCAAAGATTGCCATCCTGATCGAGAGCTAGAGCTATCAAGCTATTAAATTGATTACTATTAATTGTTTTACTCAGAGTTGGTTGAGTGATGTTGCTAATGTCATAAGTCAGAATGCGATCTCCATTACCCGTCTCTTTATTGCAAGCTACATATAGAGTTGATTGAGTGGCTACAACACTATTGGGATTGCAATTGGGAGTAGCTATCTCAGCCTTATCGGTAGTAGTATTGTTGAGCGCACCATTACCTGTAGCACTAGCCACCCGAACATGAATTTTTTGACCTAAGTAGTCGGGGGTAAATAAATAAGTCCAACCACGATCCGATCTCGCTTGTATCACTTCAGCGTTACGACTGTTAATAGCATCCATTATGGATGGTGATTTTGATTTTGGTGTGTAGATTGGTTTCGGTTGAATTTTAGACTTAAGTATTTGAATTGGCAGCATCTTCTGCTCTAGAGACACACTATTCGATAACGGTTGCTGTTTCAGCATTTCGGAAACTGCTGGCTTAGTTCCTGCTTGTACTCCCTCGGTTGGCAGGAATGGAATTGCGGCGATCGCGCCTAATCCCAGGAGCGCAGTAACAGTAGTGAAGAAATTTTTCATGGGCTAAATCGGGGGTAAATGGCACTCTACACTTATTAACGTAGCCGCCCTACAAAATATTCCATTAATCTCAAGATTTTTGAAAAATTGTGCTTCGGTTGGCTAGAATCCTTTGCTAGAGAAAATTTGAGAGTTTTTAGATATCGCTACAAAAGTATCGATCGATTAGATAATATGGAGATGATTCGATCGTGTTGATTTGGATTGATAGTGCTAGCAAATTGAGGTCTAAATTGATACAAAAGACATCTGGTAGTATAATACTCTTGCGACGAAAAAAATTGTTGCTCAAAGCTGCTAACTTTCTTGCTCAAAGCTGCTAACTTTAGTTAGCTATCCGCCAATCAGGTAATTTCCGAGGTACGGCAATGGACTTCCCCCCAGACAGAGAACCGATCGACATCAGCGATCTCGATGAATTGCGAACGTTGGCAGTGCCAGATGCCGAGATTGTGGGCATGAGTAAAATGGGGCATAGCGCGCAGGTTACGATTTATCAATTACCACCGATGGCAACACCGTTTTATGTTG
Organism: Chamaesiphon sp. 336R_metabinner_41; assembly: GCA_025359915.1. Lineage (GTDB taxonomy): Bacteria > Cyanobacteriota > Cyanobacteriia > Cyanobacteriales > Chamaesiphonaceae > Chamaesiphon. The sequence goes on along the minus strand of JANYDE010000075.1, from coordinate 36,856 downwards.
TGCCTTACCATGCGTTTTCGATGGCTCTGAGCGATCTGCCAAGTCTCGAATTATCGACTGATGGGTTAACGTTTCAACCACATCCGATTGCTAGTGGCGAGTGGATCTTTATCCCCCATAACGAGATCTCCGGTTCGCGCTGGTCTCATGATTCACTGTGTATGCATGTATATTTGCAGCCCAGCTTTGTTAGTAACTTGATCTCGACCAATTTTGCCGCAGAAGACGTTTTATTTAAGCCATTAATCGGTTGTAAAGATCCGGTTGTCAAAAATTTACTAGAATTATTTAAACAAGAGTTTACCTTGAATGGGCTGACTGATCTCCTCTATACAGAGGCATTAGCTACGGCACTAAGTCTGCATTTAATTCGTACCTACGCCGACAGACAGCCGCTCAAGATCATTTATCAAGTCTATTCACATCAATCTCAGTTAGATGAAGTTATCGACTATATCAACCAAAATTTAGATCGAGAAATTACCGTCCAATCACTAGCCGAACGCGCTCACTTAAGTATTTCGGTCTTCGCCCATTCATTTAAAAAAATTATGGAGATTAGTCCTTATCAATTTATCATTACGCAACGACTAGAAAGAGCTATTAAATTACTACTCGATCGAGATGCTAACTTACCAATCGCTACGATCTGTCAAATGTGTGGATTTTCTAGTCCTAGTGCCTTCACCACCCGCTTTCGACAAAAATATGGGATTTCGCCAGCCAAATATCGATTCTCCAAGGGAGAGGCTCCGCCAACGAACAATCTAACGAAAAAGCCATAACAACAGTCTCCAACGAAAAAGTTGTGTTAACATAGTTAATATTTAGTGCATATTTTTGTGATGTTTGCTGGAGAACGAAGTGAATACCACCATTTACCGATCGAGGCTATTTACCACCTGGGATTTGGGTAATGGTTTGGGGTGATTTCTGGGAGCAATATGGGTATAATTCTTGTCGCGTCAATCTACTATCGGGACTGATGTTCGCACTCAAACTACTTCGACAGTCTGGCTGCCAAGAGGTTTATATTGGTGGTAGTTTTGTTACCAATAAAGAACGCCCAAATGACATCGATGGCTGTTTTGATGGCATGAGTATCGATATCAGTACACTGAATCCTATTTTCAAAGATCTTGAGGAACAACATGCTCGCTTTGGATGCGAGTTGCGAATGGATTTTATGTCAGCATTCCAAGGATTTCTCCAAAAGAACCGCGATGGAGAAACGATGGGGATAGTAGTGATCGATCTCAATACTTTAATTTAGATAGTTAATCATGATTCAAAACGAACATCAATATAAAATTACCCAAGGTGAAATTAAAAAACTGCATCAAGTTCTAGAAAAATTGCTAGAGCAATCGGAAATAATTTCTGCACAGCAACTAGCCGCCATGCAGAATAGTTTTCAGACTCAAATCGATCAAATGCAGACCGAGATTCAAGAATACAATGATTTAAAAATGGGTAAAGTCGAAATTACGATGGGTTCGATCGAAGATTTGCCCAAGGTATTAATTCAAAAGCGCATCGGTTTAGGCATGACCCAAAAAGACTTAGCGGTAAAATTAGGCATCAAGGAACAAATGGTGCAACGATACGAAGCCAGTGGCTACGAAGCCAGTGGCTACGAATCGATCGGATTCCAACGGTTGATAGAAGTATGGAATGCTCTCTCAGCATCGATTCCAACAACGATAGTCACCTGAATTAATTAATGATAATTCGAGGATCGTAGGTTGGGTTGAAGCCCGCGAAACCCAACACACTCAACGATCAATTGTGTGGATGTTGGGTTTCGCCTTGCGCAACCCCACCTACAGATCTATTTTTAGATACGCAATCTAATTCAATTTCACAATATAATCCCAGTTACCAGTAAAGAATACTCAGCAACGCCCCTCTTCTAATGGCCAAAGTCGAGTTCAAAAAGTCGGTTTTCTCTGCTCACCATTAACCAATCGCTGCATGTCCGAAAGCTAAACCAGCGACTAACATCCCGATGACGAGGAAAGGTTGAGCACTAGCTTGATACTTGACATCATTCTTCAAAGGATCTCGCAAGAAATACATGTCTTGAAAAACGATTTGGGGGATAACTAATAGTAACAAAATTGCAGCGTAGAGATTTTGATGAATCGTAGTTAGATAGACAGAAATTCCCGCTTGAAAAATATCAATCATCAATACGCAAATCCAAGCAGATTTCGTAATCCCAAACATCACAGGTAGAGATTTTAATCCAAACTGTCTGTCGCCTTCCACGCTCTTGAAATCATTAACGATCGCAATCCCCAATCCTGCTAAACTATAGAATAGCGTCATGACAATTAGCGTCCAATTTAGGGTGCCAAATAAAGCATGACCCGCCCACCACGGTAACGCAATATAACTCGCCCCTAAGGCATAAGTACCCAACCAACCATTCTGTTTTAACTTCAATGGTGGAGCCGAATAAATATAGGCAACAAACGCGCCACCGATCGCCAAACAAGTCATAATCGGGAAATCATGATTCGCTGCTCGATCGAGAATATAGGCAACCCCAATTCCCCCAAATAATAAAACAAAAATCTGAACGACTACTTGCGAACCAGAAATTGCTCCCGAAGGAATCGGACGATAAGGCTCATTCACCGCATCAATTTCTCGATCGTACCACTCATTCACAACCTGAGTATAACCAGTCAATAATGGCCCCGACATTAACATACATAATGCCGCTTTGAGTACATTCTCGATCGACCATACATACTCACCCGAAGAAGCCGCACCACAGACAACTCCCCACATCAGCGGAATCCAGGTAATCGGCTTCATCAATTGCAACCGAATCTTCCAAATCGAAGCCGCCTCCGTCGAAGCACCCTTCATCCCCAACATCTGTCGCGTCTTCGCACTCTTTTCCTCGGCTGGCTCAACTGGTAGATCGCTCATAAATTAAGTAATAGGTAATAAGTAATAAGTAATAAGTAAAGCGACTTAGAGCGGGGAGCTTAGTCTAAATGTGAGGTTTTAGACCCAACAGCTCTACAATAGAGTGTATAACTACCAACGCTCTCAGTCAAATATCAAATCGTCTCTCAACTCCAAAACATGCCGACAGTTCGCCAGTTGTTGCAATTTAAAGTTAATCGAAAACAGATTGTTGCGTTGACTGCGTGGGATTTTGCGATCGCTCAAATCTTAGATGCTGCTGGAGTAGACTTGATCCTGGTCGGTGATTCCCTGGCAATGGTAGCATTAGGATACGAGAATACCCTCCCCTTGACTCTCGACGAAATTATTCATCACGCCAAAGCTGTCAAGCGTGGAGTCAAAAACGCTCTAATCGTGGTCGATTTGCCATTTCTGAGCTATCAAACTAGTGTTGAGAGTGCGATTCAATCAGCAGGACGAATTCTCAAGGAGACGGGCGCACAGGCGGTTAAGCTCGAAGGGGGCTATCCGGCGATGATTGAGACAATTACGCGGCTGGTTGAAGCGGGTATCCCGGTGATGGGGCATATCGGCTTGACTCCGCAATCAGTCCATCAATTAGGCTATCGTCAACAGGGACAATCAGAAAGCGATCGAGATCGTCTCATTTTAGCAGCAGTAGCATTAGAACGTGCGGGTGCATTTTCGATCGTGCTAGAACATATTCCCGCTGATTTAGCCAAGTCGATATCAGAAAAGATCTCAATTCCGACGATTGGTATTGGTGCTGGGGTAGACTGTGACGGGCAAGTATTAGTAACTGCGGACTTATTGGGCTTAACCCTGCGTCAACCACCGTTTGCCAAAGCCTATGTCGATTTACGCACCATCATTACCCAAGCAGTGCAAGACTATAGTGCTGATGTGAAAAAAGTGGATGGTGAATAGTGAATAGTGGTTTAGATTGTGAGTATCGGTGAATATTGACTAGTACTAAGCGGCACAAGTAAAGCAAACATCTCCCATATCCCATCTTCCAAGAATAGATCGTGCAAAGCTACAGGGAAAATTGGTTAGAACTTGTCAGAAAAGAGCGAATAATTGCCGTAATTCGATCGACCGATCTTAGTATAGGTCAAAAGATGGCGCAGGCTGCGGCGGATGGGGGGATTAGATTAATTGAAATTACGGCAAACAGCTCACAACCGTGGGCATTAATTGAATTATTGCGAGCAGAATTACCGGATTGTTCGATCGGTACTGGTACAGTATTAAGTCTAGCCGATGTCCGTAACGCGATCGATTGTGGTGCCGAATATATTTTTACACCCCATCTCGACATCAATCTAATTCAATCCGCAACTAGTGCCGAAATTCCAATGATTCCAGGCGCATTAACCCCAACAGAAATCATCACTGCATGGCACTCTGGGGCTACGGCTGTGAAAGTGTTCCCGATTCAGTCTGTGGGTGGTGCTAGTTATTTACAGGTATTACAAGGGCCGATTTCTCAAATTCCGCTGATTCCGACTGGCGGCGTAACTGTCGATAACGCACCCGATTTTCTCATGGCTGGAGCAGTGGCGGTAGGATTAGCTGGAGCATTATTTCCCCCCGCTGAAATTGTACGGGAAGATTGGTACAGCATTAGCGATCGAGCCAGGAATTTAGTTATGAGAATAAATACTCCCTTTCCACTCAACAAATAGACTAATCACTATCACCGTTTTACACTAATAACCCATTCACTATCCACTCATTATTCTAGATATCTACTTTGATACGAGGAAGGGAGTAGTTAATTTAGATCAGATCGAATCGATGACAAATCACTGCAAATATCGCCGAAATCGCCGTAATTGCGATCGCAATTGCGGGGTGTTGTCCTTGTGACATGGCGAAGGAAGTAACAACTCCAGCACCGAGGATCGCAGGCATCGCCACATCAAATAAAGAGTGCCCTAATCTATTTTTATACATTAGTTTTAACGATCGAGCGATCGCTATGCTATGAGATTTTTTTCGATAATTCTCAGCAGCTTATCACTCGACTCGATCGCTCTCATCACAATTATGAGATCTCGAAATCAATGTTGATATTTAGACATGGTTCTTCATACTACCTTCCAAGTGAATAGTGAATAGTGGATTGGTTATTAGTGTGCAACGGTGATGGTGAGTAGATTTTGACCACCATTAGGGGGTGCGCTTGCGCGTTCGATATGCACCGACACCCACAAGCAAAACTGCTATTCACTATCCACTAAACCACTAATTCAAATACCGAATATCAATCACAGTGCCATTAAAATTGTAATTAAGCTGGTCGATTTCCACCGAAGAACCAATCTTCATCTTCGTATTGCCCAGTACCAAACCTTCCTTGGTTTTCTGACCATTGCCAGTCACCGTAACGATCATATCCATACTAAACGAATCAGGTCGAGGATCCTTCATCGGCTTGACAGAACCATCAGCTTGTGGTACTGCCAAAGTGCGATCGAGTTGACGGACACTCTTAATATCAACTTGTCCCGCTGGCTGATTGCGGATCACAAAACTGAGTTTATTGCCAGGACTAAACTGCTTCAACAGCGACTCAGGATTGAGGACATTCAATCCTCTAACAATCACATCAGCCTCTACAGATTGAGGCTTATCCTGTCCATTGATGCGTCCCGAACCACCAGGCGAGAGGAAAATACCTACGACCACAAATAACATTACCAGGACAGCACCAATGTCGAGGAGGCTGAATTTACCAAATAATCTACCTTGTCGATCGAGAATAGGCATAAATAACAATTTTACGGGGAATTTCAGCAGGGCGAACGTCGATTATCAGTTCAAAGTAAGTATACCGCGATTCTCCTCTGGAGCAACTGAGGCAACGGCTGTTAATCAAAAAAAGGCTCGACTCTCCATCAGAGAGTTGAGCCGATATCATCAGTACTAGGATATCTGAAGAGAACCGAATCAGTTAGAAGCGGAAACCAGCACCACCTTGAATCGCGATCGCCGTGTTGTTATTATTTTGGTAAGCATTGACACCCAGATCCGCAGAACCAAATACCAATACATTATTGGCTAATTGGCTCTCTACACCCAAACTTAAAACAGGCGCACTTTTGTTTCCCAAAGGAGTACTAGTATTTTTTTCATTAACAAAGTTGTAGCCAGCACCAAGAAAGATATTTGTGCCAGGAGCAACGCCAACATCATAGGTGAGTTTAGGAGTAACTGCGCTAATTTTGTCAGTGAATACGATGCCAGCACGAGCAGACAATTTGCTTTGAGGAATAGCATATCTACCGTACAAAGTCCCACCTGTTTTTGATTGCGACCCAGATGCATTGTCAGTGGTTAAACCACTAGAAACACCTGCTCCTAAATAGTTGGAGGTGGTACCGACAGATTGAGGAGATGTTAGCTCTGTAGCCGCTTGAGCGATATATTTAGGAGCAGCAGATGCCGGATTAGTTGCACTAACTATTGGTGCAAGTACGAGTGCAGAGATAGCGATAGTTTTGATTGATTGGGTTAAGGAAAAGTTCATAATTAATTAGCTGGTGGTTGGCAAAGTTTGTTTTTTCGTTCTTACCTACTAAGTCGCAACTGATAATTGAAAGGTTCCCAGAATGTTTTATTCATTCAAAGCCTTTGCGCCAAAGAGTTTTGAGAAATAAATAGTCCTGGATCGATATTTTGACCGTATAAATACTGATGAGGAAAACCGAATAAGATCTGAATTTTTAGTAAAAAATCTGAAACGATCGAATCTAAAAATATTTTGTTCCCGATCGATCTTACAATGATATCGAGACTGACTATTGCAGATGCTATTCGTTGGCGTAAGCCTGCATTTTGCGCTACGGATAAACCCACTCCTGACGTATAATCTGTCTACCAATGATATTTAACAGAAGATAGTCCATGTACGTTGTAGAAATGCATAAATGCCAAAACTGTGGCTTTCCCCTCGAAATGCGGCTATTCTCAGTTTCCAGTAACATTGGTCCTGGGAAAATTAATTGTGTCAAATGCGGAGAAGCTGCCAACACAGGACGAATGGAATGGGCAGACATGTCCAGCTCAAACAAGAGCAGATTCTGGTTGATTACGCTGCTCTACATCTTCATGCTGGGGTTATTAACCGGAAATTTTATCGACCAAGCATATCAACTGTGGAATAAAGATCCCGTAATTGTCAATTTACGCTATGAAGCGATGCCGTTTCAGATCTTTGCTGTTGTTGGCGGGATTGTGGCGGTTCTTCTGCAAATTTATCGAATTAGAGATTCCGCTCGGCGATCTCGGCGCAATAGCCACAAACTAACAATGTCAGAGTTTATGCTAGGAATACAATGGAATCTTCAGTTCAAATGTTTGGTATTTTTGCTGGCGATTTGGACAGTAGCTACTATCAAAAACGCCGCTTCATGAATTGCCATTCCAAAGATCGATTATGGTCATTCGTAGATCCAAAAATCCTTTTGCGTTCACGCCGAGGCGTGTCGTGTGACAAAACGGAGCAGTATTAGGAACATTAACCCAATCTCTGCTGCTCGATTTGTCGAACCACAGTTAATGCCGAATAACTAACTCCCGCCGTCCCCTCCCCAGGATGAGTAGAATCGCCCACCATCCACAATCCCGCTACGGGAATCCGCGTCGCGAAGCCAAATGGCCCAAATGTCGAGACTCGTTGCCCAATCCCGCCGACAATTCCCCGTTCGCGGGCTGTATATCGCTCGAAGGTGCGCGGTGTCCCTACTTCTGTCACGATGATATTTTCCGGTGCTAAGTCGAAATATTTACCTAATTTAGCGATCGCAATTCCGGTATACTCAGCCTTCATCGCAGCATAATCAATGTCCTCACCGTACCATTTATTGGGATCGACAAATGAGGATGCAATAATTGTCGCCATCCCATCAGGTGCGCGTCCATCACCAGGATGACTGACGGAGACAAACAGCGAATTATTCTCGCCAATAATCCCGTCGTAATCGTAGAGGAATTGCAGATGAGGCGGACATTCGGTTGGAATTGCCGTATCTTTTACGCCCAAATACACGACAAATGCGCCCGAAGCTTGGGGTAAACTTTTGACACGAGATCGATAGCCGTCAATAGATAATAAGTGAATCGGATTGGACTTAGGAGCCGCTTCTCCTAGCAATCTGACTAAATCCTGGGCGGTGACATTTGCGACTACCTCAGCGGCGGTTTCTGTCCAAGTTGTACCCGTTTTTTGATTGCGGATGGTTACGCCTGTTACTCCAGCTTCATTACAAGTTATCGATTCTACTGTATTCCGCATCAATAACTTGCCACCATCTCGCTCTAGGGATGCCACTAATCGATCGCTCAATACCTGCATACTCCCCTGAAGGTGGTACAGTCCTTGGGGGGTCTGAGACACGCCCAGAGCTGTTGCAGCGTATAATAAAGCTGTTTCTGCTGCTGTTACCTGGGAGTAAAGTTTGAGTTGTAGATCGAGGAATGTCCGCAGCCGTTTATCTCCGCTCAAGCCAAACCATGTCAGTGCGTCGCCGACGGTAGAAAGGGTAAACGGGACAGTAATCAGCGTATCTAGTCGCAACGCGCCCAATAGTTGCGTGACATCCCACAGGTTTCGCGGTGGTAAAATCGGATCGCGACTCTGAAACTGCCAACTAGCATCGAATAGTTGTTGTAAAAATTGCCAAAATGTTTCGCTACCTGGAAACTGCTGCTGACGTTCTATTTGCCACCTTTGGGGATCTCGCCAGACATTAATCGGGGTGGTTTCTCCAGGCAAAAATACCGCACAAGCTGGATCGCAGGGTGTGGCTGGCGGTAACTCGATTTCTAATTCGCTGAAAATCCGGTGATGAATACCGCCAGGTTCCAATCCAGCTACCTGAGTAGCTCCAACATCGAAGGTAAATCCTTGGCGTTTGAATGTAGATGCACAGCCGCCTGGAACGATGGCTTGGTCGAATATTGTTACGTCATATCCCCGTTTTGCCAGCAATGCACCTGCTGTCAATCCGCCAATACCCGCACCAATAACGACAACTTTCGGGAGGGAAGACTTGGACATTTTGATCGATCCGAGGAGATGGTTTCGATCGTTATCTTAACATTTCTACACAATCAACAAATCCCCGACTTCTCCCAGAAGTCGGGGATTTAATGTAAATCTAGAAACTATCTGTAACTTTCGCGATTTTCGCGTTCTTCAGCTAGGGGACGATTGCGAGGAGAGGTGCGATCTCGATCGACTTTATCTTTGGCTTTGCTAGCACTCCGCTTGAGCGCGTCGAGGCGGGATTCGTAATGGCGACGTTTGCTCTTTTTGGGAGTATCATCGGTGAGAGTTTTTAAGGCACTTCCTAGGCTCTTGTAGGCATTAGGGAGAGTATATCCGAAGCGGGCAGCTAGGGCGATCGCTTTTTCGTCAGCGTCGATGGCTTCTTTGAGATATCGATCGCTATTATTCCGAGCGTATAGGCGATAGCCAGACACGCCACATAGTCCCAAGGCTAGGATCAATAATAGACCATCTTGTACCCACAATTCACCGACAGCACCGCCTAGACCGATCGCGAGCGCAGCCATTTCCCAGCCATCACGAGAGATCGTATCATTTTGGACTCGTGCGACTTCATGCCAAAATAATAGATTGCGTTGATCGAGGGCAAGGCGTTCCCACTTGACTAAATCGATCTGGATTTCAACTTGATCTTTGCCTAATTCTTCACTCCGAACCAGGGGTGGATTGACTTCGACAGTAGTTTCCACCGTTACCCAGCTTTGGAGTTCCGGTGGGAGCAAACTTTTGAGCCGACGCAGTTCACTCATTTCAGCGCGAGCAGAGGCAGCGGAATAGGATGTCATGGCGATAGTTAGATCGATCGTAGTTACTATGTTAGCGAATTTTTGGATCGATCGGGTGATGTTGATGTTGAATACTTGGACAGACTCAGTAGTAAAAGCTATCAGATTGATATCAAATTTCTGAAATCACATCAGATTGATGAGATCGATCACAGTGAGTTTTGAGTTGTGATGTCATTTTTGATTAATTCAGTGGGTACGCTCACCAACAGCATCTGCCTTAACTCTCCAAACTATACTATCGCTCCGTTAAGTTGAGTCAATTCAGATGGAATATCATTTATTCGGCACTTTTTGTACGCTGCTCACTGTCATGGGAATAATGGCAACAGCTAGAGCAGAGATTAGTACTAGTATGCCCACAGATCAGCCTCCGCAAACAGAGAAAGCTGAAACTGTGTCTAAACATCAGCCATCCATACCGACTTCAGTGATGAATAGCTCCGAATTATCTATTTACAATCGGGTTAATCAATATCGTCAGTCCCAGAATTTACCACCATTGGTAATCGATCCGGTAATTTCGGCTCAAGCCAAAGCACACAGCGAGGAGATGGCGAGAGCAGGACATATTAACCATCAAGGTTTTAACGAGCGGGTGCAGTCAGTCGCAAAAGAGATCGTTTACCGTAGTGCCGCCGAAAATGTTGGTTATAGTGTCGGATATGCTCAACCGGAAGCAATTGCAGTTGAAGATTGGATTGGTAGTCCTGGACACCAAAAAAATATGGTTGGTCGTTACGATCTAACTGGGATCGGATCTGCAAAAAATGCCAAGGGTGAAACTTACTTTACGCAAATTTTTATACGTAAAGCGTGGTATGTAAAAGATGCTGACTAATTACTACCCTATCCTCTCAACATGGAAGATTTTCAAATATTCGATCGAGATTTAGATGATGCTGCGACGGCTAGATACTTAGCGGCTGAATCGATAGCCGTCGATACTGAGACAATGGGATTGAACTATGTCCGCGATCGATTGTGTTTGGTACAATTGTTTTCACCTGGATTGTTGACGGTAATCAAGATTGCTAAAGGACAAACTATTGCACCCAATTTGAAACGGGTGATGGAAGCTACTCAAGTTACCAAAGTTTTTCACTTTGCGAGATTTGATGTCGCCCAATTGCGGCACCGTTTGGAGATCGAAACCCAACCGATTTTCTGCACAAAAATTGCCAGTAAATTAATTCGGACTTACTCATCCAGTCACGGTTTGAAGACACTGGTTCAGCAACTCGAAGGAGTAGAGTTAGACAAATCCGCTCAATGTTCCGACTGGGGTGATGCCGATAATCTCACTGACGAGCAACTCCGCTATGCCGCGAATGATGTGCGCTATCTAATCAGTATGCGAGAGAAACTCACCACCAAATTGCAACGCGAAGATCGCTGGGAATTAGCACAGGATTGTTTCAAGGCTTTACCAACAATTATCTCGTTAGATTTATTGCAGTACGAGGATATTTTCTCTCATCGTTAAACTATTACAGGGTGGCATAAGTTCAGCCACCATTGAGATCCTTGCATCTTTGTGATTTATGCCACCCTGTAATAGATCCTGTGAAGATTTTTACAGCCAGCCTTTCAGTTTATACACGAATAAACCAATATATTCGCGAATAGCTTGAGTCGTCAAAGAGAACCATTCCTCATTAGGCAAAAAACTCAAAATAATAGATTCAGTTTGGCGATTGGGTTCGTCTAATTCTAATTGAGAAACACGATAATCAGTTGGTGCTGCGATCGCATTCATTCCTAAATGTTTGAATATTGCCATCGATCTCGGCATATGCATCGCTGAAGTCACGAGCAAAATAGTTTTAAAATGCTCTTTTTTCAAAATCTTTTGCACATTCACCGCATTATCATGGGTATTATAAGAGTCACCTTCGGGAATAATGTCTGTCTCAGGCACTCCCATTTTCACTAATAATTTTGTCAAATCCGCTGACTCAGGATCTCCCGCACCCATCCAGGATATTCTGCCGCCACTGACGATAATTTTTGGTGCTTTCTTGGCATGATATAAATTAGCACCATACCAGACTCGATCGCCTGCATCCGAAAAATCTACATCAGGACGTGGATAAGCTTGCGATCTAGTGCCACCACCCAATACGACGATCGCATCTGCAGTTGGCAATTCTGTTTTGACAATATTTTGCCACTCCAAAGATTGAGCTAACCAATGACTAATCCCATTATTACCACTCACGAACAAAATTATTAAAGCTGCACCAATAGCTACTGGAGTCCATTTAGATTTTACCCACCATAATCCTAATGCGACAATTAGCAATAAACAAGTCGCACCCATTGGGTAGAAGAACAAGGGAATGAGTTTGGAGATAAATAGAAACACTTGGGTTAATTGATAATTGATAATTCAGATAGGATCCCTATAGCTAATTTAATAGTCTATCTTGGCTTTAAGCATTAACAATCTTAATTTTACTAGCCGCTTCAACAGCATTTTTACGTGCTAAATTAGTCGTTTCTGCCTTGGCTAAGGTTACACCCATCCGGCGATAGGGGCGGGAGTCAGGTTTACCAAATAGTCGGATGTCTACGTCAGGTACACTCATCGCTTCAGCTACTCCAGTAAAGTAAATAGATTCGGATGTTTCGCTAGCTAAAATTACCGCACTAGCCGCTGGAGCGTATTGAAGAATATTCGGAATTGGTAAACCTAGTACCGCTCGTAAATGTAGCTCGAATTCATTCAGATTTTGAGAGATCAATGTCACCATACCAGTATCGTGGGGGCGAGGTGATAGCTCTGAAAAAATTACTTCATCAGCAGTAATAAAAAATTCCACCCCGAAAATTCCGGCTCCACCAAGTGCATCAGTAACTTTCGTGGCAATTGCTTGTGCGGCTAAAATTTGAGCTGGAGTAATTTCCGCAGGTTGCCAAGATTCTTGATAATCACCGCGTTCTTGACGATGCCCGATTGGAGGGCAAAAGATCGTTGATGCATTCCACTGTTTAATCGTTAGTAGCGTAATTTCGATCTCAAAATTAATAAATTCTTCAATGATTACTTTCTGACTATCGCCTCTCGAACCATTGATCGCATACTGCCAGGCTATCTCAACTTCCGCAGCATTATTAACTACCGATTGTCCTTTTCCAGACGAAGACATCACTGGCTTTACAACATTCGGAAACCCTATTAATTGAGCGGCTGCTTGCATTTGGGCTAAGGTAGTAGCATAGGCATATTTAGCCGTCCGCACTCCCAATTCCTGGTGAGCTAGTTCCCGAATTCGATCGCGATTCATCGTATAGTGAGTCGCCTTAGCTGTTGGAATTACGGTGATTCCTCGCTGTTCAAATTCTACTAATTTTTCAGTTCTAATTGCTTCAATTTCGGGGATGATATAGTCAGGTTGATGTCTGGAAACAACTCGTTCGAGATCCTCTCCGCTCAACATTGAGATTACTTCAAATGCATCAGCAACTTGCATCGCTGGTGCATTTGGATATCGATCGACTGCGATGACATGATTGCCCAATCGTTGCGCCGCGATCGTCAATTCTTTACCCAATTCACCCGATCCCAACAACATCAATTTCTTCGGCAACTTAATCATATTTTTGCTATCAACTATTTTCCTACGGAAAGGCTCCGCCAACAACTAACCTACACCCAATCAATAATAGCTTCGATCGCCCATTTCGGACAAGCGCGATGAGTGCTGACAGTTTTTTCGCTAATCACATTACCTTGAGCATCGCTAATTACCTCTGTTTTGACGATCGTTTCACCATGTTCAAGATATTGCTCCAGCACATCGATCGTACTAGCTCTTAATCTGGCGGCAACAGGTGTCAAAGTATGACCAGTTAGAGTACTACTGCGATCGTCATCGTACAAGAGAGATGAGTCATGAGACTGGGGATAAACCGATTGAGACATATTAGAATTGGGGTCGAAATGGAGATCGTCAGGCACCGGAGCATCAATTGCCAGCTTAGAGATAATTTTACCCAAAATATCTGGATCTGTGCCAGCACTAATCACATTTTGATGTGTAGCAAAATCGACATCAATCGCACCAGAAATATCGCCTAATTTTGCAATCCAGGCAATCCGTTCTCGCCGTGAGAGTGAGATTAAGCCTAGGCGAGTTTGGAGATCTAATCGATCGTCAGTACAGATCATTTGCTGAACGCGGTACCATTTCGATCGAGCAAGGATCAGAATATCTAATTCTAACCCTTCTGTAGACAGTTGTTGACTTTCTTGCCATGCTTGCCACAATTCTTCGGCTGATTCATACCGCAAGGTATAACCCGCAGGTATTTCATATTTTTGATACCGCATGAATCCCCGTTCGGCAGTCGCAGTATCGATCGGAATGAACTGACACTCAGAGATAATATTCTGGATGATCTGTGAATATTTACTATCTTTTTTGATCAGGACATAGTGGAGCTTTTCAGCGATTTTGTGAATGGCAATCAACTCACCAGTTGGAGTTGATAATTGCAATGAATTGTGAGCATAATCAATCCGCAGATTCTGATTAACTACCAATCGTTTTTTACCGCGTGCAAACCGCCAGACAATAGTTTCATCATCTAGATTATCGCTAGGAAACTCTCGCTTACGCGTAACTTTATTTTCCCGATCTTTTGCCAAATTACCGCGATCTTCCCACTCAGAGGGGGTTTGTAGTAATTCCTCAGGGATTCCGCTAAAGCTGGGAGCATTAGGTTGATAAGCATCAATAATCATTTTATTAGTCACTTGATCGATTGGAGTTGCAGTTGAAATTTAAAATATTAATCAAAAACTAGCACATCAAATCTAGAATCTCTGAAATGGATCGAATCCTCGTCGTCGGATGAGGATTCGATCCGATCTGTACTATGCCTGCTCCTTATAGAGTACCCAAGATCGCCCCCGCGATTAAACTCAGATCTAACACTTCATAATAATACATGTCACCCCGCCCATTTCCAACAGAATCGAGAAAATGTATCGGAATTAATATGTATCGCTCGAAACTGTAAACTATCATGCAGAAATCATTAAAGACTAACGCTGCAAAAATTAACTTGCTGTGTCGATATAGTCAAAAAAATTACAGTACTAGGGAAAATATCGATCGAATGACCAAGCTATTATCAAGAAGTATTTTATCCCCGATCTTATTTGGGCTGGCAGTATGGATGGCTTCTACTGCGCCTACCAGAGCTAATCCGGCTAATACTGGCACTCATTCAGTTACCTCCGCAGCTAGCAACTCCCTAGTCGTCAATGACGAGCAAATTAGCCAAGCTAGAGAAGCTGTCGATATTAAGCCTGGGGACTGGGCATATCAAACACTCCAAGCTTTAAGCACCAAATATGGTTGCAGCAATAGTCCGACAGGCGATAGAGTCTTATCCCGCGAAGAATTTGCAACTAGTCTCAATCGCTGTGTCCAATCGATGGAGCAACTAGTTGCTAGGAAATCGCGTAGATTAATCAAAAAAAGAAGGGTAGCACCAGCACCAAATCCATCCGTAGTTACACCACCACCAGCTAGCCCTGAAAATACACCACCGCCAGAACCAGCATCAGTTCAGCCCTCTGCACCAGTTGAAGCCGCAGAGCCAGCCGTTTCCCAACAAGATCTCGACAGACTCAAGCAACTCGTCCAATCTTTCAGCACCGAGCTGCAAAGTCTCGATGCTCGGATTGAAGCTCTGGACAAGAAAACCGCCGAACTCAAAGCTCAAAGTTTCTCCACCACTACCAAACTAGCTGGGGAAGTGATTATTGGCATCAATGGTTATGGTGGACGCAATACCAATTTGGGTACAAATGGTAAGACTGGTAATACATTGAGCGATCGAGTCCGACTCAATTTCGATACCAGCTTCACAGGTAAGGATCGGCTCAGAACTAGATTGCAGTCCCGCAACACCGCTAGTTTCAATAGTGGCGTAACAGGCACCAACATGACCCGTCTGGGCTTCGATGGAGACGAAGGTAACAGCACGGGCGTTTCCCTGCTCCAATACAGTTTCCCGCTCAGTCCTCAAACCAAAATCATTGCAGAAACTATCGGCAGTGAATTCAACGAGAACATGTACACATTCAACCCCATCCTTGAAAGTTCTGGTGGTGGTTCTATTTCTCGATTTGGTCGCTTCAACCCTGTCTACCGACTCAGCAGTGATGGTGCATCTCTCACTCTCAATCATAAGTTTAGTGACGAACTAGGGCTAGCCGTTGGCTATGCAGTTCCTGGTAACACAGCATCAAACCCAGCTAATGGTAACGGATTATTTAATGGCTCTAGTGCCATCATCAGTCAGTTAAGTTTTCGCCCTAGCGACGATCTCAACCTGGGCGTAGTTTATGCTCGATCCTACAGTTCTGATGGAAATAATATCTCTGGTGGAACTGGTAGTAGTGCGGCAAACAGACCTTTTGGGTCATCAACAGCACCAGTTCCAGTCTCCGCCAATCATTACTCATTTTTAGCTAGCTATAAACTCAGTCCTAGTTTTATTCTCTCCGGTTGGGCGGGTTTTATTGACGCAAATCGTGAGACAGCCGCTGGTGGTAATGCTAATGTCAGTAACTATGCGATGTCCTTAGCTTTCCCAGATTTCGGTCAAAAGGGCAATAACCTAGCATTTGTCTTGGGAGTACCACCAAAACTGAATTCACGTAGTGGTGCAGGAGTCGCAGCAACAACTGGCAACCCCAATACTTCCTATCACATTGAAGCCTTGTACAAGCTGAAATTAAGCGATAACATTGCGATTACGCCTGGATTATTGCTAATTACCAATCCCGAACATAATAGTGCTAACCCAACTGAGTATGTCGGCTCTATTCGGACAACCTTCAAATTTTAACTTCATATTCACTAAACCACTCTAGTTGTCTAATTTGACACTGGGATAGGACATAACCCCGACTTCTTCGAGAAGTCGGGGTTATTGCGTAGCGATGAATGTTTGATAGTTCAGCACCAGATTCTCATCCTGGAAATTTAACAATCGGGAAAGAAAATAGTGGTAAACAATATTTTCTGGTGCAAATTGTTGAGTTACTGAAAATAAACTGTAAAATATAATGCAGAAATGAAAAGATTAACATCGCAGAATGTAGCTTGCGATACTTGACGATCGACAAAAATTACAGTGTGAAGGAAAATATTCATCAAATGAAAAAGTTTTTACAAACCAGTCTTTTATCGCCGATCCTAATTGGTCTTGCTGTCTGGACTGCTGGAGTAGCTCCAACTAGAGCGAATCCCATCAATACTCAATCTCCAACAGCAACTCCTCAGAGTACCGCCACTCAATCAGCCGCACCAGCATCTCTGAAAGTCACAACTTCTCTGGCTACAACTGTTGGTAACGAACCTAGTGCAGAGCAAATCAACCAAGCAACTGAATCAGTTGAAGTTAAACCTGGTGACTGGGCTTATCAAACTCTTCAATCATTGAATGCCAAATATGGTTGTAGCGATATGCCCACAGGCAACCGCAGCCTCTCTCGTGAAGAATTTGCAACTAGCCTCAATGGTTGCGTTCAATCGATGGAGCAACTAGTTGCCAGAAGAAAACCTCGCAAGGCAGTGAAAAAAAGACGGGTTGTCGCGCCGGAAGTTGTCACTCCCCCACCATCGACTCCTGACATTGCACCCCCAGCACCAACTCCAGTTCAACCACCTGCACCACCAGAAGTTTCGCAACAAGATCTCGACCAACTCAAGCAATTAGTCCAATCTTTTGGAACCGAGCTACAAGGTGTCGATGCTCGAATCAAAGCTCTAGATGGTAAGCTTGCTGAAGTCAAAGACAAGAGTTTCTCCACAACCACTAAATTAGTTGGCGAAGCTATTTTTGCAGTGACTGGTTTAACAGGTGGTCCAAGTACTGCTACCCGTAGCACTATTTTCTCCGATCGAGTACGCTTAAATTTCCGCAGTAGCTTTACTGGCAAAGATTTATTATTAGTTCGCCTCCAATCACGCAACAGTAATAGTTTTGCTGGATCTGCAACAACTTCTGCTGCTAAAACTAACATGGCAAAGTTAGGGTTTGAAGGCAGTGATGAAAACGCTACCACCCTGCACAGATTGCAGTATCAAATGCCATTAGCTCCCACAACTAAGGTATTTGTCGAAGCGGTAGGTAGTGAGTTCAATGATAACTACTACACCTTCAACCCCGAACATCAATCTGCTGGTACTGGATCTGTAACACGATTTGGACGATTTGCGCCTGTTTATCGTCTCAGCAATGAAGGCGCAGGCATTGGTGTCGATCATAAATTCAGCCCCAATCTAGGCTTAGTATTAAGCTATGCCGTCCCTCGCGTTGGTATCCCAGGTGTCCCTGGTACAGCTCCAGAAACCGTTAGTAGTCCCACTGCCAATAATGGATTATTCAATGGTTCTAATGTGCTATTTTCCCAGGTTACAGTTAAACCTTCTGATGATGTCAGCTTGGGCTTAGTATATGCTCATTCTTACCATTCCGCTGGTAGTGGTATTTCTGGTGGCAATGGCAGTAACTTTGCCAATAATCCTTTCCGCTCCACTGCTGTTGCGCTAGTGCCAGCTTCAGCCAATCACTATAACCTCGTCGGCAGTATCAATCTCTCCAAGGATCTGATTTTATCAGCTTGGGGCGGTTTGACTCAAGCCACACGGGAAGGTGCCGCAGGTGGTACTGCTGATATCTGGAACTATGCTGCAACTCTAGCTGCAAAGGATTTTGGTTCTCCTGGGAGTACTTTAGGTTTTGTGGTTGGGATGCAACCCAAAGTAACTAGCAATAGTGCCTCTAGTTTGGTTGCTGGGGTGGTTACTCCTGGTAACGTTGATAAAGATACTAGTCTGCACCTAGAAGCCTTCTACAAGTATAAACTCAACGATAATCTCACCATTACACCTGGATTGTTGATGTTGACGAATCCAGAACATAATGCTGCCAACCCGACTGAGTATCTTGGTACGATTCGGACAACTTTTGCGTTCTAGCTAACCATATCTATCCCGATATTACCTAGTGCTATCTAAAAACCCGACTTTTCCAAAAAGTCGGGTTTTTGTCCTCACCAGCATAACAATTTTTATTATCGATCGCTCACAACTAATGAAAAGAAGAGATATATTACTGGGTGCATCAAGTATCGCCACAGCCGCCGTTGTTGCCAATGCTCAAATAACTACAGCAAAACAACCAGATCCTAAAACCAGCGCACCCATCGCCAAACCAGCGACTCCTGTTGGTAAAAATATTCAGATTACCAAGGATTTACCAGGTTATTATGTTACCCCAACAGGCACGGGCAAATTTCCCGCCGTAATTGTGTTGATGGAAGCTTTCGGTTTAAATCAATGGTGTAAGAGTATTTGCGATAGATTGGCACAGTCAGGATTTGCCGCAATTGCTCCAGATTTTTATCGGGGAGCTACTTACGCTTATACAGATGTCGCTGGTGCGATTGCCAAATTAAAATCGCTCAATGATGATGCCATCATGGGCGATGTTGGCAAAAGTATCGATTTCCTCGCAGGTAAACCAGAAATTAATGTCAATGGGATTGGGGTAATCGGCTTTTGTATGGGTGGCAGATATGCGTTCCTAGCCAATGCCGCCTATCCCGCCAAAATCAAAGCGGCTATCTCCTTCTACGGTGGTGGTATCGATGCCGCCGCAGGCAATCCGCTAGGACAAAAATCATTGCTCGATCGAGTCCCCCTGATGCAATCACCGATCATGCTAATGTATGGTAGTGAAGACCAACTCATCGCCGCTGAGGAACATGGAAGAGTTGCGACGGCTTTATCAAAAGCCAAAAAACGGTATATTCTCAACTTATTTCCTAATGCGGGACATGGGTTCATGAGCGACCGACGGGAGAGTTTTTCGCCGGAAGCAGCAGCAGAAGCTTGGATGATGACAACAGGATTTTTGAGTACGAATCTCAAACCTAAGAAACGCAAGTAAAAGCCAGACTGATAATTAGGATTGGTGCGTTATCTCATCAGCGTAACGCACCAACAACAAAGTTAAAAAATTCCTAGTAAAATTGCCAAAGTGAATAGACAAAAAACACCAAGTGCAGCAACTGTCACTCCAAAATAAGGGGCGCGAGTCGTGCTATCGAGATAACTATTAACTTGTTGGTCTTTTGCTTCTGGGTGCCAAATCATTGGGCGCATATCGTTCACCTCAGTTGGATATTTAGCTACATCTACATTATATCAACCGTAGGGAGTGAGTAACTATTCCAAAAGTAACTAAGATCAAATCTTAATTTGTCTAAAGAAATGATATTTCAAATATCAATTTTACATTTTACTTGTAGGTAATGTTTTCATGAGGGTGGCCATTTCGATCGCATTTAGAGCGTAACCCCAACCATGATTGCTCTTAATTCCCGCTCGTTCTAGAGCTTGAGACATGGTATCTACAGTTAGAACTCCAAATACAACTGGCGTACCGCTCTGGAATCCAGCCGCCGCTATCCCTTTCGCCACTTCCGAGGACACATAGTCAAAGTGGGGCGTATCGCCACGAATTACCGCACCCAAACAGATAATCGCATCATATCGTTCGGAGTAAGCAAGTTTTTTTGCGACCAGTGGCACCTCAAAGCACCCTGGCACCCACACATAGTCTACTTGCGTCCCGTGGGGGTCAACATCAATTCCGTGGCGTTTCAGGCAATCCTGGCAGCTTTCTAGGAGTTTATTCGTCACGAGATCGTTAAATCGACCGATCACGATCGCAAATCGCAAAGAACTATCACAGACTAGAGTACCTTCAAAAACTGCCATGTAGAGGGGGAGGGGGGACTTGGGGACTTGGGGACTTGGGGACTTGGGTTGAAATACTTACAAAAACAAACTGCTGAATTCTTACCTCTGAATCTTAACTTCGTTATAAATTAATTTTAAAGCGATCGATCAAAGTTTAAGATCGGTTGCAATTGAGACAGTAGAGTCATACTAGCAACCGATCGAGCAAATTGGCAATCTAGACTACTAGGTAGTTTAAGACTCCAACGACAACTACTAAAAGTGTCCAAGCTCCAGAACCGACGAACAGCAGTTGTTTCGAGCGATCCCAGTTTTGTGGTGCTGCATAAGCAACAGGTACACCAACGATCATCACGAATGATAATAGCACTAGGGCAAATAGTGCCAGGTTGAAAATTACAATCATTATATTACGCTCCCAAAACAGCAATATTTTAACTCAGCTAATAAAAATCTAACACCTCTTTGGCTTAGTTATTGATTATTTTTTGGTTCTTAATCTTAATCTCAAGCCAAAAGCCTCATTTACTAGGGAACGGACTGTGGCACTTTGTCAAATGTCTTGTGATAGACTGCCTCGGTTTGAATGGCAATCTTGCGCCAGCTAAAGCGTTTCCCCAGCTCATCATAGGCATTGTCAGTCAGCCACTTGGCATAACCAGGATTTTTTAGTACTTCCAAAATTCCCCACGCCAGCGAGTTGCAATCCCACTTCCAAGTGACGATGCCTGTCTTGGTGTGCCTGACTACTTCCGCCAATCCACCAGCATCAGAAACGACAACTGGTACCCTAGCTGCGAAACTTTCTAATGCCACAATCCCAAATGGTTCGTATAGACTGGGAAATACCGCACAATCAGCTACAGTTTGGAACTTGTCTAAATCTTCATCAGACATAAAGCCTGTGAAAAAACATTTTTCCCAAATGCCCAAGTCCCAAGCTTGTTGTTTTAAGCCATCAGTATTACCGCCACCGATGAAGATGAGTTTTGCATTCCCCCCCAATTCCCACAGGACTTTTGGCGCGGCATTTAAAAGGACAAAGATGCCCTTCTCATAGGTCATCCGTCCCACATAATAAACGATTTGTTCGTGATCGGCGGCGAATCTGCGCCGAAAATCCCAGAAATCAAAATCTTTGGGACGCTGTTTTTTTTCAGGGCGAATTCCATTATAGATAATGCTCATTCTTTCCCACGGACAAAGGAGGATTTGCCCCACTTCCTGGCGCATATATTGGCTACAAACGATCGTTTGTTTTGCAGCTTCAACTAACCGTGTTTCCTGAGCGTGAACATGTTCGCTACTAGGATTGTGAATGCCATTATGCCGTCCAAATTCAGTAGCATGAATAGTGGCAACGATCGGGATTTGAAAATTTTCGCTCAGAGCAATTGCCGTATCCGCTACCATCCAGTCATGAGCGTGGATCAGGTCAAAATCTTGAGTCAATTCGAGCAATTTCGCGCCATACTTGCTCATACTGTAGTTCATATTGACAATCCAGTTAAAGATATCTTGGCTAAATCCAGCGACAGGGACGCGGTGGACATAAATGCCTTCGATAATTTCTTTGGCTGGTGCTTGACTGAATTCTACAGTAATCAGATGAATTTCATGACCTAATTTAACCAGCTCTGGGTACAATTCAGCACCGTGACGAGCAATTCCTCCCACAAGGCGCGGTGGAAATTCCCAAATGAGAACTAAAATTTTCATCGATTCTAGTTGCGCGATTATTCTCCACTAGTTGGTAATTAAAAGTTGGCTAGTTCGATCGAGTCCAATAGTGATAGCCAGATTTATCACATTATATCTGGCTAGCGATCGATCTGGAATTTATTTAGATTTACGCGGCGGAATATCTAGATGCAAGACCGGATAAACTTATCTAACCTGTCCATACCTTTCTCGATCGTGGTTAAATCAGTAGCATAAGAGAGCCGAATATGATCGTCGGCACCAAACGGTGCGCCTGGAATTGCGGCTACCTGCTGTTGTTCGAGCAACTGCTGGCAAAAATCTAAGGATTTGAGATTTGTATTGCCAATATTGACGAACAGATAAAAGGCTCCATCTGGTTTGGCGCAAGTTAAACCAGGGATTTGATGCAGGCGATCTAAAATTACCTGACGGCGCACGGCAAATGCTTGGCGCATCGTCTCTACACAGTCCTGTGAGCCTTCTAGAGCGGCGATCGCTCCATATTGAGCGAATGTACAGACATTTGAGGTACTGTGACCCTGGAGGGCACTGGCGGCTTGAATCAGCGCAACTGGAGCGGCTAGATAACCAACTCGCCAGCCAGTCATCGAATAAGCTTTCGCAAACCCACTACTAATAATCGTCCGCTGGAAAATATCTGCACCGAGAGCACCGATACTTACCTGTTCGATTTCGTCGTAAACAATTTTTTCGTAAATCTCATCCGAGACAACTAAGATATCTCGATCGACAATTACTTGAGCTAATGCCTGTAACTCTGCCGGAGTATACACCACGCCGGAAGGATTTGAGGGCGAGTTGAGAATAAATAATTTCGTTTTGGGCGTAATCGCCGCGTTGAGAGCCTCGGCGGTAATCTTATAACCTGTACTGCTATCTGTAGCCACGATCACGGGGATACCACCAGCCAATTTGACCATTTCAGGATAACTCAACCAAAATGGTGCCGGAATAATTACCTCGTCACCAGGATCGATGACTGTCATCATCAGGTTATAGAGCGAGTGTTTGCCCCCATTGGTGACTAAAATATTTGCAGGCGCGTATTTTAAATTATTATCACGCTGGAGCTTGTTGGCGATCGATTCTCGTAACTGAGGTTCCCCCGCCGCTGCACCATATTTCGTTTTGCCTCGATCCAATGCCTGTTTTGCGGCATCCTTGATATGTGCTGGAGTATCAAAGTCCGGCTCTCCGGCACTGAAACTACAGATGTCCTTCCCATCAAGCTGCATTGCTTTCGCCATCGCGGAAATGGCGAGGGTAATCGATGGTTGAATTTCAGTGATGCGCTTTGCCAATTCCATAACTTTACGATTTCCCCAGTCATCTCGCTCAATGTCTCGATCTTTGCGAGTTGTCTTTAGTTTTTTTAATATAGTTCCCCAAGCGTAGCAATTATAAACCTATTTGCGAATCGGTCAATAGTGAAATTGGTGGATGGTGAATAGTGAGATTTTTAGCGATTCACGGTGATTTATGCTCACGATCTGGGTTTGAGGTAATATACGATCGTGGGTATACTCGCCTTTAGCTGCGGCTTTGGTGAATTATTCGATCAAAATTATCACCATCCACTATCCACTTATCCACTATCCATGCCTATTTCTGCTCTGGTGACGATCGCGAGTGTTAATTTTGATCTAGTTGTGGATTTCTATACTCAATTTTTAGGACTCAATCCCGATCGATATATTCCGGCTGTCTATGCTGAATTTTCGATATCTGGATTGAAGTTGGGGATTTTTTGTCCGAAGTCTAGCAATCGGGATGAATTTGGACATCCCAGCCACAGTGGGATGAGTCTATGTCTAGAGGTAGCTAGTCTGGAAAGCTCGATCGACCAATTAGCTCAACTCGGCTATCCACCACTAGGACCAATTACCACAGCTTCTCATGGTCGTGAAATCTATGCCTACGATCCTGATGGCAATCGCTTAATCTTACATCAAACCAGTTTGTCTACTCACAGCTTTCAGCAGTAAATTTATTTCAGATCGGCTTGACGCAGCGTTTTCACCCATTTTAGCTGTTTGGGGAAAATTGCCATCCGGGCAATCGCCAAAGGCATCACCATCAGCCAGTGTAGAATAAACACCAAACCGATCGCTGTCTGAGTAACGAGCGTTGCAAAACTTACCGTCAGATCTGCTTGTCGATAACTGCGTTTCAATCCCACCCAGATTGCCCACAAGGGCAGAGCCAGCCCCAATGAAGCCGTCATCGGCAGCAAGATTGGGGGATGTCGGAGCCAAATAGACATCAGAAAATCGGGAATACCTGCTGGTGGCAGTAAGTATTGAATTGACAAAAAGGAGAGCAAATCGAGGGTTTTGGTTGTCCCCATCCGATTGCTAGCGATCGATCGCCAGTAGTCGAGATAACGTTGAAACCCGCCCTCAGCCCAACGATTGCGTTGATGCCACAAGGCTTTGACAGTGGTTACGCCTTCTTCTCCTACGGGGGGATAAGGCATGAGTTCGATTTCCCAGCCAGTTAAATACAGCCGAATTGTCAGATCCAGATCGTCAGTAATCGTTTCTTCGTTCCAACCATCGCAACTAGTTAACGCTGTCCGCCGGACGAATTGACCGTTACCGCGTAGTTCGCCGATGCCACCACTTCCAGTCCGTTGCTGTTGGAGATAAGCATCTAGAGCCATTTCTGCCCGCTGTCCGCGCGTGAGAAAATTAGTCTCACTATTGCTAATTGCTTTGCGAAGCTGGATCGCGCCGACAGTTGCCGTTTGAAAATAAGCTAATACTTGGTAGAGAAAATCAGGGGTGACTTGAGCATCGGCATCAAATACACCGATAAATTCGCCCTGCATTAGAGTGAGCACTTGATTGAGAGCCGCAGATTTACCGCCCGTATCTTGCTCTGTGCGGTGCAAAACTTGGAGTTGAGGATATTTTTGGGCGAGTGTATCCAATATTTCGGGAGTACGATCGGTACTATTATCGTCGATCGCCCACACTTCATATCGATCGACTGGATAATCTAGACTACAGAGGCTTTCTACCAGATTGGTAATTACGGCGGCTTCATTTTTGGCGGCAATCGCCAGCGAAATAAATGGATAAGTCTGGGGGGGGATAAATACTGGGGGCGAGGCTACTTTGGTAGTCACTAGTTTTAGTGCCCGCAGGCAAAATATCCCCGTAATCGTCCAGGCGAAGATATATCCCCAACTAACTAAATGCAAAGCCGCAACTCCCACCCACAAACACCCCAGAATCATCGCCGCTTTGAATCGTCGATAACCCATCCCCGCAGCCCAATCGATCTTAGTCAGAGGGGGATTTTCAACGGTTAACGGTAAGCTGCGATCGGTCATCTTGAGAGGATAGGAGGTTAGTAAATAGTCGATGGCGAATAGATGTTAAGAAATTAACTAGTGTTCTATTTCCGGTTATCGTTCGCGCGTCTGCACATTTTAACCTGTCGAGGGATGCGATCGAACAGTAAATTTCGATCCTGGGACTTTTGAAATTGAGATCGCTCTCAAATATTTCGATTTGTGGGAAAAGTAGCCGGAATAACTCGAACAGATTTACTTACCTCGATCTCATTTATTTGTGGGTACGGATCAGAGCTAGGAAAAAGCGGGATTGGTTTGATAGTGAAGATGGCGATGACTAAGCCAATGATGGCTAATTCTCGATCTGTAAAGTGGGCGAACATAACTAAAAATTTGAAAGTGGATGGTTCATCTGGATTTAATCGAGTGCTGTTTAATTGATTTCTAATATTCTCTACGATTCGATCGCAAATTTTATGCGAAGAATGCAAATCGACATCTGGACGGCTGTATAATACGTATTAAATAATACATTCAATCCTGGCAGTCACACTTATTCATAGCTAATGAACATTTCGTTAGATTTCGGCGACTCAAATAGTTCTGTCGATCTAGTTATCGAGAACTTAAATCGGTTTGGGCTGTTTCCTGAACTTATCCAAGAAATTTTTACTGATGACTTGGTGGAGGAAATGGCGATAGATTGGTCGAACGGTAAACCATTTGAAACAGCAATTAATTTGGATGCTACTGCGATTGAATTCGCCCGAAAGTATGCCGAAATTAAGAACTCGCCGATCTGTCAGGGGATGAATCAGCGTCAACTGGAGGCAATTTGCGATCGACAGTTGAGATTGCAGAAGTTTAAAGTAGCGAGGTGGGGAGCTGAAGTTGAGTCTTACTTTAGAACGCATGGTGCAGAACTAGATCGAGTATTATTATCTATACTCCAAGTTGAAGATGCCGATCTCGCGCAAGAACTCTTTTTTCGGATCGAGTCGGGAGAACAATCTTTTGCCGAAATCGCGATCGATTATTGTCAAGGCGTTCACGCTCAGAATGGCGGAATTTTGGGGCCAGTATTATGGGGTGATTTAGATCCAAAAATCATCAAAGTCTTAGAAAGATTGGAGATTGGAGAATTGTCCCCGCTGCTCCAACTTGATGATTGCTACACATTTTTGCGGATCGACGAACTAGCACCCGCTAGCTTAGACGATCGCAACTATCAACTTCTGCTCGATCGACTATTTACAGATTGGCTCAATACTCAGATTTCGACTAAAATAAATTTGATTAGTGCGTGAAAAACAGGAGATAACTAGTACTTTGCAATCTCATCTTTTAGACACATCACCGCCTTTTCAGATTAAGCCAGCACGGATCTTACATCATCTGAGTCGATCTAAAATATTAGTTGAATATCTCCGTGGTGCGATCGTTGACGAACAGATCGAAACCTGGAAAAATTCACCAGAGTTTAAATCGATCGAGTTCGATCCAAATATTCCAACTATCAATTCCCCAGCAATTTTATTTAATCTATATAAACAAAACAAATTCGGTCGATTTGTGCGATCGAGATTTTTGGTGCGAAAATCACAATTAGATCGAGTATTATTTTCGACAATTCAAGTTAAAGATTTTCAGCTCGCACAGGAGCTATATTGTCGAATTACCGAACAAAATCAATCCTTCACTCGACTGGCAATCGCTCACTCAAATGGAACCACCGCCAAACGAGGTGGATCGACAGGGCCGATTCCGACGATCCAATTGTACCCTCAGATTCAACATTACTTGACAGGACTGCAACACCATCAATTGTCACCGATATTCAACCTTGATGGAGATTATATCTTTCTGCGACTCGATCGATGGCTACCAGTTCAACTAACTCCACAAATCGAGCAACAATTACTCGACGAAATATTTGAAGAGTGGCTCCAGCACAAGATAATCGATCGGATTGGGAATACTCGAACGGTGATTTCTAGCCCAATTGTAAGTACGATCGATCGTCTAAATCTAAATAGTGGAGAACTAGCCAGCTCTGGCGACACTGAGCCAGATCCTACCGACACAATCGCCGCTACTTCTTCTTTTTTCTTCCCCAAAGTTTCCGCCAGCGGTAAGATCTTGCCATCTCATCTTCCCGCTCGGCAGCCTGCCAATTCGAGCTTTTTTCCGCCGCAGCAATTACCTCGGCATCCTCTACCAGCTCGCCAGCAGTATCGTCGCCATAATTCGATCGCCCAAATCTTCGTTTTTACGATCTTTTTCTGTGTATTTTTGGGCGGTGGCATCGCTGTGGTCAAATTTTTTAGTAGCCCAGTAGTACCAGCAACATCGATCGATTAGGTTTGAATTAAATCTTAAATTATTGAGAATTATTAGTAATATTTGGATCGGAATGGTAGTTCGATCGAATTTCAACTCAATCTCGATCATTGCCAATCCTAGATCGATCAATCGAATGGCGATCGATTCTATTATTTCTGGCGGTTACAATTGGGACTGCCTGAATTTACCCAATTGATTAGCTCGGTGACAGTCGAACAATTCAAAGACGTAATCGAGCGCACTACCGGAGCCAAACATCTCACGGGTGACGTATTCCTGGCAACTGACAGTCATCTGGAGCTGGGCGAAGACCCCACCCTAGCCAAGAATAATAAGGATTGACGCTCGATTTTAGTCAGATTGTCGTCACTCTGTCGATCTCGATCTGGATTCGATCTGCATATTGTGGATCTTTATTTTTGAGATCTCTATAGTGCTGGCATTTAGCTCGCTAAATTCACTAGTTACTACAAGTGCTCTGGTATATGGATTTAAGGTATTTATTTCGGTCTCTTCATATCTTTGTCAGCCGATCGACTCATCGACATTTACCTGCCCTATATTTGATAATACATGCAGAAAGTAATAGTTAAAATCGATTTGTCACCACAGATCGTTCAAAAAACGAGTGGAAGTATGCGCAAGCCAATTGGGTTTCATCAACAACTCCAAGACAATATCATCGCTCAATTTGCCTCAGCAGTTGAAGCAAATCACGCTGTGATTCAGCTAGAAAAAGCAGGTCTTGATATAAGTAAAATCTCCTTAACAACGCCTATAAGAAAAGCTGGAACCGCCGGAGGGGGTTATTGGCAACGAAGAACTAGGGTGTTAAATATTTTCTCCCGACAATTAATCCACTCTGGGAGCGCATCACCTACTTCACTAGAGATTTTGTTTCTGATTCAAGGTGAGCGTAAGTAGTAATTTTGGCACTTGGTGGAAACGGTGGTGGTTGAGTGCCAGATCTGAGGCTATAACTAAATGCTAATAGCCGCAGCCACATCCTTGGAGATTTAGCTTCTAACCAAGGTTGGATTTGGATAGTTAGAGCTGGAATCCAGCCCGCAAAAAGAAAATTAATAATCGCAGTCAATCCAAATACGATATAAGTACCTAACCAGCGGAAAATATCTTTTGCGCCACCGATTTGCCAGATCCAGAGTAATAATAAGGGATTTTGTTTGGCGGCTTTGAGGGCGAGGCGATTGAAGGTAAGCCAGTCGCTGCGATCTTTGATAAATGTATCGGCAACTTCTGGTGGTTCGTTAGCGAGTAAGCCGAAGAAGGTATTCAGCGTTGCATTAATTCGCTCTGGTGGCAAAGCCATTCCGGTGGGTACCATCATCCCTTTGGAAAATAGCCAGGTGACGGCGACATTACTCTGATATGCACGAATCCGGCTGAGTGAGTCGGTGTCTAACAGATCGTGTTTGAGGGCGGTATCGAGGAGGTGCGTGAGGCGGGGGAGATTGCGAACGAGGGAACCAAATCCGGTGAATACTAGGGGAGATTGCAGCGAAGCTGCATCACCGATCGAGACTAATCGATCGAATGCTACCACTCGATCGCTACTACTGACGGTGAAATGTCCAGGAATATAGCCAAATGTCGGTTTCCGCCAAACTAATTTGTCCATGTCGCAGCGGCGATACTCTGGCAAAATGTTGAAGAAATCCTCATACATTTCTAGTAATGAGCCAGGATTTTCGGGGTTGACTTGATGGTAATGGAATAAATAAACGGTGAGTTCTTCCCCCGCACCTGGAAATAATTCCCAGATTAATTGTCGCCCGCGCGAGATATCCCCATGAGTGAATAAAACATCCCCATATTGAGCATCCCACACTTCCGGCTCGAAGCCAGAGGCAATCGCTGCACCCACAGTCGGGCATACACTATCAAAAGCATGAACGCCATTTAATTGCCATGCAATCGGTGAAGCCGTACCCATTGCATCTACTAATAGTCTACCCCGTGCAATCCTCGTCTCACCTGTCGGCAAATGCTGGCTGGTAACGACCGTCTCTAGCTCCGAAACATCAGCGCGGCTAAATTCTGTCTCATCCCAGATTTCCCCACCCGCTTGGCGCAATTTGTCCCCGCAGACGCGCAATAATGCCTCGGCATCTAAGCAAATATTCAACACCGTCGGTGTAGACAATACTTTCGCCTGACAATTGGGCGGATTATAAGCATCAAAGAATTTACTAAATCCATCCACATATTCCCGTGCAATTACGCTTTCCACTTCCGCAGGGGTGAATAAATCTAAATCTATCAACCGCTGCAACTCATCGCGGGAAATATTCCACTCCCGATTCATCCGCCCAAAGGGTAAACGTTCGAGCAGTAGCACTCGATAACCTAACCGTGCCATCACCGCTGCATGGATGACACCTAATGCGCCACCGATATAAATTAGGTCATATTTAGGTCGATCATCTGTGATTAAATGAGCAGTATCATCGACGCGAAATATTACCTGCTTGGGTTCCTGCGGATTTTTAACCCCTTCGCGCCAGCGTTTTTCCCACCAATATACTCGTTGGAGATCTGCTTCTCCGTTGGGCATCTTTTGGAAGTATTTAACCGTTGTCGGGTAGTAAGGTTCGAGTGCGGCAAAAATCGACTGGTTACTAAGATCGATTTCAGGCGGTGCTGGATGTGTAGCGGGAAATTCTTGGCGAATTTTAGACGTTAATGATTTGACGATTTGCGCTTCGGCTGGAATCGATTTATCTGCCCAGCGAAAGACTTTCAGATAGGTGGTTCTCTGCAACGTCCATACGAAGATCGATAATTCTGGGGTGGAAGTGGTAGCGTTATTTGGAAATTGCAATCTCAACCCGTCGGGGGTGATGACTATTGTACCCACTCCTGGCTGCCATTTCGTCTGCAACCACGATCTGACTCGATCAATCTCTGGTGTAGGTATTTCAATATATAACAGCTCTTCCATCGGTGCGGGAGTGTAGGGAATTTGAGGGTATGTATAAGCAAGTCTACTAGATTTAGGTTGAGATGGTGTTACCCCCCAACCCCCCTTTATAAGGGGAGGGCTGCTTTCCGGCTCCCTCCCCTTTATAAGGGGAGGGCTGGGGTGGGGTAAAGATCTCCGCAGCGACTCAAACAGACTTGCAGAGATCTAATTTCGGTGGTAAGCCTAGAAATGCTGGGTTTCATTCTTCTACCCAACCTACTGTCACTTCTCAAAATTAGCCAATACCAGTTATTGTACTAAATAAGTTCGATCGTTTAGCTCAAATCCCATGCATTTAATTTTGTATAGCAAGGTAGGCTGCCATTTATGTGAAGGCTTGCAGGAAAAATTAGAGCAAATCACCGAGCTGGATATTCAGCTCGAAATCAGAGAAATTACGACTAACCCTGAGTGGTTCGATCGATATCAATACGAAATCCCTGTACTATATTTACAAGTTGATGGGGAGGAACGTCTGATTCCTCGTTTTTCACCCCGCGCAGGGGTTCCACATGTGCAACAAACTTTACAGCAATTCTCCATCCAAAACAGTTAAAAGTGGGGATGGGTGGTTTTGTAACTAAATGACTAGGTACGTTTGAGAAGATCCGATAAACCCAACTCCCAACTCCCAACTCCCAACTCCCAACTCCCAACTCCCATCTCCCATCTCCCAACTCCCATCTCCCATCTCCCATCTCTTATGAAACTACGCGAACTTCTATCTCAGAGCCAAATTACTTTCTCTAGTACACATCCAAATTTAGACTTAGAAGTAACAGGCTTAAAAACGAACTCCCACACCTGTACTGCTGGCGATTTATTCATCGGGATGCCTGGAACCCGTGTTGATGGGGGTGAATTTTGGCAAGGATCGATCGCATCAGGCGCAATTGGTGCGATAATTTCGCCCGCCGCAGCCGCTGTACATCCCGCTGACACGAATAATTGCGTAGTCATCGCGGAAGATATGGTACCCGCTTGTGCAGCCCTCGCTGGCACTTTTTACAACCGCCCCGCTCATACGCTCAAAATGGTGGGTGTGACTGGTACGAATGGTAAAACGACTACCACTCATATTATTGAATATTTACTTGGTAAGGCAGATATTTCCACAGCCTTACTCGGTACCCTTTACACGCGCTGGAAAGGTTATCAAAAAACAGCTACTCACACGACTCCTTTCGCTGTCGATTTACAACAGCAATTAGCTCTCGCACTAACTGCTGGAAGTCAGGTAGCTCTGATGGAAGTTAGTTCTCACGCGCTGGATCAAGGGCGAGCGATGGGGTGTCCGTTTGAGGTGGGCGTATTTACCAATCTCACTCAGGATCACTTGGATTATCATGAGAATATGGAAAATTATTTCCAGGCTAAGGCATTATTATTTAGCCCTAAATATCTAGCTGGACGAGCGATCGTCAATCTCGATGATGAGTATGGTAAAAGATTAATTAGTCAGATTCCCGCTGCACAAGTTTGGAGCTATAGTACCACCGATTCAACCGCCGATCTGTGGACGAGCGAATTAGAGTACCAACAAACTGGAGTCAAAGGAAAACTCCATACACCCCATGGTGAAATTGGCTTCAGTTCGCCCCTAGTTGGCGACTACAACCTCGAAAACTTCTTGGCTGCTGTTGGGACTAGTTTACACCTCGGCATGACCTTAGCAGCAATCGTCACCGCAATGGCAGAATTTCCTGGCGTACCTGGACGGATGGAACGAGTCCAGATTTCACCCGCCCAGGATATCACCACGATCGTCGATTATGCTCATACCCCTGACAGTTTAGAAAGCTTGCTCACCGCCGCCCGCCCCTTCATTCATGGTAAAGTGATCTGTGTATTTGGTTGTGGTGGCGATCGAGACCGCACCAAACGCCCTTTAATGGGTAAAATTGCTACCGAGCTTGCGGATTTAGTCGTGGTAACATCCGACAATCCCCGCACGGAAGATCCCGCCCAAATCCTCAAGGATGTGGTTGCAGGGATTACCCGTACTGACGGTGTAGAAGTAATTGCCGATCGAGCCGAAGCCATTGCCCACGCCATTTTGATCGCTCAATCTGGCGATGGAGTCCTGATTGCGGGTAAAGGACATGAAGATTATCAAATCCTCGGTACCGAAAAAATCCATTTTGATGATCGCGAACAAGCCCGTGCTGCTCTAGCTCTTAAGTTTTAGAGGGAAAAGGAAAGGGGGAAAGGGGAAAGGGGGAAAGGGGAAAGGGGACACTTCTCCTTAAGGAGACGCTACGCTACGGCTGACGTATCGCCAGAGGCGAGGCTTCGCCAACAGTGAAAGAAGGGGAAAGGAACGATTAGAATCCTAGTCCCCCAGTCCCCTAGTCTCCCAGTCCCCCAGTCTCCCAGTCCCTCAGTCCCCTTCACCCTCCCCCCTCTCGATGGAAAATCCTGTTACTCCAGAATTAAATTTTAATGATTTAAAAGATGAGTCGATCGCGCATTTGATGCAGGAGTTGTGTACGCCTTTAACTAATATTAAGACAGCACTTCAATTACTCGAATCTCCAGGTATTAAAAAAATTCAGAGGCAAAGATATCTCGGATTGATTCGGGGTGAATGCGATCGACAGAACATCCTAATTAACGGCATAACGAGACTATTGGCAATCGATCGATCTCCAGATCCCGCAGAAATGGTGTCAATTCAGTTATCACAAATTATTCCTGGAATTGTCAGCACATATCAACCATTAGCAGAAGAAAAAGGGATTAAGCTAGGTTATACCGTCCCTGATGGTTTGCCGACAATCATCTATGTTGAGTCATGGCTGAGACAAATCACGATCGATCTATTGCACAATGGAATTAAATATACACCCGATGGCGGACATGTATTTGTTCAAGCTTCCATTCAAGGTGAATCTGTTCAGTTAGAATTTAGAGATACAGGCATTGGTATTTCGCCATTAGAGATTCCCAAAATTTTTGATCGCTTTTATCGCATCCGCCAATTAGGGAAGGAAGATCGTGGAGCTGGTGTTGGTTTGACGATCGTTCAAAATATTCTAACTCGTTGTGGTGGCTCGATCTCAGTTGTCAGTCAAGTTGGTGCTGGTTCCAAGTTTCGGGTGCTGTTTCCGGTTAGATGTTAGATGGGAGATTAGGATTCTAGGTTCTAGTCGTTCCTTTCCCCTTTCCCCTAATTTACTCGTGCGTTTACCAAAATTTAAATTAATCTTATTCAAAGCAATTCAAGTTATATTGATTTGCTGCATATTGATATTTTCAGCTAGTGTTTACGCTCATAAAATCGAACCAATTTGGTTTGAGGTAAATCACATAGATATTAAGTTGCCTAAATTAGATCGAGTATTTAATGGCTATAAAATTGTGCAGATTAGCGATCTTCATGCGGGCGATGGAATCGATCGATCTCAACTAGAAAAAGTTGTTGAATCTGTTAATGCTGAACAGCCAGATTTGGTAGTCATCACGGGCGATCATATCACTCGAATTCCTAAACAGCATTTAGAATTACTAGACACTCTATCTAAATTACATCCTCGCGATCGTACCCTCTCTATTTTGGGCAATCATGATGTATTTAATGATGCGGAACCTGTCCGCGCAGCTATCCACAAAGCTGGAATTACTCTCCTTGAAAACAGTATCTATACCCTGGAACGCACTGGCGCAACATTACATATTGCTGGCGTTGGTGATGTCTTTGCTCATGAAGACAAACTCGATGTTGTCCTCGCCCAATTACCCCCCACTGGAGCCGCAATTATGCTTGCCCATGAGCCAGATTTTGCCGACAAAACCGCAGCCACTGGACGATTTGGGCTACAATTGTCTGGACACTCCCATGGCGGACAGGTGCGCGTTCCCTTTTTCTCTGGATATGTGCCTACTCTTGCCAAAAAATACCCGATCGGCCGCTATCAAATTGGCGATATGATTCAGTATACTAATCGGGGCATTGGACTAGTCAAACTCTACGCTCGTTTTAACTGTCGTCCAGAAATTTCTGTGTTTAATCTCGTCTCTAGTAGCTGAGGCTATAGGTTTTAGGTTTATTACTTATTACTTATTACTTATTACTTATTACTTATTACTTATTACTTACCTCCCCCCTCCCCCCCCATGACATCTATTCGCGAGTTGCACAATCAGCTTGTTACAAAACAAAGATCGGCAGTAGAAATCGCCACAGAAGCGATCGATCGTGTTGACAAGCTAGAACCTAAATTGCGCAGTTTCCTCTGTACCACGCCCACTCAAGCCCTCGCACAGGCAAGATTAGTAGATGCCAAAATCGCCGCAGGGGAAGAAATCGGACTCCTGGCTGGGATTCCGATCGCGTTGAAAGATAATATGTGTACTCAGGGGATTGCGACAACCTGCGGCTCCAAAATCCTCGAAGGATTTGTCCCTCCTTATGAGTCTACCGTTACCCAAAAGCTCAAAGATTTGGGCGCGGTATCCCTTGGTAAAACTAACCTCGATGAATTTGCGATGGGAAGTTCCACCGAAAATTCGGCTTATCAAGTCACCGCCAATCCTTGGGATTTGGAGCGCGTACCTGGGGGATCTTCCGGTGGCTCGGCTGCTGCTGTAGCAGGGTCAGAATGCGTTGTATCGCTCGGTTCTGATACTGGTGGTTCGATTCGTCAGCCTGCTTCTTTCTGTGGCGTTGTCGGGCTAAAACCGACCTATGGACTAGTCTCGCGATTTGGATTGGTGGCTTATGCCTCTTCTTTGGATCAAATCGGCCCATTTGCGCGTACAGTTGAAGATGCGGCAATCTTATTAGAAGCGATCGTTGGTTACGATCCCAAGGATTCTACCAGCCTCAAAGTCGAGACTCCTAGGTACTCCCAATTACTCACTCCAGATTTACCCAAAGGCTTGAAAATCGGGATTATCACCGAAACTTTTGGCGAAGGTTTAGATCCGCAAGTCGCTGAATCTGTGCGACAATCGATCGAACATTTCCGCTCCCTCGGTGCAGAAATTCAAGAGATTTCTTGTCCCCGTTTCCGCTATGGTTTACCTACCTATTACGTGATTGCACCTTCCGAAGCATCGGCTAATTTAGCTCGCTATGATGGCGTGAAATACGGCTTTCGCGCCGAAGCTGATAACTTAATGTCGATGTATACCAAAACTAGAGCCGCTGGATTTGGCGCGGAAGTTAAACGCCGAATTATGCTCGGTACTTACGCACTTTCTGCGGGTTATTACGACGCATATTATCTCAAAGCTCAAAAGGTACGGACATTGATCAAGCAAGATTTTGAAGCGGCTTTCAGTCAGGTAGATATTCTGATTACTCCTACCGCTCCGACGACGGCTTTCAAAGCTGGCGAAAAAACCGCAGATCCTTTGAGCATGTATCTCTCCGACTTGATGACGATTCCCGTCAATCTCGCTGGTTTACCAGGGATCAGTATCCCTTGTGGTTTTGATGATAAAGGAATGCCGATCGGATTGCAATTAATTAGCAATGTGCTCCGTGAGGATATCTTACTCCAAGTCGCCCATGTCTACGAGCAGTCTACCACTTGGCACACTCGTTCTCCCCAAATATGATCTCGATCTATATCGATGGTGGTCTATATTTAAGTGAAAAAATATAGACCACCATCGATATAAATGTAAGCATCGAATATCCGTCTCAACGGTGAAGAATATATTGCGACAATTTGGGCTTATATAGGAGCAGCTTAACATCGAGCAGACTCGATCAATCCTAAACACGATCTCGATCTATATTGACGGTGGTCTATATTTAGGGCTTGCTGACAAAAGCCAAAACCCAGACACAGAGAGAGATATAAACAATAAAAAGTTAGTCAAGTTCAATGAAATCGGCTAAAATCAACTAAAATTAGTGAAGAAATCGATATATCCGTACAAGTAATG
>JANYDE010000073.1 GCA_025359915.1 Chamaesiphon sp. 336R_metabinner_41 | reverse complement strand
TAAATTCGCTCCAGTAGCTTAAAAGAGAGTGGGTTAATTTCCCGAAGAAAAAGCATTTGTATTATTTGGGAATATCTGATTTAAA
The DNA here is from genome assembly GCA_025359915.1 of Chamaesiphon sp. 336R_metabinner_41. Lineage (GTDB taxonomy): Bacteria > Cyanobacteriota > Cyanobacteriia > Cyanobacteriales > Chamaesiphonaceae > Chamaesiphon. The sequence continues at coordinate 65,755 of JANYDE010000073.1, read as the reverse complement.
AAATTGATTCATATTTTATCACTTATTTGTGTAATTATTTTCGTCTAGGTACTTATCACCATGTCATCCGCATATCGGACGGAAGGTTCAAGGGTATGGCCCCATTTATCCTTGTAGTGGTGAATCTTTTCAATCCCGTTGAGAGCAATGTTTGCCAGCAGTGGGCTAACTACTCCACCTTGTGGCGTTCCTTGGTCAGGAAACCCTATATTTGTTCCAGCTTTTAGACATCGGAAGAGTCGGGTAAGGTTCGAGCGTCGCCGCTCTCCCCTCCCCTAAGAACTACGCATGAGAGTTTCCAACTCACGTAGCTCAAGCCTTACTTCAAGCTAGTTGACTTGGGTTTTGAATGTACCTGTTTGTGACACGGTGTATGTAAATGCTGAAGGTTACTTATGTCGTCTAAGCCGCCCTGAGCAACAGGTACTATATGGTGGGTTTCGATGGATTCGCCATTAAGTAAGGGTTGACCGCAAATTGGACATTTCCAATTTTGATTTTGTGCTACTAAGTAGTGTGTGCTACCTTTTGCCCAATAGGATTTGCCTCGTTTTTGGCTTCGTTTTTCCCAATACTCTCTAAGTGACGAATCATCTGGGCTTGCTTCCCCTTTGACTTTGACGTGGCGTTCAATGGGCGTGTACGCTATGGGATAGAGATACATGAGAGTCTCTTTATCTTGGCGGTCACTTACATTGCAAGCGAACGTCCATTTATTACCTTTCACAGTCTTGAAGTAGGCTTTGCGTACCCACGTTGTGTTTTTGTTGGGGTGCCTACGCTTTGACCAACACCAAAGGTATCTCCACACTCTTGATGAGATGTAACTGAAGGTTTCTTTGCTGACCGCACCTTTGTAGTAGTTGGCGAACCCACGGAGAATTGGATTTAATTTAGAGATTACGTCTTCTTGTTTTGTTCCGTACAGGACTTTTATTTCTTTACCTAACCGTTTGCAAAAGTCTAATACTTTCTTCTTAGAAGGTTTAATTAAAAGCTTGCCATTATAATGGCGATGGTTAAATCCAAGAAAATCGAATCCTTCTTCTATTGACGTTATTAGCGTCTTCTCCGCGCTTAGTTCGAGTCCTCGCTTTGACAGCCATTGTTGGATCTGGATTTGGGCTTTTTCGAGACTTCCTTTGTCTCTAGCTGTGACAATGAAATCGTCAGCGTATCTAACCACACCTAATTTGGGATTGGTGGATTTTATGTAAATTTCTAGTCCATGCAGTCCAATGTTGGCTAGAAGAGGTGAAATCACCCCTCCTTGTGGTGTACCCATCTCTGTCGGATTGAATCTTCCATCAAAGACAAATCCAGCTTTCAACCATCCTTTGATTAGATGTCTTTTTGGGAAATTACTAATCAGATTAAGGATAGATTCATGTTCAATATTGTCAAAGAATCCTCGAATATCAGCTTCTAGAACCCATGTGTCTCTACTACCTTTTGGATTTGAGTTTAATCTTTTCCAGTTTTGTTCGATAGCATCTTGACAGCTTCTACCTGGTCTGAATCCATAGGAATTGGGTTCAAACACGCTTTCCCATTCAGGTTCTAGAGAGTTCATAATTATTGCCTGTTCGATTCTGTCACGCACGGTTGGGATTCCGAGCGGTCGTTTCTTACCATTAGGCTTAGGTATTTCTACCCGTCGGGTGGGTTTGAGGTTTCCCCCTTTCCATCCATTTACCAGAATTACTCGTTGCTCTGGGGTATTGATGATTTCTCTATCAATTCCTGCCGTTGCTTTACCTTTGTTGGTCTGAGTAATGCGTCGAACAGATAATAATAAGTTGGCGTAGCTTCGTTGCATTAACTTCTGTAGACTCCGAAGAGCTTTGAAGTTACCAAGTTTTCTAGCACGAAAGATTCGTTGTCGTAGATTCTTAACTAGCTTGTTGACTTTCTTCCACTTAATATGGCTCCAGTTTTCTAGCTGTTTCTTTAGTCCGTTTGTAGACATGATTGTCTGCATCTAACTTATCCTCGGATTTAGTTTCTTTGACATTTTTGTCTTTCGTATAAGACCCAGATGAAGTCTGCTATTCCTTTCGGTCAGAGGTATGTTGACCTCTATCTAGTTCATTACAAACCAGCATTTGCTTTCTCATCCATCCTCTACCCTCCAGAGAGTTCTGCCTTCCTTGCGGTTGGCTTACTAGAGATATTCGACCTTCTCTAGACTCTGTAGGGTTTACCTTGTTGTGTCATTTAGTTTTCTGTTATCCTTTAGATATTGTCTTTTCTGCGATGGGAATTTTATTCACATAACTTAATGATCGATAAGCATTAAGTTTTACCCATTTACCGTTTTGGTTAGAGTCTATCAGCCTTATTTGACTCCTTCTAAAATAACGCAGTTTAAAAATGACAATTCACTTGTGTTTATCATGGGATAACTCCCTCTTGCTCTTTAACCAATTTAGGCTACTAGTTAAGGTTACTTTCGGGGTCTGCACTCCGCCTGTTTCGTTACCTACTTGGGCGTGACCAGACTCAATTCTATTGAGTCTTTTCCGTGAGGGTAAGGGATGTGAAACCCTTAGTGGAGTAAGCTCCACATACTAAACGACCAGTTCAAGTCGCGCTACCGAGCTTTAGTCCTGCTGGGGCGATAAGATTGTCCATGATGGCAGAGTGATTAATCCGGTCGAAAGGTAGAGTCGAGGGAGGCTATTAAACCTCGCCCCTCTCTGTTAGATCGCAGCGTGCGACTTTCATCGCACTGCGCTCCCGATATCCTAAGCTTGCGCTTTGCTCATGTGAGGTTCAGATTAGCAGGGTTCGTATATTTCAACTACTTTTCCCCTGTTGTTCATATGCACGTAATCGTGACAAGATTCATGTATTGCTACTAGATTCTTTTTGTCCCAATTGTTGTGGTTTCCATCTATATGATGTAAATGTACCTTTTCTTCACCGATGAATGTTAATCCACAGGCTGCACATTTACGGTTTTGCTTTTTGATAGCTTTAGAGGTGTTTCCGTCGTAGAGTTTACTGTGTCGTTCGCTCCAGTAGGAAAAATCGCCGTCGTAGGGAGATTTATTGCCCTTGACATTGATATGTTTATTTTCAGAGTAAGAGACTGTTGGAAACGCTTGGTTCAGTAACTTTTTACTGCTGTCGCGATTCTGTTTACACTCCCTGTTAAATACTGAATAAGCCCGTTTTTGGATAAAGTACAAGGAGTTCCTAGACCCGTCCATCTTGCAGTACTTATGGTAATTTCTCCATCCTCTTACCACGGGGGCTAGTTTTCCAGCCTTGTGTGTGGAACCATAGTTTGAGTTGTTAATGATAGTTTTTATCTTCTTGCGGAATGCTTTGTAATTCTCCACAGAAGGCGTACTACGAAACTTGCCGTTTTTCTGGACTTTAAAGTTCCAGCCGAGGAAGTCAAAACCATCTATCGTTGCTGTAACTTTTGTCTTCTTTTCGCTAACTTTCATCCCCCTGACAGCTAAAAATTCGCTAATATCTCTAAGTATTGCTTCAGCATTGTCTTCGGGTCGAAGGATAATAACCATGTCGTCCGCGTATCGGATTGATGGTTCTTTGTGGTCTCCTGTGGGGATTCCTTTCTTGTTATAACGAGTGTTATAACTGTGGATACTTTCGATTCCGTTGAGTGCAATATTTGCAAGCAGAGGACTAACTACACCTCCCTGCGGAGTGCCTTGGTCTGGGAATCCTACGTTCGTTCCAGCTTTAAGACATCTGAAGATGCCTAGCTTTAGCCCTGTAGGGGCAATTAGGTTATCCATGATAGACGAGTGGTTAATCCGGTCGAAACATGCCTCGATATCTAATTCGATTACTCGTTTATTGATACCGTTGTTTTTAGAGTTTAGGTTTATTTGAAGGATTTTCTGTGCATCATGTGCAGAGCGTCCTGGTCTAAATCCATAACTCTTTGCGTGGAAGGTTGCTTCATGTGCTGGTTCGAGGGCGTATTTTGCGAGGCATTGCCAAGCTCTGTCCGCCATTGTAGGCACTTTGAGTATTCGAGTTGAACCATCTTTTTTAGGAATGGGGATTTCTCGTAAACCCTGATGCTTCCAGTTGATATGATGTTGTGATAGCTCGTGGGCTAGTGTAAGGCGTTCTTCAAAATTGAGGGACGCTTTACCATCGATACCTGCTGTTTTCTTCCCAGCATTTAACTGCGTTACTTGTCGAATGGCTAATAATCTGGCTGCTTGAGATTTTAGAATCAGTTTCTGTAAAGACCTCGCTTTTCGCTTATTACCAACTTGAACTGCTTTGTACACGCGCTTCTGTAGGCGAAAGAGATTACGGCGGAATTGCTTCCAGGGTAATTTCCTCCAAGATTCACTAGTTGTTAAACTGTGTCCAATCATGCTCTGCATCTGTTTGTGTGTTCTGGATACCTCAGACCAATTACGGTCTGTCCTACCCGTACTTGGGGAATTAGTCCGCTCGTCTGGCTTACCATGAGTGCGACCACTCATAGACCTCAAGTACGTTTTTATTCGTTCCGACCGAAAGATTGATAGTCCTTTTAGGTGGTGCCACTTCAACCGCTAGAACCCCCTACTCATACCGCTGTTAAAATGATACGCGGCGGGATACTATTCTCTAGCGTGGTCAGTCATAGGAATTGCGACTGCCTCATCGTAGGTTGCTTTTCTAGGCACTATTTCACCATGAGGACTCCCTGTTAGCCGCAGTGTCGCTTGCAATTAGCGTCTGATTCAGCCCTGTTCCCAGCAACGAAACCTCCCGAATTCCGAGTCGGGTCATCGTGGGCAGATAAGGAGTTACTCCTGAGTTTGGAGAGCAGGGTTTTCACCTGCATCAATCGGACAGTTCAAGCCTTATATTGCTACATGTCTGGTAGCCAGCTTGGGAGGGTTATTTACGGGCTTTCACCGTGATTCATCTCCAACGAATCGCACCATTTTTCGATATCGAGTTCAATTACTCGCTTATCTTTTCCATGTGCCTTGCTGTTTAGATTTGAGAAGAGGATTTTCTGAGCATCATGTGCCGAGCGTCCTGTTCTGAACCCATAGCTTCGGGCATGGAATGTTGCTTCATGCGCTGGTTCGAGTGCATATTTTGCTAGGCATTGCCAAGCTCTATCTGCTATTGTGGGCACTTTTAACATACGGATGGTTCCATCCTTTTTAGGGATTGGGATTTCTCGTAGCTTTTCGTGCTTCCAGTCGGTATGATGTGAGCCAAGTAGGTTGGCTATTGCGATGCGTTCCTCAAATGAGAGTGACGCTTTGCCATCAATACCCGCTGTCTTCTTGCCCGCGTTTAACTGCGTTACTTGTCGAATCGCTAATAGTCTAGCTGACTGAGACTTTAGAATTAGTTTCTGTAGTGACCGCGCTAACCGCTTGTTTCCAACTGAAACTGCTTTGTAAACTCGTTTTTGTAACCGGAACAGCGTCTTCTGGAATTTCTTCCATTTGAAGCTTTTCCATAATTCGCTAGCATTTACGCTGCGTCTAATCATGATTTACTCCAAGTTGTTTAGTCTGAACACCTTTCGGCAATTACGCCGAATCCTACCCGTGTTTGAGGGGTTAATCCTCTCGTCTGGTCTACCGTGAGCGCGACCGCTTACGGACCTCAATCACGTTTTTATTCGTTCCGTCCGAGAGATTGGTTGTCCCTTTAGATGTAGCCAATTCAACCGCCAGAACCCCATACTCATACCGTTGCTCAATGCTGGCGCGGCGGGATACTATTCTCTGGCGAGGTCAGACATTTGGATTGCGTCTGCCTGTGAGTAGGTTGCTTTTCTAGGCTCGGTTTCATCATGGGGACTCCTCGTTAACGCCAGTGTCATCTGCAATTGATGTCTGATTGCGTCCTGTTCCCAGCTTCACTCTCACGAATTCCGAGTCGTGTCGGTGTGGGCAGATAGAGAGTCATCTCTGAGTTTGAGAGGTAGGACTTTCACCTACATTTCTCGGACAGTTCAGCCCTTCTGTTGTATCATGTCTGGATACCAGGCTGGTAGTGTTATTTACGGACTGGATACCGTGATTCAACTACACCGAATCGCACACACTGTCTCACCGCAAGCGGCTCGATTCGTTAAGCAAGGGGATTCCGACTAGTGGAACAACGAAAGTTGCTCGCGCCTATGGGATAGTTGACGCTTCACAGGAAGCCGCTACCTTCGTGGTAGTCTTACGCGATCCTCCCCGTCCGTTTAGAGTTTCGGGCAATCCACCCGCAACTTTGATATTCACCGCTGCATTAACGTCTCGATCGTGTATGGCACCGCAAAATAGGCATTCCCATTCTCTGACAGCAAGCTCTTTCTTACCGCCAATTTCACCGCAACATGAACATCGTTGGCTCGTTGGTTCCCATCGGCTAATAACTCGAAAGTCCCTACCGTACATAACTGATTTAGCTTCGAGCATAGTTCTAAAACTTCGCCAACCTAAATCAGAAATAGCACGAGACAACTTACGGTTTTTCACCATATTGGAAACTGCAAGATCTTCAAGAACTATCGTTTGGTTTTCACGAATAATTCTAGTTGATAACTTATGCAAAAAGTCTTGTGCGTTCATCGGAAATCTTCGCATGAACCTTAGCTACTCGTTTCCGCGCCCGTTCTCTTCTCTTGCTCCCTTTGGTGGTTCTAGCGTGTTTGCGCTGTGCCTTGCGAAGCTTTTTAAGTCTTCGCTTGAGAGGCTTAGGAGATTTAATCTTCTCCCCAGTATCGAAAGTAGCAAAGTCGATGATTCCTAGATCGATGACAGATTGCTGGAGAGGGATGTTTGAGACTTCACTCAGCCACTCTCGCTCCAGAGTTTTCTTGGCAAAAACCGCCGTCATACGGGAGCTTATTAGAACGCTTGGAGCGCATACTGCTGCTAAAGCAGCGGAATCGCTTTAAGGCGACTGAAGTCGCGACAGGCTCGACCCCATGCCTGAAGTCAGGGGCTTGCGCCCCGCCTTCCGGTCAATTGCGGAATTCGTGCGGACGGGAAACCAGTCCATACCGGGAACCCAAGCAGGTACTTTGGCACGGTTGAAAGGTTTAAGCATTGCCGCAAGGATCGTGAATTTTAAAGTCGTTCGTAGATCCAAGAATCCTTGTGTGTTCACGCCGAGGAGTGTCAAATCACTGATTTGAAAAATGCCGTAATAGTTGTAAAATTTGTTCTTGGAAGCTATAGTTACTGAAACGTCTGGCTACTAGTAAGGCTAACTTGAGCGTTGTAATAGCTGATTCAATTTGACCTGTATAGTACAGGGCTAAACCCTCAGCATAAAAACCTGTTTCATCTCGATCGATCAATTTCTCTAAGCTCCGATTTTGGATCGATATTGCTTCGGTAAAATCAGTCATTGCTTCGGTGATATTATCCAGCTCGTAATAGGCTACACCTCGATGATAGCGGGCGGAAACATAGTGTGGAGAAATTTCAATAGCCCTAGTAAAATTGGCAATTGCCCGATGCCTTAATCCTGTACGAATATTGATCACACCGAGTAAATAATTTGCCCAAAAGCAAAACCTATCGATCGACATAATCGATTCACAATCCTGAGTTGCTTGGCTATATTTACCCTGACGAAAGTAGATCCAACTGCGCTGAATATAAGTTCTGGCATGATATGGATCGTTAGCGTAGCCTCTCCCAGGGAGAATCAAGATAATTCGGTCGTAATCGGCTAATGCCAGATCTAAATCACCTAATTCGGCATGAATAATTCCCCGTCTAAAGTAAGCATCGATGCGATCAGGATTTAATAAGATTGATTGTGTACAGTCAGTAATTGCGTCTGAATAATTGCCTTGCAAGCGGTAAATTTCGGCTCGATCATCATATACTTTTGCAAGTAATGGTAGTGCTTGAATTGTGAGATTGTAATCGGCAAGTGCGGCTGAGAAATTGCCTAACTGGTGATAAGTACATCCGCGAGCGTGATGAAATACTGGCTCTCCAGGGTTTAATTCCAGAGCTTTATTGAAATCAGCTAAGGCGCGGGGATGCTCTTTTAATTGCTCGTAACAGATGCCGCGATAACAGTAACCGTGGGGATCTTTGGGGTATAATTTGATGTGTCGATCGAAGTTCGCTAGGGCAGCTTTATAGTCTTGGGTTCTAACTAAAGCGATCGCATTCAAGCCCCGTGCGGCTTGATGGTGGGGAGCGCGTGTTAAGATCTCTGTACAGTCGGCTAAAACTTGCGGATAATCATTTAAAGCTTTAGCAATTAGGGCGCGTTGATAGTAAAGATCGATCCGTTCTGGATCGTACTCAATCGCGAAATTGATCGAGACTAAAGCGGCTGGATAATCATTAAAATAATAACCGATTTGAGCACACCCATTGTACGCGATCGCTAATTTTGGATCGTACTCCGTTTCTACTCGATTTTCTAGCTCAGAGGCTGAGGCGGCGCAAACGGGAATGCTAGCGGCTGATTGAAACTGTGCGTGTTCGATGACTTCTTGCCAGTCATATTTGATTTCTGAATTGTCGCGATCTGGAAGATCGAAATCTGATATTGATGAATTAGATGATAATGTCATAAATCGTGGCACCCGCATAGCGATCGATTTCACCAGCCAATGTTTGCACTACCGATAAAATTATTGCTCCTAATTCAGTAGCGGAGCTTTCTTTAATTCGGATATCGATGTTAGGGGCAAATGCTCTCCAGTCGGAAAAATTCGACTGGATTATTGCATGAGCATTGGACAAGGTGGTGTGTTTGATTACTATGTTCGCATTTGAATTATTTAGGTACCAGGGAAGATCGGGAAGTTAAGAGGAACTTAACGGTAAATTACTCTTTTTTCTTTTCTTGTATGAAACCACCCTACTTTTTACGGGGGGCTAGGGGGGATCCTCTAGGGTCTACGAGTGCTATCTTATACTTTTCAAGCAACCTCTAAGGAGTACTTGGTTATGGGGGATTTTTACTTACTTTAAGAAAAGCTTTAAGCTTTAGGGAGTCTTTCAAGCTGAAATTAACTGAAGTATTAAGAAAATTGAAGTAAAATCGCGATCGGTATCATGATTGTAAAGCGGCGTAACTATCTCCAAAGAACTGTAAAGCAGTCTGTAAATACCTATTTTTATTAGCCTAATAATGTAGAGATCCCATTAAATGAGCATTTGAGTATGCTGGGCATATATGCAGATATTTCGTCGCGAACAGAAAACAGAACTAAATACCCGCGATAAGATTCTCAAGGCGGCTCAAAAACTATTTGCCCGTAATGGCTATGATGGTACTACCACAAAAGAATTGGCAGAAAAAGCCGGAATTGCCGAAGGTACTTTATTTCGCCATTTTACTAATAAAAAAGCAGTCCTCGTCGAAGTTGCCACCCAAGGTTGGATTGAATTGTTGACTGATTTATTAACAGAATTGAGTGAGATGGCTAGCTATGAAGCAATCTCTCATGTCATGTACAAGAGAATGCTCCGATTAGGCGATAATTATGATATGATGCGAGTCTGTTTTATGGAAGTCCAATTTCATCCAGATTTACGCGATCGAATTCAAGCTGAAGTGGTGAGCAAAATGACTGATGTCGCTGAAGCTTTTTTTCAAACAGCAATGGATCGAGGTGTCTATCGAAAGATGAATCCGCGTGTAATTGCCCAGGTATTTTTAGGGATGTTTGTTGTAGCAGGATTTAGTCATGAAACCATCGTTCAACCAGGTGCAAGTCCTGTGGAAATGAAGGATATGGCTGAAGGATTGGCTGATATTTTTTTGAATGGAGTGTTAGCTAAGAAGTAGGAGATAGGGAATAGTGAACAATGAATAGTGAAATCAATTATCAACTAATCCCTTTGCTTGTTTAATCCAACCCTGAACTTGAGCGAGATCTGGACAGAGATCTCGCCTTTGTAGTGTAGCTACATGCAATTTTAGCAATTGTTGATGAATTTTGTGAGCTGGCATTTGGGCTAATTGTTTGACCGAAATTATTCCGGTGTGGAGTAACAAGCCATTATATTGACAGCCAACTCCAGCTAATCTTGCTAAATCTGCTAATGCGACTAATTTGTTCACATACTGAATTTTGAAGCACAGTTTAATTGCCAATTGCTGTTTTGTAGCCGCATCTGGGGCAATTGCGAGTAATTGTCCGGTAGTTGTAATCCCTACTTCCTGGAGTAAAGTTTGTTCAGTGCTATTTATGCCAGGTAAGTCACCAATCGACCAATCAATCATAAGTAATAAGTAATAAATGATTTCTCAGCACGGTGATTCAATCTCTAAAACAAAGACTTTCGTAAAGACACTTATTTTGGAGCCTTGCTACTTGATTAATTGTTCACTGTACATTGTTAAAGGTATTTTTTCAGTAGCAATTCTAATTTCTGTTTCGTAGCGGCAGGTACTTTATCCATCGGGGTAATAATTGCATACTTAAGAGCTGAATGTGCTTCAGAAACAAATAGATTTTCGCCGAAGCGTTTGACAGTCTCTTGGATTACTTGTTGAGCATTACTAGCATTTTTATGGAGATTACCAATTATCATATCTACAGTCACGCTATCATGGTCTGGATGCCAACAATCATAATCAGTTGCTAATGCTAATGTTGCGTAAGCAATTTCGGCTTCTCTGGCTAATTTTGCTTCAGGCAAATTAGTCATTCCAATAATTGTACCACCGAGCATTCGATACATATTTGACTCAGCTTTGGTGGAAAATGCTGGCCCTTCCATACAGATATATGTACCGCCGCGATGTAGAGTAAGATTGGGGAGATTGAGTGATTCGATTGATTCTGCCAAGACACCTGCTAGCTGATGACAGATTGGATCGCCAAATGCAATATGCCCGACAATGCCTTCACCAAAAAAAGTGCTGATGCGGCTTTTAGTTCGATCGATAAATTGATCCGGTAACACTAAATCTAACGGTTTTACTTCAGATTGTAAGGAACCTACCGCTGATACTGAAATTAGGTATTCAACCCCGATTTGTTTCATCGCATAGATATTTGCGCGATACGGAACTTCTGAAGGTGTGAGATGATGGTTGCGTCCGTGTCTCGCCAGAAAAACTACTTTTACTCCATCTAACTCGCCGACGATGAGATTGTCAGAAGGTTTGCCAAAAGGTGTCTCGACATTCACTTCCCGCACATTTGTTAAGGCGGACATTTGGTAAAGTCCACTACCGCCAATAATCCCAATTTTTACATCACTCATTAAATTAATTGATAATTAGTATTTTGACTGTTCACTATCCCCTATGCCCTAACTCAAGGTTTAATTGCCTTAATTTTATTTTCAATATCAATCAACGTATCTAAAACAATGCGCTTCGCATAGAGTTTCCAGCCCCATTTTTGGATCGCAATTGCAGCGACTGTGCCACCTACCGCCGCGATATAATCTAGCGGTTGATTGAGCGAAATTCCAAACAATAAACCCAAGCCAGCAATTCCCCAAAAAGGCAACGCCACCGTTTGTCTTTGGGTTTCGACTAATTTAACGATTCCCCCTGTGGGTAGTTCTGTTTCTAAGGCTATTTTGACTTCTTTTTGCTGTTCTCTCGTGACAAATAAACCAATCTTTTGACGTAGTTTCTCAATTTTGCGAGCATCACTGCTGTATTGAGTTAGTTCGTCTTCCGCCATCAATACCAGCCGTTCGTACTGTCCCACAGATTTATATCATCCAAACGTATATTCACCAATGATTATAGCCGATTTAGCTTTTAGATTGATCGCACCCTGACAAAATCAGCTAAATCCGGTTTCCATCGCAGTAAATTAGCTGCTTGTCCTAGATAATCATCATCGAGAGTTCCATGTCTGTCATCAGTTTGGATCAATGCGTGACGAGGAGCGATAGTTGCAAGCAAAATTGCCGTACCAGGATCGCAAATTCCCCACTTAACTAGATTCTGCACTCCAACCAAAAGCGATCGAGTCGTCCCCGACAACGTCCCATCTGCTAATCTAGCAGTACCATCAATCACCTCGATTTCGCGCACATCCCAGGGATATTTACCATCAGGTAAACCCAGTGGTGCTAAAGCATCGCTCACCAAGAATAACCCGTCGGTGTAATTACCCGATCGCATCAACAGCTTCAACATCGCCGGATGAACGTGTTGTCCATCGGCAATAAACCCGCACTGAACATGGCTTTGAGTTAACGCCGAACCCAATAGCCCTGGCTCCCGATGATGCAATCCTGGCATCGCATTAAAAGCATGAGTCACCATTGACGCGCCACTACCAAACGCACTCTCAGCCTGGGCAAAATTCGCCTGTGAATGCCCTAAGCTGACAATAATGCCTAAAGACCTCAAATAGGGGATTACCATACCTGTCTGGTCTAATTCAGCGGCAAGTGTAATTACTTTCACAATGCCCGCATATTTACTGAGGACTGCTCTAACAGAATCTAGCGTTAATGGTAGTAAATATTCCTCAGGATGAGCACCCCGTTTTTGAGGATTGAGAAATGGCCCTTCTAGATGCGCGCCGAGGACTTTTGCCGTATTATCGGGCTGTTGTGCCATAAACTCAGTAAAGACAGCCAACGATCGATGGATATTCTCGATCGAAGTAGTCACGATAGTCGGTAAAAATCCGTCTACACCTTGCTCCCACAGGAAATTACAAATCTCTGTCAATCGTCCAAAATCCGAGATCTGCACATCAGGAAACGCCAATCCCAACGCCCCATTAATCTGAAGATCCACCCCACCCAAAGAAATCCAATCCCCCTCTACATCTAAAATCGGTAGATCCGTCATCGCTACAGACGGAGCAATTGCCATAATTTTCCCATCACAGATGGCTAACTCTTGCAGCTCCTCATAGCCAGGGATTCGAGCATTAATAATCTTGCAATTTTTCATGACTATTTGGATACGAGGTTTTCATTCATCACTTATCCTAGCCATAGGTTGGTAAGTTTAAACCTTTACCCTTTAACCTTTACCCTTTACCCTACTCCTATGACAGCAACACTAATCGGCATCATCATGGGAAGCGATTCAGACTTACCCACCATGAAAGCTGCGATCGAAATCTGCGAACAATTTGAGATACCGCATGAAGTGGCGATCGTCTCTGCCCATCGTACCCCAGAACGGATGGTAGAATACGCCCAAACAGCCCACAAACGCGGCTTAAAAGTAATTATCGCTGGCGCGGGTGGCGCAGCTCATTTACCAGGCATGGTAGCCGCCCTTACGCCATTACCCGTAATTGGTGTGCCAATTCAGACCAAAGCATTACAGGGGATTGACTCACTATACTCGATCGTCCAAATGCCCGCAGGTATCCCCGTGGCTACGGTTTCGATCGGTAATGCTACAAATGCTGGACTATTAGCCGTCCAAATTCTCGCCACTGGAGATCCCGCATTATTAACCCAAATTCAACACTATCGAGAGAGTCTCAAAGATATGGTAATAAGCAAACAAGCCAGATTAGACGAGATTGGCTATCGCAATTATTTAGCCATTTAAAGATTCCTAACTTGGAGCTGATGCTTTCCCGCGTTGGCGTTGGCGTTAGCCTACCGTCAGTATAATAGCCTGCCGTAGGCACGCCTCTCTTGCGGAGAAACGGAACGAGAATCGATTTACACTACAAAAATACTTTGTTAATATTTTCTATTAATAGATAATGCCCAAGTCGATAACAAGGTATCTTGTTATACAGAATTTTTGTATCTCGAAACACAGAATTGTCCCAACACGATACATAATTTTTCTCTTCAAATACTCTGTCACAAAGGATAGAACAAGTGTTCAAAAAAATTCTCCTTGTATGCTTAATGGCTCTGTGGGTTCTCAGTGGACCACTAATGGGCAACGCGCTAGCCGATCCTGTCAAAACACCCGCAATGGATGTCGATGGCATCAACACTGGTGATACAGCTTGGGTGTTAGTCTCATCAGCCTTAGTCTTGCTGATGACTCCAGGACTCGCATTTTTCTACGGTGGATTAGTCCGCTCTAGGAACGTCCTCAATACCATGATGATGAGTCTGGTATTAATGGCAGTTGTCGGTGTAACTTGGGTACTCTGGGGCTATAGTATCGCCTTCTCACCTGACTCGGTAACTACCGTTAAAGATGTAGTTACAGTTAGCACAAATCCAATTTTTGGTAACTTAAATTGGTTTGGATTAAATGGTGTAGCCTTCGACAAACCAGATCCTGTCGGCTATGCACCAACCATTCCCCACCAACTATTCATGGTTTATCAGATGATGTTTGCCATCATCACACCAGCCTTAATTTCTGGCGCAATTGTCGAACGGATGAGCTTCAAAGCTTACTTCTGGTTTGCAATTATTTGGTCTACACTGATCTACTCACCCCTAGCTCACATGGTTTGGGGTAAAGGTTATATCGGTGCAACCCTCGGTGCTTTAGATTTTGCTGGTGGTACCGTAGTTCACATCAGTTCTGGTGTTTCTGCCGTCGTCGCCGCTTGGATGGTTGGTTCTCGTAGAACATATCCCAATCAACCAGCAGCACCGCACAATGTGCCTTATGTGCTGTTGGGAATTGGATTACTATTCTTCGGCTGGTTTGGGTTCAATGGTGGTAGTGCTTTAGGTGCAAATGGTTTAGCCGTTGTTGCATTCGTCGCCACTGCTGTTGCTAGCTGTGCTGGTGGCTTAATGTGGATGATTTTAGAGTGGACATTACGGACTAAACCTACTGCTGTCGGGATTGCGAGTGGTTTCCTGGCTGGCTTAGTCGGGATTACTCCTGCGGCTGGGTTTGTGACTCCATTGAGTGCGATTCTCATCGGTTTGATTACAGCGACTTGTTGCTTCTTTGGTGTCAGCCTTAGAGCCAAATTACAGTTTGATGATTCGCTCGACACCTTCCCAGTTCACGGTTTAGGTGGTACTGTTGGTGCGATCTTGACTGGTATCTTTGCCACTAAAGCAGTTAACTCTGCTGGTGCTGATGGTTTACTAGTTAGTGGTAGTCCTGAATTATTAGGTAAGCAAATTGTTGCCACGATTATCACCTACGTAATTGCAGGTGTTGGTACTTTTATCATCATCAAAGTTCTCAGTTTGGTAATGGAGCTAAGAGTTAAACCTGAAGCTGAATATCAAGGTTTAGATATCAATGAGCATGGTGAAGAAGGCTACGGCGAAGAATTCGCCGCTGGCTTGAGCTTGGCTGAAAGAGAAAACTAATCTTAGGGTGTGTTACGGCGGTAGCCCTAACGCACCAACTCAATCATTAATCTCCAATTCAAATATTAAAGAGTCGTCGGTTTAAATTAACCCACGACTCTTTATTTTGGATGTGATGCCTTAATTTTGGTGCGTTATGCTCCGCAGTAATCCTACGGGAGAAATTAGAGTAGATATAAGAGGATGAATAACAGCACCCAAATTACATCGACAAAGTGCCAATAAATTTCGGCAGCTTCGACACCAAAATGATTTTGAGTACCATAATGTTCGGGTTTCATCGATCTCCATAACACTGATAAAATCAAGAGTACGCCGACAGTAACGTGCAGTCCGTGGAATCCAGTCAAAACATAGAAGGTACTAGCAAACAAATTCGTCCGCAGTCCGAATTCTAAATGGCTGTATTCATACAACTGTCCGCCGAGGAAAATAATCCCCATTAAAGCAGTCAATCCAAACCACAATTGCAGCCCTTTGACATCATTCTTCTTAATCGCCGTATCCGCCTGGTGGATTACTAGGCTACTTGAAAGCAGAATAACCGTATTTATACCTGGAAGCATCAATTCAAGCTTTGGCGTGCCTGCTGGCGGCCATTCCGGTGCCATCGAACGGAAAGCTAAGTAAGCAATAAAAAGCCCCAGGAAAATCATTCCCTCAGCAACCAGAAACACGATTAGCCCGAAAATCCGAAAGTCAGGATGCGCCTCATGATGGCTACCGTGGGTATCAGTTTCAATATTTATCTGCGTCTTGTCAGAAATAGATCCTTGCATAAAAATTTAGGGGATAGGTGAAAAATCCCCTCCTCTGCTAAGGCAGACGCTTCGCGAACGGAGGGGTGCCGCAGGCGGGGTGGGTAGATCTCCGCAGCAAATCTAAAATTCAATACTGATAACTAAACAGCAGTTCGAGTTTATAGATCTGTAGGTTGGGTTGAAGAATGAAACCCAACACACTCAAGCATTACTTGACGGGATTGTTGGGTTTCGTCCCTCAACCCAACCTACAAAATTTTAAACAGCCGTTAATTCTTTCTCTTCTTCTTCCTCTTCACCATAATCATAAGGTCCTGTAGTTAACACAGGCAACACCTCAAAATTCTCGATTTCTGGTGGCGAAGTGGTTTGCCAATCAAGAGTTAACGCATTCCAAGGATTGTTCCCTGCTGGCTCGCCCTTATAAGCACAGTAAATCGCATTTACCAAGAATGGTACTGTCGAAATCGCCAACACATAACTCGCATAGGTAATGATTTGATTCAAACCCTGGAATTCTGGTGCATACATTGCAATCCGACGGGGCATCCCTTGCAATCCAAGTACGTGCATTGGAAGGAAAGTAACGTTAAAACCAATGTAAGTTAAAGCGAAGTGAATCTTACCCCAGGTATCATTAATATGTCGCCCTGTGACTTTAGGGAACCAGTGATAGATGCCTGTATAGATACCAAAGACGCTCCCGCCAAATAGCACATAGTGCAAGTGGGCGACGACGAAATAGGTATCATGAACGTGAATATCAAACGGTACCGCCGCTAACATTACGCCAGTAATTCCACCAATTACGAAGGTAGAAATAAAGCCCATCGCAAATAGCATCGGACTATTGAGGGTAATTTTACCGCCCCACATTGTTGCTAACCAACCGAAGATTTTAATCCCTGTCGGTACCGCAATTACCATCGTGGTAATCATGAAAAACATCCGCAACCATGGAGGTGTACCACTAGTAAACATATGATGCGCCCAGACGATTAAGCCTAAGAAACTAATCACCATACTAGAATACGCGATCGCACCGTAACCGAAAATTGGTTTGCGACAATGGACGGGAATTACTTCGGAAATTACCCCGAAAAAGGGCAACACCATAATATATACCGCAGGGTGAGAATAGAACCAGAACATATGCTGGTAAACTACTGGTTCACCACCACCAGCCGGATTAAAAAATGCGGTTCCCGCGATGAGATCGAAGGAGAGTAAAATCAACGCACCAGCCAGAACTGGAGTCGAAATAATCATCAACAATGATGTTGCTAACATTGCCCAACAGAACAAGGGCATTTGCATCATTGACATACTTGGAATTCGCATCTTCAAAATTGTGGTGAAGAAATTAATTCCTCCCAAAATTGACGATGTTCCGAGTAACAATAGACTCATAATCCAGATCCCTTCACCCACCTTACCAGTGAGCAAACTCAGCGGTGGATAGGAAGTCCAGCCAGATTGAGCTGGACCTAAAAAGAAGCTTGCCATCAGCATTAATCCAGTCGGTGGGATAATCCAAAATGCCACAGCATTCAGTTTAGGAAATGCCATATCTCTAGCCCCAATCATCAGGGGTAAAAGATAGTTGGCAAAAGCTCCCGTTCCCGCAGGTACGATCCACAAGAAGATCATAATTGTACCGTGCATAGTGAACATACTATTGTATGTACTCGGATCGACAAGATCGGCATCGGGAGTTGCTAGTTCTGTCCGAATTGCTTCGGCTAATAAACCACCAATAATATAGAAAATAAATCCAGTCACAAAGTACTGAATCCCAATCACTTTATGATCGCTACTAAATGTAAAATAGTCTTTCCATGTTCGATGATGGACGACGACATCATCTTTCGATGATGTTTGGGTAGGAATTGTTAATTCTGCTGTCATTTTCTACAGGATAGGGATTAGGGGATAGGGATTAAACCCTAGTTTGGATCTCGTAATTAGAGAGAAATGCTGTACTCGTCTATTACTGCTTAGTTTGAGGTGGCTTTACCCCACCCCAGCCCTCCCCTTTACAAGGGGAGGGCTGGGGTGGGGTAAAGATCTCCGCATCTCCACAAAATTATCTGCTTGCTGAAGCGATCGATCCACCCATACTATGATCTTGATGCAGGTGTTTAACCATCTCTGGTTTCACGCCCATTTCTTTCGCATAAGGCGCCAAATAGCTACCCGTCGAAAGATTCGCCGGAGTCATCGCAATTGTCTGTTTGACGATTTCTGCTTGAGCTTGAGCTGATTGTTGCTGACTGGCAATCCAAGTGTCATATTCCTCAGGAGTATGGACGATCATTTGAGTCACCATCGAACCATGATAACCGCCACAAAGCTCGGCACATCGGAGCGGGTAAGTACCAACTTTATTCGTCGTAAACCGCAACTGAGTCGGTGTACCAGGGATCACATCCTGCTTGAGTCGCAATTGCGGAATCCAAACAGCATGAATCACATCCTGAGCGTTCATATTTAGTTGAACCTCCTTACCAACTGGAACGTGTAGTTCCCCTGAAGTGATATTGATTTCTGGATAGGTAAAAATCCACGCATACTGCAATCCCAAGACATTGACATTGACAGCAGCCGCTTTGCCTTGATTGGCTGGAGAAGCCCCGACACCCATTGCGGCAATCATTGGACTACCTTGGGGGATCCCATCCATCGTAGCTGCCATCGCACTGCCTTTGCCTGCGGGCATTCCGTGCATGGCGTGCATCCCATCTGCACTAGGATCGAAACCACCCATTTCGTTGTAGATTTCAAAACTGTAGATCGAAATCCACAATACGACAGCAGCAGGGATCGCTGTCCATAATATTTCTAATGGTACATTACCTTCGATCGCCGCACCATCGCCGAGTTCTCCAGGCTTGCGGCGAAATTTAATCGCGCAATACACGATTACACCCTGAACTATGATAAATAGTCCAACGGAGATCGTCATCATTGCATTGAACAAGCCATCAATGTGCCCTGCTTCCTCTGAGGCTGCAACAGGCATCAGTCCGTGATTTTGTCCATACCAGAGACTAACCAAAGTTAATCCTATGCCCAGCAGGAGGGTAATAATTGAGCTAGGAATATTCATTCGAGGTTAAAAATTTAGCTAGATAGTTAAGATAATAGCGATTGAAAAATAGCGACAGTTAGGCTAACTATCTTTACTAAGGTACCGCAGCCGATCGGAGCGATCGGTACTTCTCTACATTTCTTCAGCTTTTCTTCGGGATTGAATAGATGTACATTTCGGGAAATAAGTCAATATATTTACAGATTAAATCTTTAACATTTTCTTTGGGATCTCGATCAAACGAACCTCTAACCATTACAACGTATAGACTTAGATGTCTGAGTAGTAGCTTAAACTCGATCGCATCCCCAGTCAACCCGCCAACAGACACTAGGTATTAATGCTAGTTTGGGAATGATTGAGTGAAGTAGCGTAGCTAAAAAAAGATAAATTAGGCAAACCAACGCTAAGATTCCACAACTATGTCAGATTCTGCATTTATCCCTCAATCTTCGGCTGACGAACAAGAATCGCGGCAAGAGAGCGGAAATATTATGATCCAAACCCGGATCCGGCGATCGATCTGGAAGATTGCCTTTGCTACACTGCTATTGATGGCGGTAGGTAGTGCTACTAGGGTAATGAACGCTGGTTTAGCTTGCCCTGATTGGCCCCTATGCTATGGGCAACTAGTACCCACCCAGCAGATGAATCTTCAGGTATTCTTAGAATGGTTTCATCGCCTCGATGCTGGATTAATCGGATTGAGCACCTTATTCTTAGCTGGCTCATCCTGGTGGTACCGCCAACAGCTTCCCCGCTGGCTCCCCTGGGCAACTACCTTCGCCCTGAGCCTAATTGTCATCCAAGGAGCATTGGGCGCGTTCACAGTCACCGAATTACTCCGCTTTGATATCGTCACAGCCCACCTGGGCACAGCCTTACTGTTCTTTATTACCTTACTCTCGATCGGTACCCTGTTACTCCCTGTGACTACCCCCCCAACCCCCCCTTATAAAGGGGTGGCTCTAGCTCCCTCCCCTTTACAAGGGGAGGGCTGGGGTGGGGTAAAAATCTCCGCAACAACTCCAATAGCTTCAGGATACCGTAATCGCCTGTATTTACTCCCCTTCACCGCTGCAATCTTTGTTTACATCCAGAGCATCCTCGGTGGATTAGTTGGCTCCCGCTGGGCATTGCATCAGTGCTTTGGCAATTCTGAACTTTGTACCGTGATGAATAATCACATCATCGGTGTCGTACCCGCAACATTGAGTTGTATTGCGGTAACGATCGTCATTTGGCGCAATCCGAATTCATCTAAATTTTGTCTCAATCTAGCTAAAACTGTCGGTGCTTTATTAGTCTGTCAAATCCTACTAGGTACAGCGACTTTCAGACTGCATCTCCAAGTAGAAACCCTGACAGTTGCTCATCAATTGATCGGTGCCATGTTGCTCGGTACACTAGTTATTCTCACCGCCCTATTATGGCAGCAGAATAACCTGAAACCAATTGAAGGTTCGACAAAACCTCTCTGAGAATTCTTTCTCTGCGAGATCTATGGATGGTGTGCGGTTAAAAAACAGAATTATTATTTCTATCAAACTTATATTAAGAATATCCCCATTCCCATCATATGCAAGAACTTTTAAATCAGTCCGTCGAAACGAAACGTCAAAACTTTTCCGAAGTTATCCAGAGTTATTATCAACTCACCAAACCTAGAATCATCCCCCTCTTATTAATTACCACTGCCGCCGCCATGTGGATGGCATCTGACGGAGCAACAGATCCAGTCTTATTTCTCGTCACCGTTATCGGCGGAATGTTAGCCGCAGCTTCCGCCCAAGCGATGAATTGTATTTACGATCGAGACATCGATTATACAATGGAGCGTACCCGCAGTCGCCCCATTCCATCAGGTAGAGTAACACCTCTCAATGCCGGAATTTTTGCCACAGTATTAGCGGTATTATCCTTTACAATCTTGGCAGTTTTTACCAATCTCTTAGCCGCCTTACTAGCGATGGCTGGAATTGGATTCTATATGTGGATTTATACCCACCTGCTCAAACGTCATACACCCCAAAATATCGTCATTGGTGGAGCTGCTGGAGCTATCCCCGCCCTCGTTGGATGTGCCGCCGTTAGCAATAGTTTAAGTATCGAAGCTTGGGTGTTATTTGCGATTGTTTTCTTATGGACTCCACCCCATTTTTGGGCATTGGCATTAATGATTAAAGATGACTACGCGAAGGTGGGAATTCCGATGTTACCGGTAGTCGCTGGTGAAGTAGCTACCGTCAAACAAATTTGGATTTATACCCTCTTACTCATCCCCTGCACACTGCTACTAGTTTATCCCTTGGGTGTCGCTGGAGCTGTCTATGGAGTTTCCGCTATTGGTTTAGGTGGCGTTTTCGTCTACGAAGCCTGGAAACTATTACAAGCTCCCACCGACAAGACTGTTGCTAAATCCCTGTTCAAGTATTCGATCCTATATATGATGCTGCTATGTACTGCGATCGTTGTCGATAGCCTACCACAAGTACATGACGCGATCACCTTACTATTGAGCAAAGTAAGTAGCTTAGTTTAAGCAAACACTTAATACTATGGCAATCCGAGCGGTAACGTTAACTCGGAAGGGCGGTGCTGTCTTGTCGTTTTTTATTCTGCGGAGTTTTTATCAGGGGGTTCCCCCCGAATAAAAACTCCGCTTCATGCCTTCCCTCTAGGGTTTAAGATTCTGATCTAGGATTGCTATATCCCTAGTCAATTCAGATCGATCAGGGATAGTTTTAGTGCTATAACTGTTGATGGAGTTCATTCCCACAAGCATTGAGAATTTATTTCTATAAAATTGATGCGCCTTACGGCTGCTTTTCCAATTTTTCTCCCCACGCAATCGATCTAGACGGGAAAAAGTGGGCAACTGTCGAACACTATTATCAAGCACACAAGTTTCAGGGGACAAAGTTCGAGTACTTGATGGCAGAAATTCAAGCCTCATCAACTCCAGAATTGGCAGCAAAAATCGGGCGCAACCCCGAACACCAACCTTACCCTGATTGGGATTTGTGTAAATGCAAACTGATGTATCGCGCCGTCTGGCAAAAGTTCAGCCAGCACTTAGATATTAGACAGATTTTACTGGATACATTGGATGCTGAAATAATCGAAGATTCACCTGTAGATTACTTCTGGGGCTGTGGGATAGATCGAACTGGAGCAAATCATCTCGGACGAATTTTAATGCAGGTTAGAGCCGATTTTGTCTAATTTATGAATATAGAGATCGATCGTTGCATTTAAGCTGGGGATAGATCCCCGACTTCTCGTTGGCGGTAGCGGAGCGTTTGCCCGTGCTTACGGCAGGCTAACGCCAAATGCAATAGCCTCTTCTCGGAACGAGACGATACTCGCAACGCTAATAGACGTTGGATGATTTTTGTTACATGATCGAATTAAATCGAGCTACCGTATCGTAATTATATGAGTCTTGTTGTGCTTGGAACGTTTATGGGCGTGAATTTTACTCAATCGGTTGGATGAGGTGGTGGATGAAGCGCAGCGGCACAAGGTAGCGGAGCAGGTTGAGACATTTCTGCATCAATACTTGGCAACATTACTGGTTACAAAGTAACGAAAATTTAGACAAAATTAGTGAGTATTTGTTAAATGTTCGATTAATGTCTGACGCATAATATCGACTGGTGGCGATTGTTGCAACCACAATTCAAAAGCAACGGCACCTTGTTGAACTAGCATTTCTGTTCCATCAATCGTTATCAGCCCTGCCTCTTTGGCTAATTGGATAAACTTGGTCGGGCGCGGTGTATAAATCAGGTCATAGGCAATGGAATCAGCCCCGATTCTCGCCATTATTTCTGCCTCGATCGGACTATTTGCCACTTGCGGAGACATGCCGATCGGGGTACTATTGATTAGTAGTAAGTTATCCTTACCAACCACATTGGGTAAGTCTGTCCATAAGTGAGTTTGAATGGTTACTTGGGTCGGTAGATCGCTATTGGCGATCGATAATTGGATATTTGCCCAACTAGATTTAAACTCAGCTAATTTTGGCGCATCTCTACCGATAACATGGATTTCGCCACAGCCTAATTGATGACAGCCGGCAACTACAGCCCGAGCCGCACCACCATTTCCTAAGATCGCGACGGTTGTGTTGCCCCAATCCCGCTGCATTGCGGCGAGAGGGCTGACAAATCCAGCCACGTCTGTATTTGTCCCGTTCCAACCTGTGGGGGTGTTCCAGACGGTATTTACCGCACCTACTGCTTGGGCGAGAGGGGTAATCTCTGCCAGTAGGGGGATAATTGCTTGTTTGTGGGGGATTGTGACGCTACAGCCGACTAAACCGATGGCGGCGAAGCCATCCAGTGCGGCGGCGAGATTGGCTGGTGCAACTGGAAAAGCGAGATATCGATAGTCTAAACCTAGATGTTCGATCGCCGCATTATGAATAATGGGCGAGAGTGAATGACCAATTGGATTGCCAATCACCCCTAATATTTTGGTGGTACCAGTAATTACCATTTAAGTAAGTTGAATTGCTCCATATCTACAGTATCGCGGTTACGGTAAATCGACAGGACGATTGCTAATCCTACCGCTGCTTCTGCTGCGGCGATAGCAATGACAAATACGGTAAATACTTGTCCTTTAATCTCACCTGGATCGATATAATTAGAAAATCCCATCAGGTTTAAATTGACAGCATTTAACATCAATTCGATCGACATCAACACCCGCACCGCATTTCGACTAGTAATTAGTCCATAGATCCCGATACAAAACAGCCCAGCCGCCAAAATCAAAAAATACTGTAATTGCAACATATATCAAACGTTTATGATTGTTCTTTAACAACTGAATCTTTCTATTTAGTCATCCACTATTGACCATTCATCGATCTATTTACCTGCCAATTCACGCGGACGCTCTGGTAAAGTTAGACTATCTTGAGTAGATGTTTCGCCAGAGATATTGTCGGGCATAAAGTCACGACGAGCGAGAATAATTGCTCCCACCATAGACATTAATAGTAGAACTGAAGCTAGTTCAAATGGTAAGAGAAAATCAGTAAAAAAGTGCTTGGCTAATGGTACAACCGAGCTGGCTAGTGGCGTAAGAGTTGAAATTTTCCACGGCGTAACTATCGAAACAGCACTCAAAAGCGCAAATAAACCAGCACAAACAACTGCGGTGGAGCCTTGTCTAATCCAGCCATTTTTGAGCGGTTTAAAGTCCTCACGTTTATTTACCAACATGATCGCAAATAGAATCAAGACATTCACCGCGCCGACATATACCAAGATTTGAGCGGCGGATACAAAGTCAGCATTGAGCAGGATATAAATTCCCGCCATACTAATGAATACTCCACCTAGTAAAAAGGCAGAGTAAACAATATTCGCAAACAAAACTACACCCAATGCTGCGCCCAACATTAGGACGGAGAGAATGGCGAATGTAACTAACTGAACACCTTCAGCGATTTGCATTTTACGTTATTAATTATAGATTGTTGGCGATCGAGTTCGATCATTATTTATCGAATAGCAGAGTTTAAAAGCCTTTCAAAAAAATGAACTCACTACTCACTACTCATTACTCATTACTCATTACTCATTACTTATTGCTATTAGCACGTTGAGAACCAGCAGGTAAATCATGAGGTTCCATTACACCTTTTGGGAGATAAGCGAGGGTGCGAAGAGCTGTTACCATTGGATCGTCAGTAACTTTAGTCGGTAGACGACCGAGCGCAACACTATCATAATTGAGTTCGTGTCGATCGAATGTCGCAAGTTCATATTCTTCGGTCATCGATAGGCAATTAGTCGGACAATATTCTACACAGTTTCCGCAAAAGATACAGACACCAAAATCGATACTATAGCTATTGAGTTTCTTTTTCTTACTGGCTTTATCAAATTCGTAATCAACCACAGGTAAGTTAATCGGACATACCCGCACGCAGACTTCGCAAGCGATACATTTATCAAATTCAAAGTGAATTCGTCCCCGAAAACGTTCGGAAGGAACTAACTTTTCATAGGGATATTGCACAGTAATCGGACGACGTTGCATATGATCGAATGTCACGGCTAATCCTTGACCGATATACTTTGCAGCCTGAGCTGTTTCCTTGGTGTAATCGACGACTTGTTTGAGAAATTTCAGCATGATAGATAGGGGGTGTTGGGGGAGCTGGGAGCCTACTTAGTTGAAGATTTTACCCCCCAAACCCCCTTATAAAGGGGGCTTTTCGGCTCCCTCCCCTGCTTGGTGCGCTAACACTGTCGGGGAACCCGAACAGTGCGCGCATCCGCTTTACAAGGGGAGGGCTGGGGTGGGGTAAAATCTCCGCTTTATCCACCAAAAGCAGTCGGAAAAGCTAATTTAAGTGCAGCAGTAATTAACAAGTTAGCGAGTGCAATTGGTAATAGGAATTTCCAACCTAGATTAAGCAATTGATCGATTCGTACGCGGGGTACAGTCCAACGAGTGAGGATCGCGAGAAAGACGAGGAAATAAGCTTTTAACACTGTCATCGAGATTCCCAGGGACGCATCGACTACCTGTAACCAAGAACTGGTAGGATCGACACCGAGGAGATTGCTAAGTAACTCGATCGGAATTGGACTCGACCAACCACCGAGATAGAGAATGGCAACCATCAACGCCGATAGCACCAGATTGACGTAAGAACCCACGTAGAACAGCGCGAACTTCATTCCTGAATATTCCGTCTGATAACCAGCTACTAGCTCTTCTTCAGCCTCTGGGAGGTCAAAGGGGAGACGTTCGCACTCGGCGAGGGCTGAAATCCAGAAGATCACGAAACCAACGGGTTGTCGCCAGACATTCCAGGATAAAATTCCATAGCCTGATTGCTGCTGGACGATATCGATCGTACTCAGACTATTAGACATCATCACGATCGCCAACACCGACAAAGCGAGCGGAATTTCGTAACTAATCGACTGTGCTGCCGCCCGTAATCCACCAATCAGTGAGTACTTATTATTCGACGCATATCCCGCCATCAGCAATCCGATGGGGACAATACTCGACAAGGCAATCCACAAAAAGATCCCTGTATTAATATTGGTAATTACCAAGTTTTGACCGAAGGGGACAATCAGGTAAGACAGAAATACTGGCATCACGACCAAAATTGGCCCCATCGTGAACAGAAATGGGTCGGCTTTGGCGGGGAGAATATCCTCCTTAAACACCAGTTTCAGACCATCGGCGACTGGTTGGAGTACGCCTAATGGCCCAGCATATTCAGGGCCGATTCGCTGTTGGACTGCGGCGGAGATTTTGCGCTCCAACCACACGTTGACGAGTACACCTACAGTTGCACCGATGAGCATCAGCAACATCGGAAATGGCATCCAGAGAACTTTAGCCAGTTCGGTTGAGATACCAAAGTCACTGAGGGATTGGATAAAAGTTCCCTGGAGGTCAATACCTGAATTCATATAATGGTTCTTAAATTAGGGATTAGGCTCGATAGCTTTAGGGAGGAAAGAACCTCAATTAACCTGTAGGGGTGCCCCTCGTGGGTACCCACGGGTTATAGCAGTAATCTAAAGGTATGAATATTTAGTCTAAGATTCCCCACTTTAGCGGCTGCGCCAGAGAAAAAATGGATTAGAACAATTTTCTTTATTCAGTATATCGCGGTGGGGTACGAGATGATAACTCAACGGTTAATCCTCGATCGACCATCAGGCAATGGTTATCATCAGTTTTTATCGAATAATTTAGCCCCTCCGTCGATACAGACTACAGACAAATTGGGCATCTTTACGAGATCTGAAGGATGTCAGAGTACCAGCGAGATCGGTAATTAATCGCTCTCGACAATCATAGGATGCAGGCGGTGATTCAATTCCATCATTACTCACCACTGCTTGGTATTGCCAGTAATTCTTCGCACTCCGCTTGATATCGACAATACAGATTCGATGTCCGTCTACCTGACGGCAAAAATCAGCGTAAGCCGGAGCTACACCCATCGACCAAATTAATAACCCGATCGAACACAACTTGACTAGAGATTTCCACACCTGTCGATCGATAATTAAAGCATCATTAAGTATTTATACCATTAAAATCAACCAAAACCCAGACGATAAGCACTGCCCACCCCCTAGGTTTTAGCTATCAACTATCAACTATCAACTATCAACTAATTAAAATCTTTCCCCAATCCCGAATTGAACCCGATTCTCAGAACGACTATTGAGCACATAGTCAACCCGAACTGGGCCAATCGGAGTATTGATCCGCACCCCAGCACCATAGCCCAAACCATTACCTGGTTTGCCACGAGATCCGGCTGGATTACCAGGAACCGTATTCCCAGTACCCAAATCGCTACCATAGTCAGCAAATATTTCACCACCGACAATCGATATCAGTGGAAAGCGGTATTCTGCGGTAGCCTGGACGTAACTACGTCCCGAACCCACATCGCCATCCTCATAGCCTCGTACGCCCGATGTACCACCCAAGCTAAATGCTTCATAAGGCGGGAGATCGCCCAAGATCGTGCCACCTTGAACGTTGAATACCAATGATTGAGAACCAGGGGCTAAATTAAGCAACTTCACTGGTGAATAGTTGGTAAAACTCGCTCTTGCCCTGGTCATAAATACATTCCCCAGTCCTAAGGGCACTGATTGATCCACGCCAAATTTGAGTAGTGAACCTTGAGTAGGATCGATGTAACTATTGCGTAGATCTTGAGTCATCCCCAACTGCACCATGAACAGATCGTCTTCACCAGTTTTACTGAAGCTGAGATCGTTACCTTTGGAATCTTTCGGGACGATTCCATTCCCATTCACATCCCGTACTGAAACCCTTTGATACTGCAAACCGAGAGAAGCCCGCCAAGCACTATCACTAAAAGGATCGCCATTGAGCGGACGATTGAAAGTAATCCCACCACCTTGTCTGACGATTCTCGGCGTGTCAGTAGTTCCAGGCACATAAGATGGTGTTTTACCACCATCAAATACTAGCGACAAGGATCGCCGCGAAAAGATGTTGGCATTATAAGATGTGCGATTGGGGTCACTCGCAATCCAAGGATCGGAGAAATTCAAATCGTATAGAAAATCTTTAGTACCTAATTGAACTTCAGCCCCTAATTTTTGACTATTTCCACCGACATTTAACTGGTTATAACTAACGCTCCCAAACAAACCATTGGTCGAGCTAAGTCCGCCTCCAGCAACGATTGCCGTTGTTTTCTTCTCAATTACATTAAACTGAAGTACCACTTTTGCAGGATCTGTGCCTGGGGCAAACGCGACACGCACATCATCAAAGATCCCTAGCCCATAAATCCGTCGCAAATCCTTTTCTACAGTGGCACGATTGAAGATCTTGCCTGGTTTCAACTCAGCTTCACGAGTAACGATAAAAGGTCGAGTGCTACCTGTAATTGGTTGTTTTTTGTCATCAACCAACAATCCGTCTTTGGTCATAAACCGGACTTGGACATCTTCAATCAGTCCTTCGGCAATGACTAATTTCAGCGTCCCATCGGCACCCATTTCCTTGACATCAACTACCTGGGCGAGATTGTAACCCTGTTTTTGATAGAATTCATTTAATTTTTTGATTGCTGCCTGAAGTTCGACAGCATTTAACTGTTTACCATACTGGTTCTGAAAAATGCTATCTACATCTGATTGTTTTAGTACGGTACTACTATTAGCGGGCAATGTTTCGATCTGTACCCGTCCTAAATTACCGTAGGTTGTGACGACAAAGCTGAGTTTGACACCTTTGGCAGTATCCTCAGGAATGATTTCAACGGCTGAAAAAGCACCTAAAGCCCTGACTGCATTGAGATTTTGCTCTAATTGAGCGCGGGTGGTTGGTTCTCCAGTTTTAACCGTGAGAACTTGGCGAATTTTTGATTCTAAGTCTGGTTCTAGTGTCCCCTTGGCACTGCGAATCACGATTTCTGAAACTAATACCTGTTTTTGATTAGCGGCTGGAGCCGTCGTTGGTGTTTGAGTCTGTGGGGTCGAATTAGTTGGCCCAGTGGTTGCGGCTGGCGTTGTTTTGAGTGGTTTGCGCCGCAAGAGTGGTTTGCGAGTTCTGCGGCGAGCGAGTAGATCTTTGGCAGTAGGGAGATCGCTAGTTTCAGAGATAGATTTGGGTTCTAAGAGGGAACTAGCTAATTTAGTTTGGGATACTAGTCTCTCAATCGGCATTGCTTCGGCTTTTCCCGAACCAATATTGGCGATTTGACCGATGGCAGCAATTGTAATGACTAAAAGTAATTTCAATCTAAATTTCATGTTTTGTTTAATAAATATAAGAAAATCCGGTTCAAATTCCCTCTCGAATAACGGCGGAAGCGAGTCGCGTTACATGATGGGTGGGGCGAAAATCTACACAGCTACTCAACCAAAAGTGTGTATCTACCGCAGCATTCTTGGAGCGGGTTTAGAGTGAGAGCGCAGATTCGATAATTGATCCTACTCCTTAACGCCTAAAACTCTTGTCAAGACTTGCTGATAAGCATCTTCAATCTTGCCTAAATCGCGGCGGAACCGATCTTTATCTAAGACTCGCAAATTGGGATCGGGTTCCCCAATTAGCCATAACCGACAACTATCAGGACTAATTTCATCCGCCAGCAAAATTTGTTGGTGTTTGTCTACACCAAATTCGATTTTGAAGTCAACTAGTGTAATTCCGCACAGTTTAAAAAAGTTTTGGAGGATAAGATTGATTTGTAAAGTTTTGGAGTGGATGGTTTCTAATTGCGCTGGGGTGGCTAATTCCATCAGCAGTAATCGATCGCGTGTCAAGAGTGGGTCGCCTAAGCTATCATTCTTGTAAAAGAATTCGACCAATGGTTGGGGTAAGATTGTCCCTAAAGTAATTCCTGTTTGTTGACAGAGACTACCCGCTGCAATGTTCCTGACGACTACTTCGACCGGAATAATCTGGACAGACTTCACTCGCATTTCATCTACTGCTGGACAATCGATGTAGTGAGTAGCGATACCATGAGACTCGATCGATCTGAATAGGTGCGCAGCGATTTGACAGTTAATTTCCCCTTTACCGGAGATCGTCCCACGTTTTTGGGCATTGAAGGCGGTAGCATCGTCTTTGAAGTAAGCCAGTAAGATATCTGGATCGTCTGTAGCGTATAGAACTTTTGCCTTGCCTTCGTAAATCTGCTGATGACGATTCATGCTGAAATAGTTAAAATTAGATGAGCAACACCAAATTTTAGTTGAAAACTGGTGTTGGTTCGTGGATATTAGTCGATAGTCAATCCGGCAATCTTAATTTTATTGCCGTACTTCTATCTGGTGCCGTCTGTGGGGAAGAGCTGGAAAAGTTAGGTTAAGAAAAGGTTAAAGATAAGCACAAACTTAAATAGTTATAGTTATTGTCTAAGGAATACGCGTCTAGTAATTGAAGATAGATGACTATCGACTCTCCGGTGGAGAGGCTTCTGCTCAAGCAGCGGCTACGCCAACGTCAACGAGATACAATATACCCACAGATATTCATTTAGTTCTCAGAAGTGGTTCTCCATCAAGTAGGATGAGAAACTCTAAGTACTCATCAATTATCATTGTATCGCAACAGATAGGACGCAATATCAATGCCAAAAGAGCTAGATTTCTTTTTGTATCACAATAATCGTTATCACGGTGAGTTTAAACCCGAAAATTTGGTGTTCAATAACAACTTACAGGAATTCACTCAAAAAGTTAGCTTCATCTGTAGTCTAGAAACCTCTGGCAAGCTCACCCCAGAAGAGTCTTACAAGCAAATCAAGGCTCTATGGAAGGAACTCAAACGCAGCAAGAAAGAGCTGGGGATTGGTCAACAACCATTTTTGGGAGAGAATAACGAGGAAACGGGGGATTAGTGAGAAATTTTCGCTACCATCTTCTAAACCACTAATTGATAATATCCTTGTAACTGCTCAGTTGCAGTAGCCCAATTCCAGCGTTCGGCTTCTGCACGAGCATTGTTGCGAAGTTGGAGATAAGATTCAGAATCAGCGAAAAGTTGTTTCGTCGCGAGGATCGAGCCTTGGGGATCTTGAGGATCGAAGAGATAGCCATTGTGTCCATCTGTGACTATATCAGGAATTCCACCCGATCGAGCCGCAACTACCGGACATCCTGCGGCCATTGCTTCCAACAATACTAAACCCAGCGTCTCCGTCCGCGATGGAAAAATAAACGCATCGGCGACAGCATAGGCTGCTGCTAATTTCTCGCCAC
The DNA here is from genome assembly GCA_025359915.1 of Chamaesiphon sp. 336R_metabinner_41. GTDB lineage: Bacteria > Cyanobacteriota > Cyanobacteriia > Cyanobacteriales > Chamaesiphonaceae > Chamaesiphon. The sequence goes on along the minus strand of JANYDE010000073.1, from coordinate 34,458 downwards.
CGAGATAACCGACAAAATGTGTGGGAGTCCCCGCAAAATAAGTCTCTAAATTAGCACGGTGAGGGCCATCACCGACGATCGCCAGTCTCGCTCCAGGAATTGCTGCTAAAACAGGTCTAATCTGCTCGATTTCCTTTTCAGCTCCCAGACGACCAATGTACAGTAATAGACGGCTGGTTGGCTCACCCTGGGTCAAATGGTGACGCATTTCGGTGGTTGCCTTCGCTGGATGAAAAGTTTCGGTATCTACGCCACGTTGCCATAGATCAACTCGATCGATCCCATGTTCGCGCAATTCTCGCACCATTACACTAGAAGTACATAAATTTAAGGCTGCTTGATTATGCGCTCCTTTTAACAATTCCCACAGCAATCCTTCTAACATCCCCAAACCGTAGTGTTCAAGATATTTGGGCAGGTGAGTATGGTAAGAAGCTACCAACGGCACCCGATGTAATTTGGCATACAAAATTCCCGCGAGTCCTAATACGGCTGGATTGACCACATGAACGATATCTGGTTTAAACCTTGCTAATTCTCTACCAATTTCTGGTCGAGGTAAGGCGATCTTTAGTTCGGGATAGAGCGGCAGGGGAAAGGCTGACAATCCATATATTTTAGCTCCACAGTAAGATTCCAATCCTCCGGCTGGACAAAAAACTAATACCTCATTGCCACGTTTTTGCAATTGTTCGATCGTGTGTTTGAGTCGAGTGACGATGCCATCAACTTTTGGTAAAAAAGTCTCAGTGAATAGGGCGATTCGCATTGGAGATTGGAGATTGGAGATTGGAGATTGGAGATTGGAGATTGGAGATTGGAGATTGGAGATTGGAGATAGATAAAAGTAGGGGCAATTCATGAATTGCCCCTACTTTTATCGATAGCTTTTGATTTTTTTATTGGTTTCTTTTTGCAACTGAGCGGCGATTTTAAACATCTCAATTCCATCATGCAAGCAGCTTTCATCATAGTTCATGACGTAGAAATTTAGTTCTTTCACACCATCAGCTACTTGGTTGATACAGTAATATAAATTAGCTGCAATCTCCGCAAGCAATGCTGGGTTAGACATCGAATGAAAAGTCTTATCAATTTTCTGCAAATGCTGCTGGCATTCGGTCACATAGGCCTCAAATCTTCCCATTAGCTCGTCATCGAATGGATCTGCTGAAAGTTCTTGAACTTGCATCTTTAGCGGTTTAATAATCCAGCCGATGGTCCGATTTATCGGCGTATAAACTTGATTTAGCCACAAGACTAAATCTTCGTCTAATTCGTGTTCAGAGGTACGAGGACGACGGGGAATGTGTGCTGATGATTGTTGTTGGCGAGGGATTACGACTTTTGGCTGGAGGAGATAATCATATTCTCTGCGTTTGAGTTCGTCGCCTAAGATTTCATAGGCGGCATTAATTTTGATGATGAGATCGGCATTTGTTTTACCACCATTCACATCAGGATGAAACTTTTTGGCTAACTGCCGATAAGACTGTTTGATCTCATCAGCACTAGCCTTGGCGGGAATTTGGAGAACTTGGTAGTGCGTTTCTGACATCGAATTAGGCTTTAGGCTTTGGGCTTTGGGCTTTAGGCTTTGGGCTTGAGAAAGTAGCAATCGGATAAATTTAATCTCAAACAAAGATTAAACTGTCTGAAGTTCTGGGTCTTGAAATAGAGGCGTACTGAGATAGCGTTCGCCAAAACTAGGCTGAATCATCACAATTAGTTTACCCTTATTTTCGGGACGACGACCGACTTCGATTGCTGCACATAAAGCTGCACCCGAAGAAATGCCTGACAATAAGCCTTCTTCTCGTGCTAATCTACGTCCATAATCGATCGCTTGTTGGTCTGTCACCTTAATTACTTCATCAATCATCTCAATTTTCAATACTTGAGGTACAAAACCTGCCCCAATCCCCTGAATTTTGTGAGGTCCTGGTCTGCCGCCAGATAGTACATCACTATTAGTTGGCTCAACGGCAATTGCTTTAAATCCTGGTTTACGGAGTTTGAGGACTTCAGAGATTCCGGTAATCGTTCCCCCCGTGCCAACTCCAGCCACGAGGATATCTACGGTACCATCGGTATCTGCCCAAATTTCTTCAGCGGTAGTATTGCGATGAATTTGAGGATTAGCTGGATTGCGAAATTGCTGCAACATATAAGCATGTGGCGTTTTATCGACAATCTCCTGAGCGCGACGAATACAGCCGCTCATCCCTTCACTGCCTGGAGTCAATTCCAATTGAGCACCATAGGCTTTTAATAAGGCTCTACGTTCGAGACTCATGGTTTCAGGCATCGTGAGAATTAATCGATATCCCTTCGCGGCTGCCACCATTGCCAGGGCAATTCCGGTATTTCCAGATGTTGGTTCGACTAAAATTGTTTTACCAGGCGTAATTAAGCCTTCTTTCTCGGCTGACTCAATCATATTTACCCCAATCCGATCCTTGACGGATGCAGCGGGATTCATGCTCTCTAGTTTGACGACGATTTCGGCAACACAGCCTTCGGATTGAGGGATGCGATTGAGTCTGACGAGGGGGGTGCGTCCGACTAACTCCGTGATATTGTTGGCGATCTTCATGGTGTTCAGTCTTAAAAATTAGGGAGTGGAGACTAACAGGCAATAAATAGTAGTGTAGCAATCAGATACCAAAGTTCGATCGGATTGTGATAGTAAAGATTACTAATATTTGGGGAATAATAGAGCTATGGGTAGTTCAATCTATCCGTGAGCTAGAGATCGACGATGGCTATCGATCGATTATCTTTTTAGGCTTTCAATCCAAGCTACAATTATTGTCACTCACGTAAAATCAAAAAATGTCTCTACCATTATCATTTTTTTAAGCCATGAGATGAGCAACTAAATATAGTTGAATACTGTCTAATCAAAATGGGTATGGCAATAGCCAGCCCAGAAGGGAATGGAGTCTTAATCGGGAGTCAGGGATGTTGGATGCAATCGTACATAATCTAGAACAAAGTAATCACATTGGCAGAATTAAAAAGCTGGTATTTTGTGCATGTACGAATAATTGGAGCAATGAAGCTCAACAACTGAGTACGATTAAGTTCAAAAGTCATCTCCAAGAATTGCGAGATCGCCATGCTTCAATAGTTGAGCTGAAGTATTTGCTCTACCGGATTGTAATTAGACTCAATCACAGTACGAATTATTATACTGTGGCTAATTTGCTCTGTCAGGAAATGGAGCCGTTGTACGCTCAACAGTCTACAGAACCAACGGGAGAAAGAGCGGCTGCTGACGATAGTGCAAGAGTATCGGCATCAGTGGTGTGGGGGACTGAAGTCATTTTTACAGTTGAAGAAATCCAAGCAGGTAAAGTACTTCAAGTTGACATGACCGTTTTGGCAGCCAATCGTCAGATGCTCTCCCAAACAGTTGTGACCTTCCCGAATCTAGCCACAATGATGACACAGTATCAGGAATGGCAAAATAGATATCGTCGTCTCGATCCCCAAAATCATCGTTTAATGAGTAGCAAAGCAGTGAGCTTGGTGCCAGAGCGAATCAACGACTGTTTGGATGCGGGGGCGATGATGCAAGCAAACTTACATCAATGGTATGGTGCTCCAGGTTTTCAGACAATCCGCGAGCGACTGGCGACAACTCTCGATCCTGAGTTAGAGGTTGATACGATCGTGAGAAGCCGTTCCAAGGCACTGATGAAGCTGCCGTGGACATCGATTTGGCAGCCCTTACTCGATCGATATCCCCAAATGGAAGTCAGCGTTTCACCGATTCCGACGATCTCTGACAATGTAACAAGTGAAGAAAAATTGGAAGTTTCGGTACTATCTGTGCTCACTAGTGCTCAAGGGATAAAACTCGATCGCAGTAAAGAGTATTTAGAGGCATTGCCCTATACTAAGTCGGAATTTTTGGTCGCACCTAGTAATGCCGATTTTGTCAAGTTAGTAACTCAAAAATCCTGGAGTGTACTGTTTTTTAGCAGCTATATTTCTGGATACTTACCCAACAATCGGATCTATATCAATCAGCACGATACAATTGGGATTACCGAATTAAAATATCGAATTAGGGCAGCAGTTCAACAGGGTTTAAAATTATTGATCCTCAATTGTGGTGAGGGTTTAGATCTTGCCAGCGAACTAGTCGATCTCCAGATTCCCAATCTGATTGTGATGCGAGAAGCCGTCCAAGATCAAGTCGCCCAGGAATTTGTCAAACTATTTCTCAAAGCTTTTTCTGGCGGTAAATCACTTCCGCTTGCCGTTAGGGACGCGCGCGAACGGCTCAAAGCGATCGAAAAAGTGGTACCAGATGCCAGTTGTCTACCGATTATCTGTCAACAGAGTGCCGCTCCCACCTCAAACTGGAATCGACTTGCACATATCACCCTGCAATCAAAAGAACTGCTGGGAGTTACCCAAACTTGGGATAACACGGAAGCAACGGGAATGGTGGCATTCGTAGATCCAGAAATCGGATTACCCGAACTCGAACCAATTGCTTACGATCGCATTGCCCTAGTCAGCCAACTTACCGGATACTTTAGTGAGGTATATACTCTCGCGCTTAGTGCCGATGGACAATGGTTGGTAAGCGGACATGGTGATATTACCCATGTCGATGATGCCGTCAAGGTCTGGCGGCTATCAGATGGTAAATTGATTCACAATTTACTTGGTCATAGTCACTGGATTTATAGTGTTTTACTCACTCCTGATGCGGAGACAATTATTAGCGGTAGTTTGGATGGCACAATTCAATGGTGGCAACTAATTACCGGAACAAAATTACCACAGTTAATCGATAATAAAGCTGCGGTTAATGCCATCTCTTTGACAACTGATGGACAGAGATTAGTCACAGGTGGCAATGATTCAATCCTCAAAATCTGGCAGCCTGAAAGCGGTTTGTTGATTCACCAGTGTCCTGGACATCTGCAAAATATTGCTTGTGTGGCTACTCACCAACAATATCAGCTCGTCGCTAGTGGTAGTAGTGACTATACAGTTAGGTTGTGGCATCTCCAGGAAGGACGACTGATCAAAACCTTATTAGGACACAGTGGTCGGATTAGTGGAGTGGCAATTACCCCTGATGGGACTAAAGTTGTCAGTGCTAGTCACGATTGCAGCATTAAAATTTGGGATGTAACGACAGGTAATCTGATCGATACACTGATCGGACATTCCAAATCGATCTCCTGCGTCGCAATTTCTCCCGATGGACGGACAATTGTCAGTGGTGGCGAAGATCGCACTGTCAATATCTGGAATCTCAGCGATGGTCAGCTTCTACATACTATCTCCATGAACGATCGATCGATCTTATCTGTGGCAATTAGTGCTGACAGTAGGACTATTGCTACTGGTAGTTATGGGGATATTCAAGTTTGGAAAGTTCCAGTCTAGTTTTGGTGGTTTAGTGGTTTAGTTTTTAGCTAATTGTTTGGATGGGCATTGCCCATCATCTACTGTTCAGATAATCGCAATCGAATCAGCACTCGTATTTCGCGCAACCACTGTCTTGAAAAGGTGCTTCACTTGGGGAAACCCCAAGACCGCACTTTTCGCTAAACCACTAACTTACTATTCCTGACCATTGAATTTTCTTTAGTTTCTCGCGACGATAGGAGAAAAAATATTCAGGTGATTGAAAAGTACAGTGAGGTGAGATCGAAATTTGGGTAGGATCTACGCCTAATTGTTCGAGTTGGATTTGATTTACCCGTCGTACATCTAGCCTCACTCTGCCCGCTTGCGCGTCTGGTAATAGGGGGGAATTAGGAATTGCTAGTAAATCGATGATATCAGCATCGACATCGCCTGAGAATGGTTTTTGGACGATTCTCGTACCGAGAGGCTTCGCCAACGATCGACAGACTTCCAATCCCGTCTGACTAGTCACCTGATACACCTCACCATCGATCGCTGGACCGATCGCTACGATAATATCACTGAGACTGCCCCCTTGCGCCAATAATCTTTTTACTGCCACAGTCGCAATATTTAGCGACGTACCCCGCCAGCCAGCATGTACAGCGGCGACATTACCTGTCTGGCGATTGGCAATCAAAATCGGGTTACAATCAGCACTGGCTACCCAGACAGCTTGCTCTTGTTGCTCCGTCAATACTCCATCAGCCATCGCATAGCCAGTTTCTACTTCTCTGCTTGTCGTAAGTGCGATTTCGCTGGGGGTAAATACCACATTTCCATGCACCTGCTTGAGGCGGTGAGTACTCGCCGTTGCAGACAATATAGGTGTCATCTCCTGCGGATCTCGTGGTGCAAATTGACGAGTAAAAAAGCCATGTTGCCAATCAGCAAGTAAATCGCAGGTTAAATACGGTAATTCCTGCCAGGTTTGCCATTGCCACATATATTTAAAGAGGGGATAGGGGATAGGGGATAGGGGATTTTAGCTCAACACTAGATTATCGCGATGTACCACAGTTTCTTCACCAACATAGCCGAGTAACTCAATGATATCAGTCGATCGATGTCCTTGAATCCGATCGAGTTCCACACTACTATAGTTGACAATTCCCCGCGCGATCTCTTTGCCTAATCCATCGCACAATTCCACCGCATCTGTCGCCTCAAAATTCCCGACAATCTGGGTGATTCCGGCGGGTAATAAAGATTTACCCCCAGTACTAATCGCTGCTACCGCACCAGGATCGATATAAATCTTCCCTATCGTCACCAACCCGTGAGCAATCCAGCGTTTTCTGGCACTATCGGCGCGTAATTGCGGCGTAAATTGAGTTCCCAATGGTTCCCCGTGCAAAATCCGCTCGATATATTGGGGAAATTGTCCGTGAGTAATTGCTGTTCGCACCCCTGCACCAGTTGCGATCCCAGCGGCGGCTATTTTCGTCACCATCCCCCCTGTTCCCCATTCTGAACCCTCGCCACCAGTTTGAATCTGGAGGGTGGTTAAATCTTCTAATCGATCGATTTGAATAATCGGTTGAGCATCGGGAAATTTACGTGGATCCGCAGAGTACAATCGATCGACATCAGTCAGTAAAAATAACCAATCAGCATCGATTAGACTCGCTACTCTCGCCGATAGCGTATCATTGTCCCCAAACTTTAATTCATCTACAGCAACTGTATCATTTTCATTGACGATCGGCATCACTCCCAATCGAAACAGCTCTTGAAAAGTATTATAAGCATTAATATAACTACTCCGCCTGTCCAGATCCCCCCGTGTCAATAATATTTGCGCGACAGGCTGTTGATGCTCACGAAATAAGTCATCATACACCCGCATGATGATACCTTGTCCGACAGCAGCCGCAGCTTGCTTCAGGGCGATAGTTTTCGGACGCTCCGTCATTCCCAGTCTCGATGCCCCAACTCCAACCGCACCAGAAGATACTAAAACAATTTGATAGCCTTGGGCGCGTAAATCGACGATCGTTTCAACTAAAGCGGCGATGGTTGCTAATGCTAATCTGCCATCTCCACGGGTTAGACTCGATGTACCAACTTTGATGACTAAGGTCTGAGACATACTGGGGATCGGGGCGTACTAGTTAGGGATCGATGCTTTCGGCAATGGAGCGAGAATATTCGATCGTCATTGAAAAATACTCTATAAAAGTTTTCAGAGCGTCATCTACCTATTTTTGGCAGCTAACGCTCTGAAAGTTTTTATGTTTTATATTATGTTTAGAGTCTTTATATGGGCTGACTCCATTTCCAATAAAACTATAATGCCAGATATTTTCGACGATCCCGCATTTCTTAATAATTTATTTACATTTCGATATATTTAGCATTTGTTATTTTTAATTAAGATTTATTTCTTCGTTGTGAAAGATACGCCGAGTAGCCGTGCGAGTGCAAACTCAACTTGGCGCAGAATGTGAAAACTGAAGGTGGAGTCTTGACTGACGATCGGATCGATTAAGATAGTAAACATTCCCAACCGATTACCCGCGAGCACATCGGTAAAGATCCGATCCCCAACCATCGCTACTCGTGCGGGTTCTAGTTGCATCTCTGCCACTGCTTGGCGAAGTTTGCGTCGGGATGGTTTACCCGCGCTGAGAAAATACGGTAGTGATAAGCTATCGGCAATCGCTCCGATTCTAACTTGACTAGGATTATTTGTCACCAACCACAGCGGGACAATTTCTCTAATTTCCTCGATCCACTGAGCAAGTTCTGGTTGAGCTTTGCTACTACCGATCGGTACAATAGTGTCATCGACATCTAATACCAAGCCATCAATCTGATATCGAGCCAGAATTTCTGGGGTTAAATCCAAGACGGATCTATTTAGTACTAAGTCAGCCTGTAAGAGGGGGAATAATGCCATTTTTTGAGGGGATGGGGGTTAGGGGTTCGGATCTGTACGGGTGGGTTTATACTATCAGTCAAAACAACACTATAAATTTAATTTAAACCCACCCAACCTTTCTAGATTTTATCGGACATTTCAATCATTACTGCTATATCCCCGACCATGGAAGAGAGACAAGACAGTCGGGGATATGTCCCATAAAAAACACTTCGCAAACATAATCGTCTACGAAGTATTCTCCCACGATGTTGGGTGATGAATTACAATTAGTTATTTTTTCCCAGCGTTGCGTTGCTGACGAATCGAATTAGTTGCGGCGACATGTTCCTTTAAGGTTTTGCTAAATACATGAGTACCATCATATTTGGCCACAAAGAACAGTGATTCGGTAGTGTCAGGATTGAGTACTGCTTTGAGACTTCCAATTCCTGGGCTAGAAATTGGGCCAGGTGGAATTCCAGCATTCATATAGGTATTATAAGGGTTGGGTCGCTTAACTTCTGCAAATGTTAAAGGTCGATCGGCAGTCTGTTTGATTCCGAGTCCATATTCTACGGTAGGATCGGATTCTAGCCGCATATTCTTAGTCAATCTAGTCGTAAATACACCTGCAATCAGGGGACGTTCGATCGGAATTACCGCCTCTTTTTCGACTACACTCGATAAACTTACCCATTGCAACAAACTAAGCTTTTGAGTCGCAGCAGCCTTCTGATACTCTGGTAAGGCGACTTGCTCGAATTGCTTGAGCATCTGCGTCACTACGCCTTTGGGAGTGATTGTTTCCTTAGGAACTTTATAAGTTTCAGGAAACAGAAATCCTTCTAAATGCGGAATCCCATCAGGTAGCCAGGGAAACTTATCCTTGGGAATTTCCTTGGTCGCAGCGACAAAATCAACAGCCTTGAATAAACCTTCCTTTTCAAAGTATTCACCCATCTGTCTGATATTCCAACCCTCACGGATGGTAAAGCCAGATTGAACTACTTTTCCTTCTAATAGTTGGGCTGCAACATCAGACAATGGTTTATTTGGCAATAGTTCATAGTTGCCAGTTTGAGGCGAACCTTTTCCCTGTTTAGCTTGCCAAAATGTCCACAGTTTCCAAGCTGTTTGGGATTTGATGATCCCTTTGGCTTCTAACTCTTTGCCAATTGCTTGACCAGAAGTACCAGGTTTGACTTGGATTTCGATCCCTTTAGCATTCGGATCGCTGGAAGCAGGTGCGGTTATGCCATGCCACCACAAGTTACCGCCACCAAATAGGAGTGTTAACAGTACGATGGGTGCAGAAATCAATAGCCACTTTGGGGTAGTTTTGATTAGTTTCAAGGGTAATTCTCCAGCTCTAGATTTCATCTAATAACATGTCTTCGAGCATCGGTTGGAGTTGTTCGGCTTCTTCTTCGGAGAGGAGCGCAATCGAACCTTCGTCGTCAGCTTTACCGAAGAATAGGAGTGGATCTACGGGCGTGCAAATTGCATACTCTTGCTCTTCATTGTAAAAGCGTGCCAAAATTTGAAACTCTTCTGGCTCTAAACTATCATCATCTTCGTCAATTTCGATCGTGACTACTTCTGTCGGATCGAGCGGTGGTAATTCACCGATCGCACTGAGCGTAAAAGCAGTCCGTTTGAGTGTAAGATTTTGTTCGGCTAGTACTGCATGAGCGTCCGCAAAAATCCGACTGATTTCTTCTTCTTCCTCGACGCAAACTAGTTCGGTAATTTCATCATCTTCATCCCAAGCAAAAATTTCAATTGGTGAGTTTACTGGTAACAATAGCAAATACGTTTTGCTATCGAGTTCTAGTTCGCGCTCGATGAAGCAGGGGAGTTCTCGCCCAGCTTCATCGGTTAGTGTTACTAACTCAGCATCATCGAAATCTTCAGACTGGGGAGATGAGGACATGGAAAATAAGTTTAAATTATAATTTAATTGGCTAATTTAGTTTTGACGATCGAGTTCTCTTTGGGAAACGGATCGTGTTCGCCGCAGACAAATTATGAGCCAAATATTAGGATACCATGCTAGGGACTAATTCCTGTAATTAATCTACCGATTGAATCTCTTGTAGAATCCAGGGAATAGGTGATAGGGGATAGGGACTAGGGGAGATTTTGGAGAAAAACAGTACTGAGCACGATCGTATTTTCACTTGGACAAGCAGTCTATTGAATGCTCGATATCGCCAGTCGGAGCCAATCTTCAATGTTTGGACTTTTAACCATCAAACTGTCTTGACTAATGGCTTGTAACGCCTGCTGAATTTCTTCATTGGAGTAGCCCAACGCTAGCAATGTCATTTCAACTTCAGCTTGCATGGTGGGGTTTAAACTAGTCAATGGTAGAGCTTCGAGTAAGCCTGAGGCGACCCGCCATTGCCCAAGTTTGCTGCGAAGTTCGAGAGCTAGACGTTCGGCTGTTTTTTTGCCGACTCCTGGCGCGGTTGATAGACGTTGAATATTGCTAGTAACGATTGCCGAAACTGTATCGGCTAATCCTAGTTTATCTAATAAGGCGATCGCTAAACTTGCCCCAACCCCACTGACACTAATTAATTGTCTGAATAAATCTCGCTCGGCTGCGGAACTAAAGCCATATAGAGACATCGAATCTTCACGTACCTGCTGATGCGCAAACACCTGAATCTCGTTATTTAATACCACTTCCAAAATCATCCGTTGGGGGATCTGTAATTCATAACCGATGCCATTTACCTCTAAGATTAAGATCGATCGATTATTCGCTGGAGTCTGGATTTGAATGGCGATGCCTTTAAGGTAGCTAATCATTTTTATAATTGATAATTTATAATTGATAATTGATAATTAAGAAATAAATATGAACAGCTATCAGGTTGTGATTAATCGGGAAACATTCGATCGAGCATCTGCTTATCTAGCGAGATTAAAGACGGGTAGTAGTCCTGGTGTACATGTCGGAGATCGATTGAAACATATCGATCTAAATCAGGTCACAACAGTTGAATTTATCGAACTGTTGATGAGAACTAAACGTCCACAAATTTTCGCGGAATTCGAGGTATCTGGAAATAGCACTGATTGGAATCAAGACGAACTTTCTATTTTAGGCGATATTAGTATCGTTACACCAGTCACCGTCTATGATAATGGTAGACATCGCCATCCAGATTTGCATCAAGTCCCATTTGCAGCTACTTTAATATTCACTCCAAGCGCACTCTTACGCAATGGTAATCAGATTACTCCCGTTGACTGGGAAGAAGTGACAATTAATAATGAAATCAATCCTGACGGCTATTATCGACTCTACGAACGAAGATTTTTGCCAGCATTTATTCAGATAAATGAGCTAGCCAAACAGAAGGGGAAGATGGCACTAATCACGATTCCTGGCATGGGCTGTGGACAATTTGCAGGTAAGTTCCACGGACAGTTAGGATCCCAATTAAGAAAAACACTGATCGCTTTTCTCGAAACTCATGGGAATAAGTTTACTAATATTAAGGTTGTTTATTTCGATCCATATCAGGAGTGCGAGAATGAAAGAATTGAGATCGATCGAATTAGTTTATTTGTCAGACCTTTAACGAAGGGAAATATCGACAAACCTCAATTATGTCGGCTCCAAAAATATGCAGAAGATGGAGATGACTTCACGGATTACAAATTGTTTAGTTTTGTGGCTTGGGATCATGTTTCATGGCCAGGAAATGATTTTTATCTTGGTTCTCGATCTACAGATGATGGCGTAAAAGCAGCGGCGACTAATTTGATGACGGTGATGACAGGTCTTGAGGGAGAATATCATCTTCAAATTCATAGATACTGTCAACCATCAGTATATGAAAGTTGGAACGATGTAGTATTAAAAAATAAGATCCAGATTGAAGTTGTTGATAATTTAATTATTTTACCGGCAATAATTTAAGTAGTCTGGTGTTGAACACCGTCCCCGCTAATATCGGGACAAAATTAAATTAATTTAGTGACAAATAAAAAAACCCGACTTACCGAAGTAAGCCAGGATGCATCTACCACTCCTATATACACATCTTCCCCACCACTATCAGGACGAAATTAAATTAATTTAGCTAAAAAGAAAAAGCCCCAACTTATCGAAATAAGTCAGGGACGAATCATCAGGGTGCATCTACCACTCTTATATCCACACCTTCCCCACCACTATCGGGATGAATTTAGATCTAAATGGTTTTAGATCGTAGACTCTACTTCCTTTTTCACTACGAGTATAATACAGCATATGGTTTCATAATAATGATTTATTCATCTTGTATTACTGCACTTCGTGTTGATGGAAGGTGCTGTATGACTGTGATAGTTTGTCTGTTTTAATATAGCCAGTCTCATCATTGAAAAATTTTTGATGTTCTCAACATTCTCGTTTTTAAGCACTTTTCGACTAGGCTTATGATTTGTCAGATTAATAGATAGACTAGGATTCTCAGATAGCAGCTCATCATAGTCCATCATTCAATCATTCTAATCATAGTTCAGACCATAAAGAGTTAACCCATCATCTAAAAAGCCCCCAACACTAAGTGAAGGGGGCTTTAAGTCAACTAATGATGAATCCAGAACTAACCGAACTTACCAGCAGTAGAGGCGATCAGGAAGGCCGCGTAGGTGAGGATATAACCAACTGTAAAGTGAGCTAGACCAACAACACGAGCTTGAACGATCGAGAGTGCAACAGGCTTGTCTTTCCAACGAACTAGGTTCGCAAGTGGAGTCCGCTCGTGCGCCCAGACAACAGTTTCGATCAACTCTTGCCAGTAACCACGCCAGCTAATTAAGAACATAAAGCCAGTCGCCCAGACGAGGTGTCCGAAGAGGAACATCCATGCCCATACAGACAGGTTGTTCATCCCGTAAGGGTTGTAACCGTTAATTAACTGTGAGGAGTTCTGCCAGAGGTAATCGCGTAACCAACCCATGATATAAGTCGAGGACTCATTGAATTGTGCTACGTTACCTTGCCAAATTCCTAAGTGTTTCCAGTGCCAGTAGAATGTTACCCAACCGAGGGTGTTTAACATCCAGAACATCGCTAGGTAGAAGGAATCCCAACCAGAGATGTCACAAGTACCACCACGACCAGGACCATCGCAAGGGAAGGCATAGCCGAAGTCTTTCTTGTCGGGCATTAATTTGGAACCACGAGCATCCAACGCACCTTTGACCAAGATCAGGGTGGTGGTGTGGAGTCCTAATGCGATTGCATGGTGGACTAAGAAATCGCCAGGTCCGATGGTGAGGAACAGGGAGTTCTTGCCAGAGTTGATTGCTGCTAACCAACCAGGTAACCAAACATCTGCATAGTTTGGATAGGCGGTATAAGCATTACTATCTGGATTGGATAGCAACACATCAAAACCATACAATAGTTTTCCATGCGAAGCTTGAATCCACTGTGCGAACACAGGTTCGATTAAAATTTGTTTCTCAGGTGTACCAAAGGCAACTACGACATCATTGTGAACGTAAAGACCGAGGGTATGGAATCCAAGGAACAGAGACACCCAACTTAAGTGGGAGATAATCGCCTCTTTGTGCTCTAGCATTCGTGCTAGAACGTTGTCGCGGTTTTGCTCTGGATCGTAGTCACGAACCCAGAAGATCGCACCGTGAGCAAATGCACCAACCATCAAGAATCCAGCGATGTACTGGTGATGAGTGTAAAGTGCGGCTTGGGTAGTGAAATCCTGTGCTAAGAACGCATAGGGAGGCATGGAGTACATGTGTTGAGCTACTAAAGAAGTAACTACACCCAGTGAAGCCAGTGCCAAGCCTAGTTGGAAGTGCAAGGAGTTGTTCACAGTGTCATAAAGACCTTTGTGACCAGCACCCATCTTTCCACTTGGTGCTTTGTGAGCATTGAGGATATCCTTGATGCTGTGACCGATGCCAAAGTTAGTCCGGTACATATGCCCAGCAACGATGAATAATACCGCGATTGCTAGGTGGTGGTGGGCCATATCAGTCAACCACAAAGATTGAGTCTGAGGATGGAATCCGCCCAAGAAAGTCAAGATTGCTGTCCCAGATCCTTGAGCTGTGCCAAATATCTGTTCTGCGGTATCTGGATTTTCTGCATATACACCCCAGTTACCTGTGAAGAAGGGGGCTAACCCTGCGGGGTGAGGTAATACACTGGTGAAGTTGTCCCAACCAACGTGCTGACCGCGAGATTCGGGGATCGCAACGTGGACTAAGTGACCAGTCCAAGCGAGTGAACTAACGCCAAACAATCCAGCTAAGTGGTGATTGAGGCGAGATTCAGCATTCTTGAACCAGGACAAACTAGGACGGAACTTTGGTTGAAGGTGCAACCAACCAGCGAACAACATGACTGAAGCGAGGACGAGCAAGAAGATCGAACCCATGTACAGGTCATCGTTCGATCGCATTCCTTGGGTATACCACCACTGGTAGACACCGGAGTATGCGATGTTAACTGGATTGGATGCGCCCGCTTGGGTAAAGGCATCGAGTGCTGGTTTACCGAAGTGAGGATCCCAAATTGCGTGAGCGATGGGACTTACGTTGAGCGGATCTTTGATCCACTGCTCGAAGTTGCCTTGCCAAGCGACATGGAACAGGTTGCCAGAAGCCCAGAGGAAGATAATACCTAGATGACCGAAGTGAGTAGCGAAAATCTTTTGGTAAAGATTTTCCTCAGTCATGCCATCATGGCTTTCAAAGTCGTGAGCCGTGGCGATCCCGTACCAGATCCGCCGAGTGGTCGGATCTTGTGCTAGGTCTTGGCTAAATTTGGGGAATTTAGTTGCCATAGTTTTCTTATCAGGTTTCCTCGCGGACGGACGAGATGATTGCAGTAGAGATGATGCTAACTACAACCATCTCGTGTGGCATTGATTAGCATCATTTTATTGATGTCGTTCTATCGATAACAATTATTCAGGTTTAATCCTAAAAGACTGATACCAAGAGCATCGTTTCGTTAGATCGACATAGATCGAGCTAAGAAGAATGCCCAGGTTGTAGCAATACCACCAAGGAGATAGTGAGCTACACCTACCGCGCGACCCTGAACGATGCTCAGAGCACGAGGTTGAATTGCTGGTCCAAAGTTGAGCTTGTTGTGCGCCCAGACGATCGACTCGATTAACTCTTGCCAGTAACCACGGCCACTGAACAGGAACATCAAGCTAAATGCCCAGATGAAGTGTGCGCCTAAGAAGATCAAACCGTAAGCCGACAATGCCGAACCATAGGAGTTGATGACCTGAGAAGCTTGCGCCCACAGGAAGTCACGCAACCAACCATTGATTGTCGTCGCACTAGTTGCAAAGTTGCCACCAGTAACGTGAGACACAGTACCGTCAGGCGATACAGTACCCCAGACATCCGACTGCATTTTCCAACTAAAGTGGAAGATTACAATGGATAGGGAGTTGTACATCCAGAACAGACCGAGGAAGACGTGATCCCAACCAGAGACTTGGCAGGTACCACCACGACCAGGGCCGTCGCAAGGGAAACGGAAGCCCAGACTAGCTTTGTCGGGTACTAACCGAGAGCTACGAGCAAACAAGACACCTTTAAGGAGGATGAGAACGGTGACATGAATTGTGAAAGCATGGATGTGGTGGACCATAAAGTCCGCAGTACCCAATACAATCGGCATCATTGCCACTTTGCCACCGACAGCGAGAGTATCGCCACCGAAAGCGAGACTAGCAGTTTGCAGTGCGTTTGGCGCAGTGTTTCCGGCAGCAGCAGTGTGTATGCCTTGAATCCACTGAGCAAATACAGGCTGTAACTGGATTGCCTTGTCGGAGAACATATCTTGAGGACGACCCAATGCTTGCATGGTGTCGTTGTGGATATACAGACCGAAGCTATGGAAGCCAAGGAACATCGATACCCAGTTTAGATGCGAGATAATTGCATCGCGGTGACGCAACATCCGATCTAGTAGGTTGTTCTGGTTCATAGCTGGATCGTAGTCACGAACCATGAAGATTGCTGCGTGAGCAGCACCACCGACGATACAGAAACCACCAATCCACATATGATGTGTGAATAAGGATAGCTGAGTCGCGTAATCGATAGCTTGGTAGGGATACGGAGGCATTGCATACATGTGTTGTGCCACGATGATGCTCAAAGATCCCATCATTGCCAAGTTAATGGCTAGTTGTGCGTGCCAAGAAGTAGTAAGAATTTCATATAGACCTTTATGACCTTCGCCAGTAAAGGGTCCGCGATGATTTTCTAAAATTTCTGTCATACTGTGACCGATGCCCCAGTTCGTGCGGTACATATGACCAGCAACGATGAATAGCACCGCAATTGCTAAGTGATGGTGAGCCTGATCGGATAACCACAGACCGCCAGTAGTAGGGTTGAGACCACCTTTGAAAGTGAGGAAGTCTGCATATTCTGCCCAGTTCAATGTAAAGAACGGAGTCAGACCCTTAGCAAAACTAGGATATAGTTCTGCCATCTTGGTTGCATCCAAGATGAATTCATGGGGTAATGGAATATCTTTAGCAGCTACACCAGAGTCCAGCAGCTTGTTAATAGGTAAAGATACGTGGATTTGGTGACCTGCCCAACCAAGGGATCCCAAACCTAACAAACCAGCTAAGTGATGGTTCATCATCGACTCCGCATTCTGGAACCAGGCCAGTTTGGGAGCGCGTTTATGATAGTGGAACCAACCAGCAAAGAGCATCAGACCAGCCATGACGAGTGCGCCAATAGCTGTGCAATATAACTGGAAGGAGTTGGTAAAACCTGCGCCTCTCCACATTTGGAAGAGACCGGAGGTGATTTGAATCCCGTGGAAACCACCACCAACATCGCCGTTGAGGATGTCTTGACCGACAACCGACCAGACGACTTGGGCACTGGGTTTGATTCCAGTGGGGTTGGTCAACCACGCTTCATAGTTGGAGAAGCGGGCACCGTGAAAATACATCCCGCTCAACCATACGAATATGACGGCGAGATGCCCGAAGTGAGCACTGAAAATCTTACGCGAAACGTCTTCTAGGTCATTTGTGTGACTGTCGAAATCATGGGCGAGAGCATGAAGATTCCAAATCCACGTAGTGGTTTTTGGTCCTTTCGCTAAGGATCTATCGAAGTGACCTGGCTTACCCCACTTCTCGAAAGAAGTAGGAACTGGATCGACATCCACGATTACCTTTACTTTTGCTTCCCGCTCTGGCGGACTAATTGTCATGAGGATTCTCCTCTCGAGACAAGGAACGAGGTTATCACCAACTGGAATTGCCCGTTTCAAAAGTGAAATGGAGCCAAAAGCCTAGCTATCTGCTCTGATTCCGAAGGAGCTTCGAGTTTCTAGCTGCACTCGAATTAGCAAAACGTGTTTGTCCAATTCAGTGCTTGTGTTCCCAGATTATAGGTTGATGACTTACCCATATTCACCATTTGTTAACAATAGTTCAAAATCGCTGTCTAAGATGCTTACATTAGGCTTGTTCAAGTCAAATTGGTTTAAAAGTCAAGCTTAGTACATTTTTCTTCAAATAAACTTAACAATGCCTGGAAAGACTGACTGGGAGCAGATTTGATCTAGTCTATGCGATCGAGATTTTTGATAAATCAGCACTGCTACCCGATTAAGATTTAATTATTCACATTGTTTACGAAAAGTGACAATTCTCTAGCGGAGCAGCTATCCTGATGGTTTTTGATCGAGATCGGTAAGCAGATAATAAAGATCTAAGATCGTTGAAAAAATCGCCAATCCTAGTAAAATGGGCAATGCAAACGGGTGATTTGTCAAAGCAGAGGTACAGGTGTTGAGAGCAAATCTGAAATGGAAACTAGTTTCTCAATTATTGGGAGTGTGTCTAGCTCTGACGATGGCGATCGGGATTACTAGTTGTGAGGAATCGAGCGAGTCTACAGTAGACTTAGCGGCGAGTACTAATAGTTCTGCGCTGACGACTACTGATGGGCCATTATCGGAAGTTAATATTCCCGCAAGTATTTCTAAACTCGCTCCCAGTCTGGACAAATATCACCCTCAAGTACGGATTCTCAGTCCTAAACCTGACGAAATGCTATCTGACGATCGAGTTACCGTAAAATTAGATGTCAAGGATCTCCCTCTATTCAAGCAGCCCGAATTAGGTTTAGGCAATCATTTACATGTGATTCTCGACAAACAGACTTATCAGGGCGTATACGATCTGAGTCAACCCCTGGTTTTTAAAAATCTAGCGGCTGGAACCCATAGCCTACGTGTCTTTGCTTCGCGCCCGTGGCATGAAAGTTTCAAAAATGAGGGTGCTTATGCTCAAGTTAGTTTCAATGTCTTGACGAAAACAGCCGAAAATAATCCAGATCCTAAACAACCGTTACTTACTTATAGTCGTCCTGCGGGCGTATATGGCGCGGAGCCGATTATGCTGGACTACTATTTGACGAATGCGCCTTCTCATTTAGTCGCGAATGAAAGTCAGGATAGCCTCCCTGACTGGCGAATTCGGGTGACAGTGAACGAACAGCGATTTATCCTAGACAAGTGGGCACCTGTTTACCTTCAAGGCTTTAAACAGGGTAAAAACTGGGTGAGATTGGAGCTAGTAGACGATCGAGGTAATCCGATACCCAATGTCTATAATGATAGCCTGTCGATCGTCACGATCGACCCTCAATCGAAAGACACGCTCGCGAAACTGGTGCGGGGCGAGCTAGATCCGAATTTAGCACGTACTCTAATCGATCCTAATTACGTCGCCATCAAACCAGTGCCGATTCCCGCGATCACTCCAACTCCTGCACCGATTGTACCTAATCCGATCGTCATTGCGCCTATACCGATCGTCAAACCAATTCCAACCCCAATCGTCGAACCAATTCCGACACCAATTCCAGAGCCAGCTAACCCGATAAAATCGATCGTCGAACCACCAGTTGCACCAGCACCAATACCAGCACCAGTTATTAGCAATCCCGCACCTGAAATCCCCGTAGCGAAAGCAGTTCCCGCCGAAACTCCTGTTCCTGAAGTAGTAAAAACGCCAATCGTTACAACTCCTCAACCTGCACCAGTGGTAACGCCTAAACCTGCGTCAATAATTGCACCTGTTCCGATAGTTATACCGGAAGTAGCAGCAGAAAAAGAAATAGTAATCGATAAAACACCCTCTGATCCATCGCCACAACCGCAGCCTCCACAGAGCGAAAAGCAAGTGGAATCGAAGCCAATCGAAAGCATTGAATCACGTCCAATTCCCACCCCAGTAGCTACTTCAGCACCAGAAAAAACCTTGCAAACTCAATTCATAGATTTAGCTCAAATCGCCGGAGTAAAAATCCGCGCATTTACGAACACTATCCCCTCAAAAGCCCAACGATTTGGACACAATGTGCAAATTTTGGCAGGTAAAGCTATTAACCAAATCCAAGCATGGAGAGCAGCTCATGTGGACTAAAGTCGCGGCAGAAATTACGCAAGCTACTGGTAAACAGTTCGAGATCGGAGATCGACAACCAATTAGTGGTGGCTGTATCAATCAAGCATATATAATTAGTAACGTTGGCGGAGCCTCTCCAGAGGAGAATCGAGAGAGATACTTTGTTAAAATCAATCAGTCGTCACTAATTGACATGTTTGCGGCTGAATCAAAAGGATTAGCAGAAATAGCTGCAACAAACACAATTAAAGTGCCACGTCCAATTTGTTGGGGCGTGGCTGGAGAGCATAGCTATTTGGTGCTAGAATATCTAGATTTGATAACCACAGATAATCCTCAAACCTGGAAAGAAATGGGAAGAAATCTGGCAACAATGCACCGCTACCAGATTAGTCCTAACCGTCAATTTGGTTGGCATATTGATAATACGATCGGATCGACACCCCAAATTAATACCTGGGATAAAGATTGGGCGACATTTTTCACAAACCATCGGATCGGCTATCAGCTCGAACTCGCCCAAAGCAATGGGGGTAATTTCCCCAAAGCAGCTCAGTTAATCGCCAAAATACCTAAACTGCTAGCAAACTATCGTCCTAAACCTTCCCTAGTGCATGGCGATCTATGGAGTGGAAATGTTAGCTTTACAACTGCTGGTATCCCCATCATATTTGACCCTGCAACCTATTGGGGAGACAGAGAGGTTGATGTTGCAATGGCAGCACTATTTGGTGGCTTTCCAAACGCTTTTTACCAGGGATACAGCGATGTTTACCCTCTAGATCCTGACTATTCAACCCGCAAGATTTTATACGACCTTTATCACATTCTCAATCATCACAACTTATTTGGTGGAAACTATCAAGCGCAGGCAAACAATATGATCGATCGATTATTGTGGTAAGTGTGTGAGCTAGCTAGTCGTTGATGCGTTACAGCTACCACCTAACACACCTAATAATGAAAATTCAGGAAAAGTGTGGTTACATCCGTTCCAATACCGGAATACCGAGTAAATCTAATCCTAATTTCAATGTTTTAGCAGTTAAATTGGATAAGATCAACCGCGAAGTTCTCAGTGGCTCTTCTGCTTGTAAAACAGAATGTTTGTCATAAAATTGATTATATTTCTGACTGAGTTCAAATAGATATTGACACAACCGATTTGGTAGTAAATCTCGCTCGACTTCAGTAACTATCGATCCTAATTGCAGCAGATGTTTGGCGAGAGCAAGTTCTAGTTCTTCATTGAGAATGATTTGAGTATGATCGCCCAGGTTCTCAAAATCGATTCCACCCTTGCGACTAATCCCTTGTACCCGCACATAAGCATACATCATATAGGGTGCGGTATTCCCTTGTAAAGCAAGCATTTTGTCATAACTAAAGACATAATTACTCAACCGATTTTGACTCAAATCGGCATACTTAACGGCACTCAAACCGACAACTTCCGCACTATTGGCGATGAATTCGGGCGTTTCCTGTCTTTCATCTGCGACTAATCTCGATTCTAAATCTTTACGGAAGGTATCGATACCTTCATCGAGCAATTCTTTAAGTTTAATTGTTTCACCAGATCGAGTCTTAATCTTTTTACCATCTTCGCCTAACACTAACCCAAATGGAACGTGGGTAATTTCTACATGTGCGGGAATCCACTTCGCTAGTCTGGCGACTTGGAATACTTGCGAGAAATGATCTGCTTGTCCTGAATCAGTGATATAAATAATTCTATCAGTTCGATCGATCTCAATCCGATATCTGATTGCGGCTAAGTCGGTAGTCGCGTAATTATAGCCACCGTCTGTCTTTTGCACAATTAGCGGGAAAGGATCGCCTTCTCTATTGACAAAGCCATCGAGAAAAACGCACTGTGCTCCATTACTTTCGACTAATAAATTCAATGTGCGCAAATCGTCAACTACCGCAGCTAAATAAGGATTGTAAAAAGATTCCCCACGTTCAGCTATTTTAATATTTAGCCTGTCATAAATTACCTGAAATTCTCGTCGTGATTGATCGCACAATAGATTCCACGCCTTCATTGTGTTGGGATCTTTCGCCTGTAATTTGACTACCTCTTTTCTCGCTGCTTCTTGAAACAAACTGTCCTCATCGAATCGTTGTTTTGCCTTTTTATATAATGCAACTAAATCCCCTAAATCTAAAGCGTCAGCAGTAATCAAAGCTTCAGGATAAGCTTCCCGCAAATAGAGAATCAACATCCCAAATTGCGTACCCCAATCACCAACATGATTGATTCTGAGGACATCATGACCGCGAAATTCTAACACCCGTGCGATACAATCACCTAAGATAGTCGATCTTAAGTGTCCGACATGCATTTCCTTGGCAATATTCGGACTCGAAAAATCAACGACTACCCGCTGCGATTTTGCTGCCACAGCCACACCCAAACGACTATCTAAATGTATCGCTTGCAATTGGGTGGTGAGATAGCTGGGTTTAACAGTAAAATTAATAAATCCTGGACCAGCAATTTGCGGAACTTCGCAGATTTCCGACACATCTAGATTATCGATGATCGATTGCGCAATGGCGCGTGGTTGTTGCCCCAACTTCTTGGACAATCCCATCGCCATATTTGCCTGATAGTCCCCAAATTTAGGGTTGCTCGACAATCCGAGTAAAGGATCTGTCCCAGCATAATCATCCCCCAATGCGGCAGCAATCGCTCGATCGAGTTGAGTAGTCAAATATGCGATAGTAGAGTTCATTTCAGGCGCGGGACGAATTAATACTTACTATTCACTATCCCCGATTCCCGATCGACTGTCCACTAGATAGACTGTCACACATTCCTAAACTTTTTGACCGATAACTAGGTACAATCGCTACAGACGTTGGTGGAATCGTGAATAGCAACATTGCTGTCCCCTTTCCCCTTTCCCCTTTCCCCTTTCCCCTTTCCCCTTTCCCCTAAGCTAGCCTATGATACCTGCAAAAACACCCACAGAGGCGAGTGGATTTAAGGCTCTACTTAAAAATCGTCCGTTCTTATTTCTCTGGGGTGGGCAAATCTTCTCGCAGATTGCGGACAAAGTGCTGTTGGTGATGGGTATTGCGTTGTTGACGGATTATCACGTTCCGGCAAGATTTGCAGCCTCTTCCAGCTCCTATCTTATGGTGGCTTCCACGATTCCGGCAATTTTACTAGGTGCCGCAGCGGGTATATTTGTCGATCGCTACCCGAAAAAGCAGATCATGGTAGTAGCGGATATCTTGCGAGCAGGACTCATTCTACTCTTGCCGATCTTGCCCAAAGAATTCTCGATTTTACTGGCGATTATCTTCGCGCATTCCGTCGTTACCCAAGCATTCGCACCTGCCGAGCAGTCAGCTATTCCCCTGGTTGTTCCACCCGAAAATCTCCTGACAGCAAATGCGCTGTTTGCCACAACTAACGTAGGTTCGGTGATTCTAGGATTTGGCATTGGTGAAGTCATTCTCACCGCAGTCACTCAAATTGCTAGAGATGGTTCTCAGGAAATATTAGTGGCATCATTCTATTTAATTGCCGCAGGTTTAGGTCAATTAGTTAAAATTAGAGAGACTATTGATACTAGCAGACATGCGCGTAAAATTGACCCATTGTATGAGCTAAAAGATGGTTTTAGATATTTACAAAGCAATAAATTATTACTTAGCGCAATGCTACAAATAGCTGTCCTATCTTCCACTATCGCTGCTCTACCTATTCTCGCGATTGCTCTGACTGCTCAAGTCGGTTTAATACCCAAACAATTTGGGTTGCTAGTGGCTCCAGCCGGAATTGGGTTAGTCTTCGGCGCGGGGATATTAGGTCATTTCGGGCAGCGAATCCAGCAAAAATCCCTGCCATTGGTAGGATTTGTCATCATGAGTTCGGTACTAGCTATTTTCACATTTGTTAGTAACTTATCGATCGGTTTATTGTGTGCGGGAGTGCTCGGATTTGGAGCTTCATTGATTCAGGTGCCAATGCAAACCCTGATTCAGGAACGGACTCCAGAATCAATGCGTGGTAAAGTATTTGGCTTCCAAAATAATGCCGTCAATATTGCCATCGCTATTCCTCTCATCGTCACTGGTCCCTTAACCGAGCAATTTGGTCTCGAGCCAGTTTTGTGGGGCATGAGTGCCATTGTAATAGTAGCTGGAGTTTGGACATGGCGCAGCACTCGCCATGTTTTGGATGATGCTGTTTAGGGTGGATGGTGGATGGTGGATGGTGGATGGTTGATGGTGTGTAACGTTGATTTCTCTAGCTAAATGGCTGAGGTCGATCGATCCACCAGCAGTTATCTTTAGGACATGAAGGTTGGTTCCGCTAGTTAAATCGGTGATCGACAGTCAAAAGTATTCTTGTTAGTAATGTTGCTCTCATTTGCACCCATTACGAAGGGAAATCGGGGTTTAAACTCAAATGGTGATAATTACAATGCTAATTATCACCATTTTTTTTGTCGAAATTATGGTTCGATGGAGATACCGATCGCATTGTGTACTCG
This sequence comes from Chamaesiphon sp. 336R_metabinner_41, assembly GCA_025359915.1. Lineage (GTDB taxonomy): Bacteria > Cyanobacteriota > Cyanobacteriia > Cyanobacteriales > Chamaesiphonaceae > Chamaesiphon. The sequence continues at coordinate 10,186 of JANYDE010000073.1, read as the reverse complement.
TGCGGCGGTGGCTGAGGCTCGATCGACTAATTGTCCGCCAAGATATAGACTGGTAGAGCTACCACCATCGAGATTGAGTGCGTCTACTGTGCCCATTTGTTGCATCAGTTGCGCCATCTCTGTTAGGGTTGGACCTTTGCCACCTGTGCGATTGTGGACGGCGACTAAGATAATATTACCTGTAGATGTGCTGGCGATCGCGCTGCGAACTGCGGATTCTTTACTAAAGGCTGCGCCGAAGTTTTCACCTTTGGCATCAAGGACTATTTTACCCGATTGTACCAGCCAGGGGCCAGCGGCGAGAATCTGGGGATAGGTATCGAGTTCGGGTGGGGTAATTTGTCGTTTGAGGGTGAGGGTGGTACCGATGGGGATGCTTCCAGACAGCTCTGGTTGCCCGCGCAAGGCTAGTAAATAACCATTGATAGGGATGGGAACGTTGATGCTGCCAATGGCGTTACCTGGGATGATTTGGGTGACTCGATCTTGTTCGACGGTGATGATTAGTTCGTCAGTTTGAATCGGCGTATAGGTTTTACCCCAGTCACTGGTGTAACGACTGATTCCGGTTTGCACATAAGCACTATTGAGCGCGAGGATATTTAATTGTTCATTTTTGGACGTATTTAGAGTTTCCTGGATTTGGAGGCGGGCGATCTGGATTTTGCCATTGTCGCTCCAACCGATCGCACCACGATTTAGAATGGGACTGGATAACCATTTACCATCGCGTTTGATTGCACCTAAGGGCATCCGATTATTGCGATTGAAATAGCCGCCATTAATTGCGGCGGCGACTTGGGTTGGTGGTGCAAATTTAATGAGGTGATTGCTACCGACGAGATTGGGTTCTTGCGGTAAGATCGGTCTAAGTTTAATTCCCTTTTGACGCGGATCTAGTTCGAGATAACTAACGGGGAAGTTATTGATTCCCAATTTGATCCACTTTTGTCGCCATTTCAATCCTGGTGCCCAATTTATCTCTCGATCGGGTATCATTTCAGGAGTGGGATTGATGCTAATTTCGAGGTTAGTGGCTGATAATAATTTTGCCCTAGCTCGTTGACCTTTGACGATCGGAAATTGGATAATTGTTTGATTATTATTGCTGGTGACTTTATATTCTAGTTTCTCAGCGGTAGGATCGTCGTCAGGATCGATATTAGCTGGATCGACGACCGATGGTGTGTTAAATTGAGAGAGTAAGATCGGATCGGCAGTTGCTTCGATCGTCAGGTAGCCTTCTGTCGGTGTTTGGCTGAGTTTCCAGGGTGTATATCTGTTTAGTGTGACCGCGATTTTACCGTTTTTCGGGATGGTTTGACGTTGAACATTGGTAATTCTAGTTGTGGGGGTATTGAGTTGAAGTTTACCGCCGACTAATTGCCATTTCCAACCGCTACTTTTCGCTAGTTCGGTAATGTCTAGATAGCGATATTGCTGACTGAGTTTAGCGACGAGATTAATTGGTGTTCGTTGAGTTCCATACCAATCGATCGGTTGGGTCTGATAATTGCTATTATTATACAATTCTACCCCCATCTGTCGATCGAGAGCAGTATCACTGATACCCAAGTGTAAAGTATTTCCAACTTGCCATTGTCCCCAAGGGATATTTACAGTTTTACCATTTAAAAATATTTCTGTACCTTGACTGACAAAGTTCTGAGGCGATTGTTGCGCGAGTCGGTGAGGGGAAATAGTTCGCTGACTGGGTGGATTTAGGTTGGGATTCGCTTGGGCAATTTCGGCTGAGGATCTGAATGGATAAAAGTTAGTAGCAATTACTGCAATAATGATTAGATCAAACCTGAGATAATTCATACTCGAACGAGTTTAGTAAAATGCGGGGATTGTCAGTCAGTATATCAAGACATCCGCGATTAGCCATCTAGTTCCCAGATTTCGCTCTCAAGTATTCGATCATTTTTGGTAAAATTCTATCAGGATTTACTAGATTTAAGCATAAATACAGATTAAGTTATTAGTACTACCTATCTCCCATCTCCCAACTTACTTATGACTATAGATGATGCGTTATTCGATCGATTAAAACATCCCAATCCCAATTTACGCGATCGGGCGATGATAGAATTGGTTGAGACTCGTAATGATACGACGATTGGGCGATTGATTGATATTCTCGATGATCCTGATACAACCTATCGACGTGCGGCGGTAAAAACACTCGGCGCAATCGGTATTGACACTGTACCATTTTTAGTATCGGTCGTAGAGACTAGTGATAATGTCACCGTGCGCGGAAGCGCGGTTAAAGCCCTCGCTCAGGTGATTATCAACTATCCTGAGCTACCATTTCCAGCCGAGGGTTTAGAGTGTCTAAAAGCCGCAATGAATGATGAAAATCCCGTCGTCAATATTGCAGCGGTGATGGCTTTGGGCGAGATGGGTTGTCCTGCTTTTGAAACTTTGGTAGCAGCTTTAAATACAACTGATAATATCGCGCTCCAAGTAACTTTAGTCAATACTTTGGGTTCGCTCGGAGATAGACGAGCGGAAGCAGTATTAATCGCCGCAAAAGATGATGTTAATTTCGATGAGTATGTCCGAGAATCAGCCACGAGTGCTTTATCTCGCATCGATGCAACTATTAGTTATAAGGAAATGAAAGCAGCGCGGGGAAATTAGCATCGCAGGTAGGGGTAATTCATGAATTACCCCTACCTGTTCATTCATGAATTACCCCTACCTGCTCATTACAAGATGAGAAATAAATGAGTTTGAATTTGGAATTGCTGCTTTCCTATGGAGCTGCAACCGGAGGCGTAGCTGGTGCTTTAACTGGTGTAGGTGATGGCTTGGTTGATTTAGGAGCGATGGCGGGAAGTTTGGCAATTCCAGGGACTTTTTTTAGTGCGACGAAGATATCGAATCGATTGCTGGATTCATCGAAAATTGCACTAGTTACGCCTAAACTTTTGACAGCTTGAAATCCAGCTCTGACTTCTGGAAAGATATAAGGTAATGGTAAATTTCCGGCGTTGATTGTCCGATCGATATCGATGTAGAATTGACCGTTATGGTGGTCTAAATTCGATCGAGTGGATTGTTGAAATTGTGGATTGTCTGATAGTCGCGATTGAGGATTAGGAACAAAAGTATTAGCTACAGGTGCGCCCAAATTGAGGTAGGCAACATTTCGATCGAGCCAACCATGGGTAGCCGCGCTAATATTTAGTTGTGATGTCCAATCGATCGCATCTTTACCATTGATTTGGACTTTTGATACTTTAAATGCTTGCTTTTGAGCCATTGTACCATCTAATTTGGTAAAGGCTTTTTCGGCAGCAGCTCGATCGCTAGCTTGTTGCAGCATCACTAGTCCAGCTCCAAATTCTGTATCGATTTTACCTGATTTCGGCACCATCGCGACTCCAAATGGGCCTTTGCTCCAGTTGAGGATTTCTGATTCCAATTCCAACCCCGTAATCCCATTGAGATTTTTGACAACATCGTTGGGTTTGACAGGTGCGACAGGGTTGGATTCGGCACTGCGTAAATAGTCTTGCCATAACCTTTGTAAGTTACCACCAGAAACCATTACCAGTGTATCAGCAGGGAAATTCCCCGCCATATCTTGACCTTGATTATCGACGATTAATCTAGGTTTAGCATCGGGTTTGAGCCAGGAAATTCCCTTCCACGCAATCCCGTCTGTTTCTAGTGTCGCATTCGCCGCCATCCCTTGCTGAATTTGGGATTGGGCTAATTTATCCGCCGCTAATGTTTGGGGTGAATTCGCCGCAGCCACCGCCGTCGCCACCGGAATATTCACATATACTTGCACAAAAGGTCGATCGATCTCAATTTCCGTCAACGCCTTAGTGTAACCTGGGACTGTCAGCAGAGATTTACCACCTTGCTGAGTATCGATGACTCGTTCCAAACCCGATCGATCCGTCGTAATTGCCACAAAATTGTCTACAATAGCGATCGCCATCGTCCCCGACTTGCGCTTAAATTCCCTAATGGTGACCCCTTTATAGTTGGTTTCGACTAAATTAGCATCGACTGGAGTTTGATGCTGTTCTACGGCTCGCTGGGCACCACCTCGATCGTTAATTGGCAAGATCGCCACTGTCTGCTGGTTGGGCATTTTCCCCTGGGCAGATTTACCAGTGGTAGCACCTGGATTGTCTAAATAGCCGAGTAAAATCTGTTTACCAATCCACGGTTGAATATCCCGCTGGTAATCGTAGCCATAATGAGTCAAAAAGTCAGTTTGAAATTTGGCAATCTGTTCTTCAAAAACGCCCCGACTCAGCGGAATCCCAAATTCTGATAACTTTTTCCATCGCTCTAAGTCTGTCGAAATTGCCACCGAGAAAAAAGTATCTTGGGGTAATAAACTCATCCCATTACTAGTATTCAGTTTACCGGAGTTCCCCCACAATTTCCACGCACCGATCGCCATCACCCCTACCAACAGTGAAATTGCTCCAGTTCTAGCTAACAGGCGTTGGCGTTGTTTATTTTTGATTGTCACGGGGTTTAACTTCGATTTTGAATTTGGGCGGGGCATTTTATTTGGCATTTCAGTCATTAGAGTAGGGGTTAATCGCTAAAATTCAGGACTCGAACTGACAAAAAATCCTGAGTCTGATGCTATCATTTACCACCTCATTTTCCAAGTGGGATAATTGCACAGTGTGTAAAATATGGGATACTGATGTTTGGAGATCGATCCTACTAACATCATGCTTTCTGTCGGTAAACAGCCTCACCCAGTTTCAGCAAATCTCACTACATATCCGTTTGAAACCGTCAGTGTCGATAGTAATGGTGAAATAATTAGTCGTCAATCGCTTTCCGCTCCATGTCTGACGGAAAGCCTGAGCGCGGAGATCTCGCTAGATCTATTATCGATTCCTGGTGGTATATTTATGATGGGCGACGATCGACATCATCAAGATGAGCAGCCTATTCATCAAGTTACGGTAGCACCTTTCTACATGGGTAAGTACCCAGTAACTCAGGCGCAATATCGATCGATTATGGGCGATAATCGCGGTAGTGGATTAGGCGCGGATTACCCAGCCGAAAAAATCAACTGGGATGATGCTCTAGCCTTCTGCACTAAATTATCTCAACAAACAGGCAAAAAATATACTCTCCCCAGCGAATCACAGTGGGAATATGCTTGTCGAGCCAATACTAATACCGCCTTTTACTTCGGCGCAACGATTACCCCCGATTTAGTCAACTATAACGGTGAGTACCCCTACAACGGTGCAGCTAAAGGCGAAAATCGCGCCCAAGCAACACCCGTCGGAAGCTTTCCCCCTAATGCTTTTGGGCTATCCGATATGCACGGAAATGTCTGGGAATGGTGTCTAGACGAATACCAACCCAATTATCTCAATGCGCCAACTGATGGAAGTGCATTAGTAGATAGTAGTGCTAATTCCAAGCGAGTAATGCGCGGCGGCTCCTGGGATTATGTCGCCAAAGGCTGTAGGAGTTCAGTTCGTTGTAGTCTAGATTCGAGTCTCCGCATGGATGGCTGTGGTTTTCGGGTGGTGTTAGCTGCGTTAGACTAGACTTTTACTAGAATTTGGCTGAGATGGTGTTACCCCCCCAACCCCCCTTATAAAGGGGGGCTTTACTCCCTCCCCTTTATAAGGGGAGGGCTGGGGTGGGGTAAAAATCCCCGCAGCAACTCAATCGCTCAAATCAACATGGCAAAAAAAATTCCCGTCACCGTCATCACCGGATTTCTAGGTAGTGGTAAAACCACCCTGATTCGACATCTACTCACCAACAATCAAGGGCGACGCATCGCGGTAATTGTCAACGAATTTGGCGAACTTGGCATCGACGGCGAACTATTACGCTCCTGTCAAGTTTGCCCAGATGACGAAATCGCAGCTCCCAGTAATATCGTCGAGCTAACTAATGGCTGCTTGTGCTGTACAGTACAAGAGGAATTTTTACCCACGATGCAAGCCTTAATCGCCCGCCGCGATGATATCGACTGCATTCTCATCGAGACTTCCGGCTTGGCATTACCAAAGCCGCTAATTACCGCCTTCCGCTGGCCAGAAATTCGCACCGCAGCGACGGTAGATGCGGTCATTACGGTAGTTGATTGCGACGCGGTGGCAGATGGGAGGTTTGCCAGCGATCCAGCGGCTGTGGACGCACTCAGGCTGGAGGATGAGAATCTGGATCATGAGACTCCACTCCAGGAGTTATTTGAGGATCAATTAGCTTGCGCGGATTTGGTGATTTTGAATAAGTCTGATTTAGTCACCGCCGCCCAATATCAACAAACGATCGATCTAATTAACAGTGAGCTGTCTCGATCGGTTAAAATTGTCACTAGCGATCGCGGTATCGTTGATGTAGATACTATCCTCGGATTAAATGCCGCTGTCGAAGATCATCTCGAAGATCGTCCTAGTCATCATGACACGGAAGCAGACCACGATCATGATGATGATATTAACTCAATTAATTTGGTACTCGATCGATCCTTCGATCCCGAACAATTACGCCATCAATTAGCAAGTCTCGTTAAAGAGCAGGAAATCTATCGCATTAAAGGTTTTGTCTCTGTACCCAATAAACCGATGCGATTAGTTATTCAAGGTGTCGGCAATCGATTCGAGCAATTCTACGACCGACCTTGGCGCACCGATGAGCGCAGACAGACTAAACTAGTATTTATTGGTCGATCGATCGATCCTGAAGCTATAACTAATGCTTTCTCCGAAAAGATTGCAGCTAATTTGCTAAAGTAAATCTTAGGGTGTGTTACCCCGTTTGCGTAGCGTCTCCGAAGGAGAAGAGTAACGCATCAACCCCACAAATATATTTTTTAACCGCAGAGACGCAGAGGGCGCAGAGAGAAGAAAGAGTTGATAGCACGATATCATCATCGCTATCAACTATCAACTGTCAACTATCAACTAATCTAAGTGAATATCCCGCGTTTACATCCAGATACGATCGAAGAAGTTAAGGCTAAAGTCGATATTATTGATGTGATCGGCGAACACGTTGTTTTGAAAAAACGTGGGAAAGATCATCTCGGTTCTTGTCCATTTCATCAAGAGAAATCGCCAAGTTTCTCGGTTAGTCCAACTAAGCAGAGATATTACTGTTTTGGTTGTCAGGCGGGGGGTGATGCGATCAATTTTATGATGGAATTGGGTAAGCAATCTTTTACGGAAGTTGTTTTAGATTTAGCTCGCAAATATCAAATTCCCGTACAGACATTAGAGCCAGAGCAACGTCAGGAGTTACAGCGACGATTGTCTCAGCGGGAACAATTGTATGAAATTTTAGCAATCACAGCTAGCTTTTATCAACACGCACTCAATCAATCACAAGGAGAGAAAGCACTCAATTATCTCAAGATTGATCGAGCTTTTAGTGATGAGACAATTCAAGGTTTTAAACTTGGTTATTCTCCATCTGGGTGGGAAACTTTATCGAATTATCTAATCGAACAAAAACACTTTTCACCACAATCGATTATTGCCGCCGGATTAATTATACCACGCAAAGATGATACTAGTTACTATGACAGATTTCGCGATCGATTGATGATTCCGATTTTGGATTTACGCGGGCGAGTAATTGGTTTTGGTGGGCGAACTTTGAGCGATGAACAGCCCAAATATCTCAACTCGCCAGAGACAGAATTATTTGATAAAGGTAACACATTGTATGGAATCGATCGAGCAAAAGATAGTATTAGTAAAACAGATCGAGCCGTAGTTGTCGAAGGTTATTTTGATGTCATCGCTCTACACGCGGCGGGAATTACTAGTGCTGTTGCCTCTCTCGGTACAGCATTAAGTTTAGCTCAAGTAAAACAGTTAGCAAAATTCACCGAATCCAAACAGATTGTCCTCAATTTTGATGCCGACAAAGCGGGAAATATCGCCGCAGAACGCGCAATTGGTGAAATTGCCGAACTTGCCTATCAAGGACAATTGCAACTGCGGATCCTCAATCTACCCACAGGAAAAGATGCCGATGAGTTTTTAAAAAGCAATAGCCCAACAGATTATGTCAGCTTACTCGATCGTGCCCCATTATGGTTAGATTGGCAACTAGATCAAGCGATCGAGAATCAAGATCTCACCCAAGCAGATCATTATCAATTTGCTACCCAAAAGATCGTCAAACTCCTGCAAAATATCACCGATGCAACCACCCGCACCCATTATCTCCAAAAATCAGCGGGATTATTAAGTGCTGGCGATGCGCGGATGGTACCGCTATTATTTGAGAATTTACAGACTGCAATTAAAGGACTAAAATCACTTCCAGCGCAAAAAGTTAGTGTAACTAATTTACCTGTAAATAATCGAGTCATTCAATCTAAATATTCGCCACCAGAAGCACTTGAAGATAATAGTTCGATTGAAATTCCCAGCAAAGAGCAAGTAGAAATAGCTCCGATTAGTATTCATCCTAGTCAAAGATTAATCGAACAAGCAGAAGGATTACTACTCAGGATTTACCTTCATTATCCTCTCCACCGCTTGACAATTATCGACGCGCTAGATTCTGCCCATCTTGAATTTACCCTAGATCATCATCGCTTTTTGTGGCAGCAGATTATCAATCGATCGTCATTAAATCATCAGCAAGATTCACAACATGAAGAAATTGATTATTTAGACGATCGATTGATGGCTAAATTGCAAGACTCACTTACAGAACATCCAGTCAGAGCCAATCAAATCAAGCATCTGTTCAATGTAGACGAACATATCGCCGAAGAAATTCAGCGTTCCCCATTAGTTCTGCGGGCTGCAATTGCCTGTCTCGAAAAATTTGCCTGTGAACAAAAACGCAAATATTATCTAACTAAACTGCAAAGCAAAGAACCCGAAGATTTAGCTAAAAAAGTTGAATATTATCAATCATTCACAACCACCCAGCAACGCCTTCAAGAACTAGCACAACAACGCAACGTCACTATCACAGATTTGATCTCTTTCCTTTGAGATAGGAGAAAATCGTAGGTTGGGTTGTGCGCAAGCAAAACCCAACACCCACACCCACATCTTAGAAATGTTGGGTTTCATTCTTCAACCCAACCTACCCTAATAAATTGGTATCAACTATCAATTATCCACCAACTTACGCACATTCCAGCGTATCTCTAGTATTTCTTCCAGTAGTTGGATTAGTACCTTTCGCTACCTTGCATAACTTCATTTGTATATCCTTACGCAGCATGACATCAGTAAAATCTGCACCGTCGATAATTGCGCCGTCGAAATTAGTCACCGAAGTAAACGCACCGACTAAAATCGCATTGGTGAGATTGACTCGTGTCATCCGAGCGGTATCTAATAGAGAATTAGTCAAATTTGCTCCCGTCATGTCTGCTGAGTCAAAATTGCCGCCAATCAAGCTCACTCCAGTGAGATTAGCATTCATAAATTTACCATGACGAACAGTCGCTTGAGTAAACTCGAAAGTAGTTAAATCTTGCCCAGAAAAATCAGCATCATTTGGCAAGTTTGCCTTGGTGAAATCGTCTGCTAGTGCTGCTTGGGGATAACTGCTCATAAATAACGACATCACCACCAACAATGCAGGCAACAACCAGCCTGTCAGCATCCGACGAAAACTTAACTTCATGATGATTTACGTGCTAATTAACTTTAGTCTCTATAAGATACTAATTTTAGCATTTACTAAGCAACAACAGTCTAAAGCCAAGCATCGATGGCTCAGAATTGAATTCCCCCTCTGAATGACAAACTTATTACTTATTACTTATTACTTAATATAACTTGGCGGCAATTGTGCTACATAGACTAAATTCCATGTAGCGACATTCCCAACCAATATCCTACCCCTAAGATCTCATCTGCTCAACTTTAATTTAGGTGAATATTTATTTCACCCAATCTAATTATGCTCAATCAAGTGTAGATTTGACCTCACGATGATTACGGAACTTTGGATAGCATTTAACTAGTCACTATCCCAGCAAAAATAGATTGGCATCCGTGAAAATACAGATATTCTCAATTTTAATAATTTATTTAGATCTATATTTAGGGCTTGCTGACAAAAGCCAAAACCCAGACACAGAGAGAGATATAAACAATAAAAAGTTAGTCAAGTTCAATGAAATCGGCTAAAATCAACTAAAATTAGTGAAGAAATCGATATATCCGTACAAGTAATG
>JANYDE010000019.1 GCA_025359915.1 Chamaesiphon sp. 336R_metabinner_41 | reverse complement strand
CCTAGTTCTTAGTCTTCAAACGCCCTCTGCGAAGGCAGACGCTACGCGAACAAATGAATTTGGGGCTAAGAGCGAAAGTCCACTGAAGTGGACTAAGCGATTTTTCTTCCGGTGTATGAAACCACCCTGCCAACCCCCCTTAGAAAGGGGGGCTTTAACTCCCTCCCCTTTATAAAGGGAGGGTTGGGCTGGAAAATCCCCTCCTCGGAGGGGTGCCCAAAGGGCGGGGTGGGTAGATCTACGCAACAACTCAAACAAACCAAATTAAAAAAAACATGGGCACAGTTTATATCACTCAAGAAGATTCATTCATCGGCAAAATTGACGAACGACTCCATGTCAAACACGAGAAAACTCTCATCCTCGATGTTCCCCTAATCAAAATTGAGGGAGTTGTAATTATGGGTAGAGCCACAGTTTCACCAGCATTATTAATGGAATTGCTCGATCGAAAGATCCCCCTCACATTCCTAACTAGAACAGGCAAATATCTCGGCAGTTTAGAACCACCTTTAACTAAGAATATCTTCATTAGATCGGCACAATGGGCAGCAGCAAGAGAAGATAAATCCAAAGCTGTGCATGTCGTGCGGGGTTTCGTCCGAGGGAAACTAAAAAATTATCGCGTCGCCCTCCTTCGTGCCCAAAGAGAACATCCAGATACCCAGCTAGAAGCCGCAATAACCAAGCTAGACAATGCGATCGACCCAATCCAAAGAACCGAAAGTATCGACTCCTTACGGGGCTTGGAAGGGGCAGGTAGTGCGGCTTATTTTGGGAGTTTCAATAGTTTAATTCGGGCTGAGGGTTTTAGCTTCAAAAACCGCAATCGTCGCCCACCGACAGATCCGGTAAATTTTTTATTGAGCTTTGGTTATTCGCTCCTGGCTCATGATATTCAAAGTGCAATTAATATTGTCGGTTTCGATCCTTATTTGGGATACTTGCATACCGAACGATATGGAAGACCATCTTTGGCTCTGGATTTGATGGAGGAATTTCGACCATTAGTAGTTGATGCAATGGTGCTATCAGCTTTGAATCGCAAACATCTAGTGGTGGGTGATTTTACAACAGAGCCGTTGAGCAATGCGGTGTCCTTATCGAATGAAGGACGAAAGACTTTTTTGCGATTATACGAGCAAAAGAAACAGTCAAAATTTAAGCATCCAGTATTGCAAAAACAATGTACTTACCAGGAAGCTTTCGAGATTCAGGCTCGGCTCTTGGGCAAATATCTAATGTCAGAAACCGATAAATATCCACCCCTCATCCTCAAATAAATCTCGATGTTCATGGTTATTTCTTACGATATCTCTGAAGACAAACGACGCACCAAAATTCATAAGATGTTAAAGTCCTATGGTCAGTGGATGCAGTATAGTGTGTTTGAGTGCGATGTGACGGATAGTCAATATGCCAAGCTGCGGGCGCGTTTGAGCAAAATGATTAAACCAGAGGAGGATAGCATTCGGTTCTATTTTCTCTGTGCTTGTTGTCATCCCAAGGTGGAGCGCATTGGCGGGGAGCAGGTACGGGATGAGACGATTTTTTTCGCTTGATGCGCGGATGGGTAGGTGTTGGAAATGCCAATCGGGAAAAAGTGGCTGGAGCTTTTATCTAGCAATGGTTTCAAGGGTTTGTCTGGAAAAATCATCCGCGCAAACTCTGAAAGCTTTGATGGCTAAGGGTTTTATCCTCGATCGACAGGTTGTATTTTTTGACGATAGTCGGTTTGAGTGTTATGATTAAGGGAATCCGCGCATTTGCACATTGAAAACTATATATACTATCGATCGCATTAGAACGCATCGAAATCGATACTAAACCCTTTCAGGGATTGAAACCGCTACGAGGGTGAATTAGCAGAAATAGCTCACACATATCGAAATCGATACTAAACCCTTTCAGGGATTGAAACCCTGAAGGTATTGATATTGCAGGTGAAACTTTAGAGATCGAAATCGATACTAAACCCTTTCAGGGATTGAAACCACTAAATTAAGAAGCTTCTAATTTCATCTGATAACAACGACGTAATGAAGTTGAAAATTTCTCCAGCTTTTTCGATTGCTTCTTGCAGTTCTTCAGATGTAGGTTGCATTACATCACTGGGATACCGGAATTCTGTTGCATAGGGCGTTAGTATTTCTGATGCTTCTTGATAATATTGGAAGCAATCATTAATAATGATTGCTAATTGAAGCAGAAGACGAAGATCGTGAGTTCTGGGGAAAGGCTGGTTGTGTAAAATTAAGAATCCTTTGATTGCTTTTTCTACTGATTGATGACAGTGATAAATGGCAATATCTGAGTAGATTTCTGAATCACTGCTAAGTTTGCAAGCGGCTAATAGATCGTGTTGCCCCTTAACCATCCAATTTTTGACGAGTTCATTTTTATCATCCATATAAGCATTTTCCTCTCGATAGTATTTGATGTTCTAGTGAAAATGACACTTGTGAGAATTTTTCGATTTCTTTACGGGTTTTGACTAGAATATCTAATGGGTAGTTAATATCTCTGAGACAACGATAGGCTATAGACGCTCTCTTAGTCGCTGAAATATTGCTATTGGACACAATTACTAATAAGTCTAAATCACTATCGCTGTTTGGCGTACCCCAAGCATGGGAGCCAAATAGGAAGATATTTTCTGGATTAAATTCTTTAACCAAACGGTTGGTTATGTCGATGATAAGTCGATCGATTGAGATCCGATCTAGAGCTAGTATTTTCGTGCTGATTTGAGGCTGTTGGATAACCATTTGTTTTACATCTCTTGGCAGATTTTTTTATTATAGTCTGTAACTCTGTCAGACATCCTACCCACAACCTATTATTGACATTTGCAATTTATTTAATCCTCATCCCTAAACCCTGTCAATTCTCAATTCTTGAAACCACCATCTAAATACTGCGCAAGTAATTGCGGTAGATAATCATAACCATCGACACCGATCGCAGGCAGCAGATTCGGGCGATACTTAATTAATAATTGGTTAAATTCTTCTTGTCCTAATTTACCCTGTAAAACGATCGCTAAACTCGCACTTTGTCGCCATTCTTTGGCACCAATTTGATGTAATTGGTACATCGCTAGACAGCTATAAAAGACGGCGGTACCGTTTTTCTGGAGGCTGTGGTGTGCTTCGGCGAGATAGGTGAGATTTAGCCCCTGAAGGTATAAATCACCGACGGCTTGGGCGGCTTTGGTACCTTGTTGGAGATATTCGATCGCTTTTTCGGGTTGTTGGATGGTCAGGTAGGCGAGTCCCAGGCTATGATAGCAGAGGGCTAGACTCTGTTTATCGGCGAGGGTTTCGGCAAGTTTTAAGCCGCGATCGAGATAGGTGATATTCTGTTCGTAGATCTCTTCATCCATCAGATCGATCGAATGTGCGGCTAAGACTTCGGAGTAGCCAAGATTAGTCAGGGCATTAGCTTCACCCAATTTATCGCCTGCTTGTCGGGCTAATATTAGGGCGCGTTGACTGTAGCTCACTGCTTGGGAATAGTCTTTTTGTCCGATCGAGATTCGGCTAAGATGGTTGAGGTTGGCGATTTCACAGGGACGATCTGCGGCGCGATTGGCGATTTCCAAGGCTTCCTTGTGGAGTTCGATGGCTCGATCGATCTGACCTAGTGTTTGCTGTGAATAACCTAAAATAGTTAATAGTCGCCCTTTCTCCTGGGTACCCGCTACCTGTTTGAGCGGGAGATCGAAATAAGAGAGCGTATCCCGCAAAGTTTCCCCAGAGAATGCGGCAAAAATCCCCCCATACAGGGGAAAATTCGGACGTTGGGCGGCGGTTCTCAATATTTGTAGCGTCACCTGAAAACAGGCTTTGGCAATTGCATCCCGATGAGTACTATTAATTCCCGTCGCTCGCCCAATCCCATTCGCCAATTCACACCAAATTGCGGCAAATGTAATCAGCGTACTAAACGCCATCCTTTGTCCCCAATCCCTGTCGTACATTTGTGCGTCGAACCAAGTCACTAGAGCTGTCTGAATACTCTGCAACACGATCGCCAATTCTGTCCAGTCGCCCTCATCACCAGTCCCCTGAGCCGCTGCAAGGTCGGATACTGACTGCTGAAGACCGATCGTTTTGAATAATGACTGAATCAGTGGTTTGGTAACTTGACGCGCCCACAGCGACCAGGGGCCATTCTCTGTGACTCCACCAAATCCGATCTGTTGTCCATTTTCATACACCCAACTAACTAAATGGGGTTCTAAAGCTGGGAGGGTATTTAATCCTCGATCGAGTCCGTGGGATAATTGGCGTAATTGCTCGAAATCTGCGGGTTGTAGGGTAACGGTGGCGACGGATTGGAGCAATTTGATCATCAATTGAAGCTGAGATCGATCGAGTTTCTGCTCCTGATTCGGATCTAGTGCTTGGAAGAGGGTATTTAGTCGTTCTGAAGGTGCGGCGGTGATGATTCGATCGATAGTAGCATTTACAGCGGCGACAGCTTGGCGTTCAGTTTGCACATTGCCTAAGGCTGTTTCAATCCATTTGAGCGCGTTAAGTTTATGCCCCAATTTAGACTGTTTTACCTCGTCAGCTTGGCTGGCAATTTCTCGCTCTATTCCGGCTACCGTCTCGCTCAGACAACCTTCAAATAGTTCGCTGGTACCCAGTTCGATTTTCTCGACTAGGATTTGATAAATATATTCTTTTGAGATAATCTGTTTACCAGTCAGAATCCGCGCGGCTATTTCCTCGATCGTCTGGAGATAACGTTCGCGCAATGTCTGAGCGTTAGGAGTAGAATTAGATCCAGCAGCAGCAGTCATATCGATCCAATCTTTTGCTTTATATCTTTAGCCTCTCCGCTAGGAGAAACTCACGTTATCATGGGTTGTTCCGATCATTTGAGAATTCCTTATCCCCTATCCCCTAACTCATGAAATACGGTCTAGCACTGCATACCAGCAGCCCTGCATTAGGTTTAGCAATTAGTAGTAATGCAGATGATGTGCGTTGCCAGACATGGGATTTGGGGCGAGAAACTTCTAATTATCTCCATCCTTATCTACTCGACTTTCTCAGTCCGCAGACTTGGCAAGATTTGGGTTGGATTGCTGTCGCTAATGGGCCTGGAGGGTTCACTGGCACACGTCTAGCGGTTGTCACAGCCCGTACCTTAGGTCAGCAGTTAAACCTGCCTGTATTCACGATTTCGAGCCTAGCGGCGATCTCATGGCAATCTCAGCAAGTCGGTACGATTGCGATTTCAATGCCTGCTCAACGGGGTGAGGTATTTGGCTCTATTTATAGTTTAAGCGACGATCGCCAGGAATTAACGACGATCCTTGTCGATCGAGTATTTTCATCTGCGGATTGGGATACTCAATTAGCCGATCTCAATCCTTCGCATCACCACGTCATTCCGCAATCGGCTAATCTCGCCGATACGGTTGTGGGTGTGCTAACTTTAGCACGAATGGCTTTCGATCGCTCAGAGCGTCCAGATTGGTCGATGGCAATCCCATTTTATGGTCAACACCCGATTGTCATGTCATCGATCGGTAAATAGTTAACATTTATTCTATCTAACCGATCGACACAGCGGCATTAGCATGAAGTTGAACCTTAAGCAGATCCGCAAGTTCTTGGAGTTGCGCGATGGCTTCTGCACCTTCTAACTTCATCAATTCGCGATCGTCGCGCAATTCTGTCCAGGTAATCCCGTAATCGGATACCAGAAACCGGATCAGATGATTCTGAGTCAAACTTACCATAAAGTTTGCACTATTCATCTGGTCGCCGCAGGTATAACAAGCAGCTTCGTAGCCGCGTCGCTCTAAAACAGTAGCTAAAGCCTGAAGGCTCATAACTAAGTCTTTGACAAATTCTCGATGTTCGTTTGCTAGTCTAAGAAACATAGACCTCCTTGTATTGGCACCACACTGAGTTTAGTATAACCTTTATAATCTTTTAATGTTTTTCTCATTGACAATCTTAATACTTTAGTTAGCGGAGAGATGGGAGATGGGAACGCCTATCGGCTCATATTATCTTAGACACCGAGTCTGACAGAATAGTTTCAAGGAAACCGTCATATTAGGTACATTTGATAAATGGTATGCGGTGTGGGAATATTTTTCCCCTTTCCCCTTTCCCCTTTTCCCCTAAAGCCTAAGCCCAAATCCCTAACTTCGCTGCTTGAGCAGCCGCCCCAATTAAGCCGACTTGAGGATTGAGAATTACATATACAGGTATATTACCCAATAAATCGCTAACTCTACCTTTATCATTAAACGCCGTGGTAAAAGTGCCATCGGTGAGTAGGGGTAAATTCTTGGCAGCGATACCACCAGCTATATAAAGCCCACCATAGGGGAGGATTTTAAGCGAGAGGTTTCCAGCTTCGGCACCATAAGCAGTGATAAACATCTGCATGGTAGTTTGGGCGAGGGGATCTGTTTTGGAGATCGCCATTGCCGAAATCATCGCCGCCGGATCTGCTAATTTCTCAGTTTGGGATTCCCACAATTTAACTACGCTAGCAATATCAGGATTTTCGGATAAGTTGCTAGTATCGCGCAGATATTGATAAATAGCTACAATTCCACGTCCAGATATAACTCGATCGTTTGAGACTCGCTCTATCTGCTGCTGACGACACAAGTATTGCACAAATTCAAACTCTTTGATCGATCGAGCCGCAAAGTCTGTATGTCCGCCCTCAGTGGGAATGACTTGATAGTCGATCCCATTATGGATCAGCAAGCCCTCTCCTAGCCCTGTACCAGCTCCAATTACTGCTTTTGGTGCGTTTGCTCTCGTTTGTCCCGTTTGGATGGTGTGGAGGTCTGCTGGGGGCAATAGGGCGATGCCGTAGCCGATGGCAGCGAAGTCGTTGATTAATTGAACTTGGGGAATGTTGAGTTCTTGTTGAAGTTCGTCTGCACTGATGCGCCAATCGAGGTTTGGGAGGTAGGAAGATCGATCGATTACCGCGCCTGCAATAGCCAGACAAGCGGCTTTGACGATGATCTTCGAGCCGAACTTAGTCCGAGCTGCGGCGAGAAATTCTTGAGCGATCGAGACTAATCCAGGATATTCTTGACTCTTATATATATACTCAAATTCCGATCGATCTGGCGATTCTGATTTAACTAGTCTCAGATGTGTTTTTGTACCGCCGAGATCGCCTGCTAATAGATATGTCATGTGTTAATTAATTTTAGTTCGATCGATTAGGTTGTTTATACTGGCAGACTAGATGAATAGGCTGGGGGAAACTTGAAATAGTTCGCCGAGCTTTTTAGCCTGTGACTTACTAATCGAGCGTTTACCATTTACCACTTCGGAGACAACTCCGCTAGATCCAATCACGCCAACTAAATCGGCTTGCTTTTTGCCGCTGGTTTGGAGTAAATATTGCAACATTTCTGTCGGAGATTGCGATCTCCAATCATCCATCGGGCAGATTTTAGCCTCATAGTTTTGAACCAGTATGACGGCTAAGTCATAGAGTGCTAGCTCTTCTCTACTGCGCTTTTGCTTAAACACAAAGTACTCGACTACTTTCAATGCTTGTTGATATTCTTCCTGAGTCTCAATAACTTTGGGCTGGTATTTTGCTAAGAGTCCAACATATTGCTCTCTGTTAAAAATAAGGGTCATTTTTCCACTTGTCCTTACTATAGTCGGCGTGAGTTAGAAAATATTTGTAATAGACGATCTGACGTTCATAATCTATTCCGACTATTAACCGATAGTTATTTCCTTTGATATTGAAAACCGTAAAATTACTGACAGCTTCAGCATCTTTAAACGATTGACGAACGGCTTCTAGATTTTGCCACTCAGCTTTTTCAACTGTTTTGAACCAGTTTCTAATCGATCTGTCAGCATCAGGATATTGCGCCGCATCTTCTCGAAGATTCGCGATTGAGACTAAATGCATTGAGTTATCGCAGTCATCGGCATCTGCCACAACTATCTCTCAATCGGAGAGGATTTGTCAAGAGATCGATCACATTTATTTTCCCACTACCTCCGCTTTTTAGCCAAGGGTAGAAGTCCACCGAAAAAAACAACTTCCTTTGATATACTAAGCAAACACCCTCAGACTCATCCCCATCCCTTAGACATGCAGCCTACCGATCCTACCAAATTTACCGAACAAGCCTGGGATGCAATTATTAAGTCACAGGATGTCGCCAGAAGATCGTCGAATCAGCAGTTAGAAGTCGAACACGTGGCGATTGCAATGTTGGAGCAGCAGGATTTGGCTCCGAAAATTCTGGCGCGGGTGGGGGTAGATGTGGAGACGTTGACGCGGCAATTATTGGACTTTACTAAGCGTCAGCCGAGACTCGATCGAGTGGTAGACTTATATTTGGGTCGGGGTTTGGATTTATTACTCGATCGAGCCGAAGCGGCTAGGGAAAGTTGGCAAGATCCGATCATCGGAGTGGATCATCTGATTTTAGCCTTGAATGATGACGATCGAGTCGGTAGAAGGTTACTAAAAGCGTTTAATTTCGATCGATCTCAATTGGAAGCTGGGATTAGACAATTGCGGGAGGCGACTCCTAAGCCACCGAAGACTACGACTCAGGCGGCGGAGGTGAGCGGTGAAGCTTTACCTAAATATGGAAAGGATTTGACGGAAGCCGCTAGAGCGGGGAAAATGGATCCCGTCATTGGGCGGGATGAGGAAATTCGGCGGGTGGTGCAGGTGTTATCGCGCCGTCAGAAAAATAACCCCGTGTTAATCGGTGAGCCTGGAGTTGGTAAAACCGCTATCGCCGAAGGATTAGCCCAACGAATTGTCAATGGCGATGTACCTGAATCGCTGAAAGGGCGCACCTTAATTTCGCTCGATATGGGTAGTCTAATTGCGGGTGCAAAACTGCGGGGAGAATTTGAAGAACGCCTAAGAATGGTACTAAAAGAAGTTACCGAATCCGCTGGACAAATTGTCCTATTTATCGACGAACTGCATACCGTCGTCGGTGCGGGTGGAAATCAAGGCTCGATGGATGCGAGTAACTTATTAAAACCGATGCTAGCGCGAGGAGAATTGCGCTGTATTGGTGCGACAACGATCGATGAATATCGCAAGTATATCGAAAAAGATCCCGCCCTAGAGCGGCGATTTCAGCCTGTACAGGTAAACGAACCCACAGTCGAAGATACCATTTCCATCTTGCGGGGATTGAAAGAACGTTATGAAGTTCACCACGGCGTGAAAATTAGTGACTCCGCCTTAGTCTCCGCCGCCACCTTATCTAGTCGCTATATTGCCGATCGATTTTTGCCCGACAAAGCGATAGATCTTGTCGATGAAGCTGCTGCTAAACTGAAGATGGAAATCACTTCCAAGCCTGCCGAATTAGAATCGATCGACAGACGGGTAATGCAATTGGAAATGGAAAAACTATCCCTCGGAGATGAAACTCTCAACAGCGATAGTCATCGCCCCACCCAAGAACGGTTAGAAAAAATCGGTACTGAAATCACCATTCTCAAACTAAAACAAGCAGAACTTACCAATCAATGGCAAGGCGAAAAACAACTCCTCGACGGTATTAAAAGCCTCAGAGAACAAGAAGAACAACTTAAAGTTCAAAGCGAACAAGCCGAACGCGCAGGCGAAATCGCTACCGTCGGGCGAATTCAATATGGCGAAATTCCCAAACTCCAAAAAGAACGCAGCGTCAAAGAATCCCAGCTCGCCGAAGTCCAAGTTCAAGGCTCCACCCTCCTGCGCGAACAAGTCTCCGAAAACGACATCGCCGAAATCGTCGCCAAATGGACGGGTATCCCAGTCAATCGTCTCCTTGCCTCAGAGCGACAAAAACTGCTCCAACTCGAATCCCACCTTCATAATCGTGTAATCGGGCAGCACGAGGCTGTCAGCGCAGTCTCAGCAGCAATTCGTCGCGCCCGTGCGGGGATGCAAGATCCCAATCGTCCGATTGGCTCCTTCCTATTTATGGGGCCTACAGGTGTAGGTAAAACCGAACTCGCCCGCGCTCTCGCTGAATTTCTGTTCGACAGCGACGAAGCAATGGTGCGATTGGATATGTCCGAATATATGGAAAAACACGCCGTATCCCGTCTGATTGGTGCGCCACCTGGATATGTCGGACATGAAGATGGCGGACAATTAACAGAAGCCGTGCGCCGTCATCCCTATTCTGTGGTGTTATTTGATGAGGTAGAAAAAGCCCATCCCGATGTCTTTAATATCCTGCTCCAAGTATTAGATGATGGACGAATTACTGACTCCAAAGGTAAAACAGTTAGCTTTTGCAATACAGTAATCGTGATGACGAGTAATATTGCTAGCGAACAGATTATCAATACATTACTCAATCCCAATCGCGACAACACTCAAACCAACGATCTCCGCGAACAAGTCACCAATACTCTCCGCACCCATTTTCGTCCAGAATTTATCAATCGTATCGACGAACTCACCATTTTTGAACCACTCAAGAAAACCGAACTGCGTCAAATTGTCACGATTCAAATTCACCAAATTGAGCGGATGTTAGCAGATCAAAAAATCAAAATTCAACTTACATCAGCAGCCCAAGATTATCTCGCCGATGTCGGTTACGATCCAATCTATGGAGCCAGACCATTAAAACGGGCAATCCAACGCGAATTACAAAACCCGATCGCCACCAAAATATTAGAAACTACCTTCGGCGAAGGTGATACAATCTTTGTCGATTGCGAAGATCGAATATTAACCTTCGACACCAAACCACCCATCGTGGTAGATGCAACCCCAGCAATTATCCCCGAAATCATTTTCCCCACCGCGACAGTCGAGAGTTAGAGAAAGCCTATAATATAACAGCAGACTTAAAAATCTTAATTGTTATGCGCGTTCAGGTGATTGGCGGTGGTTTAGCGGGTACAGAAGCAGCTTGGCAAATTGCCCAGGCTGGTGTACCCGTAACGCTACATGAAATGCGTCCCCATACGTTGAGTCCCGCTCATCACAGTGAGGAATTAGCCGAACTAGTCTGTAGCAACTCCTTTGGTGCCCAATCTACCGATCGAGCCGCTGGATTATTACATGAAGAATTACGCAGATTAGGTTCGATCATTATCGGCAAAGCCGACTATCACGCAGTGCCCGCAGGTGGCGCGTTAGCTGTCGATCGCGGGCGATTTAGTCACGATCTCACCGACACCCTCAAACAACACCCCCTGGTCGAATTTTGCCGTGACACAGTACCGGAGATTCCCCGTGATGGCATTGTAGTGCTAGCCACTGGACCCCTCACAGCCCCAGCTTTGGCAGAAGATATCCAAAGATTGGCGGGGATGGATTACCTCAACTTTTTTGATGCGGCGAGTCCGATTATTGTTGGGGATTCGATCGATAAAGAGATCGCTTTCTTTGCCTCTCGCTACGACAAAGGCGAAGCGGCTTATCTCAATTGCCCGATGAATAAGGAGCAATATATCCACTTCCAGCAAGAATTATGTCACGCCGAACAAGCAGAATTAAAAGATTTCGATCGAGAAACTGCCAAGTTCTTTGAAGCCTGTTTACCGATCGAAGAATTAGCCCAGCGCGGCGAGGAAACCATGCGATATGGCCCCTTAAAACCTGTCGGCTTATTCGACAGTCGCAGAGGCGATTTCAAAGCTCCTGAGAACCAAATTCATCGCCCCTATGCCGTGATTCAATTGCGTCAAGAAGATAAAGCCGGACAACTCTGGAATATGGTAGGCTTCCAAACTAATCTCAAATGGGGCGAACAAAAACGGATTTTCTCGATGATTCCTGGCTTGGCAAATGCCGAATTTGTCAGATTGGGCGTGATGCACCGCAACACCTTTATCAATTCACCCAAATTACTCTCTGCCTCACTCCAATTTCATAGCCGCAACACCTTATTAGCCGCCGGACAAATCATCGGTACCGAAGGCTATACAGCAGCAGCCGCAGGTGGTTGGCTAGCAGGGACAAATGCCGCCAGATTAGCCTTAGGATTAGCACCAATTACCATGCCGCGTGTCACGATGATGGGTTCGCTATTTGATTTTATCAGTACTGCCGAACCTAAATACTTTCAGCCAATGCCACCAAATTTTGGCATCTTTCAAGAGTTACCAACTAAGATTAAAAATAAGCAAGAACGCTATGGCGCATATCGCGATCGATCTTTAACTGCGATCGATGAACTTATTGCTACTTCCCTATCACCAAAGTATGCTTACAGCTAGGATTCATTGTTAGGTTAAAATCCTAGCTATTCCTTTATGCCCTATCCCCTATTCCCTATTTCCTAAACCACTAATGATGCTCATGATGATTTAGCAAATAAAAATGAGTATGTTCGATCAAGGGATGATGATGATCGTGGACATGAATTCCCTCTTCATCTGAGTGTTGATGCGATCGCTCATGAGTATGACTATGAGCGTGGGAAACAGCTTGATGTTCGTGTGTCGTGGCTGCTAATGCAAAGGATAATTGGGCAATAATCAGGATCGCTAATCCAATACCTCCGGCGATCGCAAACATCCACTCAGAATGCTCTGTACCCAACCATCCCGCCAAGGGATAAGCAAATCCCCACCACAGATGACTCCAGGCAAAATGCGCCGCATACACCTGCCCCTGCTGCTGTTTGGGGATGCGTTCGCCGATCGCAATTTGAGTCGGTAGATCGATGGAATTCTTGCCAATTCCTGCCAAGAACCATAATAAAATCAAACTCAGAAAAGATGGCTGATGGGCAAAAAACATCGCTATTATCATCAGAATTGCACCGCCAAACATCACCCAATGACGCGCCACATCTTTTTGAATTGCTGCAAAGATTAACGCCGCAATTACCATCCCTGCCCCAAATGCCATCATTACCCAACCATACTCGCGATCTCCTAAATCTAAGGTCGATTTAACATAGCTCACAGTATTAACTAAAATTTGCCCGCCAATGATCGCACCTAACAATTGCAAAGCCAGTGCGTAACGTAAGAATCGATCGGCAAATAATAACCGTGTACCGATTGTCAATCGTGAAAAATAACTCGTCTGAGCAGCAATTTCGCCAACAGAATTAGACACAGTTAATGGTTGACGAATCGTCAGAATTACCAACGCAGCCAACAAGAAACTACCACTGTCCAACCAGAAAATTGTCCGCGCACCTAACCACCCCGCCACCACACCAGCCAATCCTGGACCGATAATACTTAAAGTTTGATAAGTAACCGAAGCCAAAGCCATCGCCGGAGCATATTCTTGGGGTTCAGTAACGATCGGAATCGTCGCTTGATAAGTAGGCGTAAAGCAAGCATGGAAAATATTGATGATTAGCACTATCGTATACAATTGCCAGATCGTCTGCACAAAAGGTAATAAGCCCACTAATAGCATTCTGACTAAATGAGTGCCGATGAGAATTAGTTTGCGATCTAACTGATCAGCGATAATTCCCACAATTGGAGCGCAGATAATAAAAGCAACAATCCGACAAGTAAGAGCCGTTGCTAAAATAACCGGAGCGCGATCTCCCGCCAACTCTACCGCTAATAAAGCCAATCCCAACCAAGTCAAAGCATCGCCCAGTAAACTAATTGCTTGAGCGGTATATAAACGGGCAAATGTTGGATTTCTTAAAGATTGAAACATCGAGCAAAATTCATAGTTATGGATTGGCAGGATTCAAGAAACCATCCAAAATATCTGATGGTAATGGATCGTTAACATCAGATGAGATCAGTATTTTATTTTACAGCACTTTCCAACTATAGAAATCCTATTTGAGTTCCTTGCAGTAAAGTTAACTCGTAGGGGCGGTGCTTCATGCCCGCCCTCTAAGGGCTATGCTTCTCATTTAGGATCTCTATATGTGAAGCACGCAAATATTATTGAAAGACTGACTTAGTAAAGATTTAGTCAATTGGCATGTATAATTAAGACATCTGGCAAAAAATCAAGCAGCTCATGGCGATCGCAAATTTAATACCTGAAACTTTTGCTCCCAATATCCTTCGATACAACACGCTAGAACAAACTGCCGAACTTTTTGGACTAGACAGCAATCTCAGACAGCAGATTTTCGGGATATCACCCAGAAATCAAGCTCGTCTGCGGAAAGATAACGCGATTCTAAATCCGCTGATAGTCGATCGATTCAATCGATTCAATCGAATCACTCAACAAGCAATTAATCTATTTGAAGACACCGAGAGAGCCATCCAATGGCTGCAAACTCCTAAAAATAACTTAGCAGGTATTACCCCACTTGCAGCCCTCTCCACTGACGAAGGATCCAAACTAGTAGAAGAGATCCTCTACCGCACTGAATACGGGATTTACGGCTAGTGAGAATTTGGCGCATTACAGCCCGTAAACATATTGCGACGGTTTTTTCTGGAGTCGGTGGACTTTATACTAGTGGTCGCTGGCACCCTCAAGGTTATAAAATTTCCTATACATCCGAAAGTCTGGCACTAGCTAGTCTAGAAGTGTTTGTACATAGCGAAACTACCAACATTCCCCTCGCCTGTATTAGTGCTATTATCCCAGACACCACGCCAATTCTCGAAATTACTGATTTACCAGCCAACTGGCACGAAGTCTCAGCTTATCCAATTCTCCAAGAAATTGGGCGTAAATGGCTCAAAGCAATGGATTATCCAGTTTTGAAGGTACCTTCCGCAATCATTCCAATCGAGTACAATTACTTAATCAATCCCGAACATCCAGATTTACAGTTACAACCAGAACAGGTGTTAGAGTTTCAATTCGACAGCCGAATGTGGAAGGAAAAAAGCTAAATTCAGGGTAGGGGTAATTCATGAAGCGGCGGTTTTATTCTGGGGGAACCCCAGAATAAAAAACCGACAAGACATAACCCCTACCCTAAATTTATAGGATCGCATCCTTAGATTTAGGCTTCCTCTACTACTTCGACATCGCCTTCGATTTCCACATCCTCTTCGCCATTAGAAGCAGGCACGATCGCAACTGCCATAATTGCATCATCTTCATCTAATTTCTGTACCCGTACCCCAGTCGCCATGCGGGATTGAGATGAGATGGCATCGATCGCTTGACGAATAATAATCCCCCGATTGGTGACGATCATCATTTCCTCATCGGGATTAACTACTCGGAGCGCGGCTAATTTATCGCCTTTTTTGCGGAACTTGATGGATAATACGCCCATTCCCGCCCGATTTTGGAGCCGGAATTGAGTTACTGGTACCCGTTTTCCGAGTCCTCCGGTAGTAACTACCAGAATCCAAGGGCCTTCACCTGCGGGAACTGCGATATCTTCAGTTACAGTATCGTCGATATCATCTACGCCTGGATCTTCGCTCGCCGCCACCATTTGGGCGATGACTTGACTGGGTAAGATGTCCATACTGATTAGCTCGTCGCCTTTTTTGAGCGACATCGATTTAACGCCCCGTGTGGCGCGTCCCAATGGTCGTAGTTGGTCGCGATCGGTGCGAAAATGGATTGTCATCCCATTGCGGGTACCGATAATTGCACTGTCGCTTTCTTTGGCGCGACGTACCCACCGGAGTTTATCGTTTTCTTCGAGGGAGATGGCGATCAAACCGTTAGCGCGGACGCTGGCAAATGCCGATAGAGCCGTCTTCTTGATGAATCCCTTCTGTGTGAGCATAATCAGGTACTCATCATCACTAAATTCGCTTACAGGTACCACTGAGGTGATCTTCTCTTCGCGGGGAATCGGTAAAATTCCCATCAGGGCGGTACCGCGTGCCGTGCGAGACGATACGGGAATTTGGTAGGCTTTGACGGTATAGACTACGCCGCGATCGCTAAATAGTAGAATCGTATCGTGATCGCAGCAGGTGAGGAAATGCTCGATCGCATCTTCTTCTTTCATCCCTGTGCCTTTTTTGCCCCGTGTAGCGCGGCTTTGAGTCTCAAAGGTGCTGACGGGCATCCGTTTGATATAACCCTGCTCGGTGACGAGAATTAAGGACTTCTCGTTGGCGATTAAGTCGGTGTCTTCGAGATCGCCTTCGCTATGCTCAATTAGGGTGCGGCGAGGGGTGGCAAAGGTGGATTTGATTTCAGCGATTTCGGTTTGGATAATCTCTAGAATCCGTTCCCGTCGAGCGAGAATATCTTTGAGATCGGTAATTTTGATTGTTAATTCGTCATGCTCTAGGCGGATTTTATCAGCTTCTAAAGCAGTCAAACGACGCAATTGCATCTGAAGAATCGCATCGGATTGAGATTCAGACAGTTGGAAACGATCGATCATTTCCTGTTTGGCTGTCGCAGAATCCGCAGCACCCCGAATCAGGCGAATCACTGCATCTAAGTTCGCTAGAGCGATTAATAAACCTTGTAACAGGTGATCGCGTTCTTCAGCTTTCCGCAACTCATAACGGGTCCGACGAGTAATCGACTCAATTCGGAAATCAAGGAAAACAGTCAGGAATTTTTTGAGGCTGAGTAATTGGGGTTCCCCATTCACCAACGCCAACATATTGCACCCGAAGTTAGTTTGGATCGGTGTTTGCTTGTAGAGATTGTTCAGCACCACGCGCGGGTAAGCATCCCGCTTGAGTTCGATGACAATTCGCATCCCATCTCGATCGCTTTCATCCCGAATATCCGAGATGCCCTCTAACTTATGGTCATTAACCATTTCCGCGATCCGTTCGATCAAGGCAGCCTTATTCGTCTGGTATGGCAACTCTGTAATGATAATCGCTTCTCGATCGGGTCTACCCTTATATTCCAGCGTCTCAATATTCGCCACACCACGCATGGTAATCGAACCACGCCCAGTTGCATAAGCCTCTTTAATCGGCCCAGTTCCCAAAATCTGCGCTCCCGTGGGAAAATCAGGGCCAGGGATATATTGCATCAATTCCATATCCGTAATCTCAGGATTGGCAATCAACGCCACCACCCCATCGATTAACTCACCCAAGTTATGGGGCGGAATATTCGTCGCCATCCCCACCGCAATCCCCGATGAGCCATTCAGCAATAGCTGCGGAATCCGCGCTGGTAAAACAGTCGGCTCCTGTTGCGAACCATCAAAGTTGTCTGCAAAATCAACCGTTTCCGCCTCGATGTCCCGCAGCACCGCTTCCATTGTCAACGCTTGCAGACGACACTCGGTGTACCGCATCGCCGCAGGCGGATCGTTATCCACCGAACCAAAGTTGCCATGTCCGTTAATCAACGGATTTCGCATCGAAAAATCTTGCGCCATCCGCACCAGCGCGTCATACACAGCCGTATCGCCGTGAGGATGGTATTTACCCAGCACTTCCCCGACTACCCGCGCACACTTTCTAAATGGGCGATCTGCCGTCAAGCCCAATTCGTGCATCGCATACAGGATCCGGCGGTGGACTGGTTTCAAACCATCTCGTGCATCGGGAAGTGCTCGCCCTACGATTACGCTCATGGCGTATTCTAGGTAAGAGCTAGACATCTCAGTTCTTAGATCTGTGGGGATAATCCGCTCTTGGGAAGTCGTCATGAAATGCTCCGTCCAGCCTGCTAATTGTACTGTTTCGTTAGTTCAATTTTATCACATTTTGGAGGTCACAGGGGACGCTAGTTGTTGAGGCGTAAGCGGTTTGCTGGGTATGGGGGTGGGGTGGGTTCGATCAATTCTCCAGCAACCACCAAAAATTGTAGGTTGGGTTGGGTTGCGCGGAGCAAAACCCAACATCAACACACCAGCATCCTATAAATGTTGGGTTTCATTCTTCAACCCAACCTACAAAATAACATCACTCGATCGATTCTCCCAGAACCACAAAAATTTGTAGGTTGGGTTGCGCGCAGGCAAAACCCAACATCAACACACCAACATCCTATAAATGTTGGATTTCATTCTTCAACCCAACCTACCCTACTAACTTCTAACTTAGCCTTCTTTTCCAAAAGATAAGTTTTAAACTGTTGGAGTTGCAAAATTTTCTCTTCGATCTGTTGAACCTTGCTCTGAATGAAATTAGCAGCTTGCTCTGGTGAAACTGAATCCCATTCAGCAATGATCTTTTTGATTTCTTTCAGTGTAAACCCTAGCTTTTTTCCTCGAATGATAAAGTTTAGTTTCTCGATCGCTTCATCTGTGTAATGTCGATAGTTGTTATCACCACGCGCCACACCATCAGTTTTCAGGATGCCTTCTTTCTCATAAAACCGGATGGTATCTGTTGATACTCCAGTTTTTGCAGCTAGTTCACTAATGAGCATTTTTAGAGCCTGACTAAATATCACTTGACATTAGAGTATACTCCAAGCTTTATGCTGCTTGGTATCTTTACATTCTGAACCGGAACTTATGTTAAGTCAGATCGAGACTCATCAGAGCATTATTATCACAGGTGGAAATAGCGGACTAGGATATCAATGTGCGAAAGCGATCGCACAATCCGATCTAGGATGGCATATCATTATCGCCAGTCGAAATCTGCACAGAGTCGAGAGTTCAGTTAGCAGACTCATTACTGAAACTAGTTATCACCACGTTCAGGGATTGGAATTAGATCTAGCCTCTCTTCAAATGGATATGTTCGAGGAAATTCGTCTCCAGAATCCCATGATGAACGTAAAGCTGTGGAGCTTTGGGACGCGAGTAAAATACTTGTCAGTCTGGAAGAATCGATCTAGACATCGACTGTAGGGGAAGGTTTATGCTAAAAATTGTTGCAACCACTAATAATCTTCAAACAAACCTGCGCGGGCACCACCAGCAACCCAAAGATTAGTGGTTCGATCAGTGAGATATTTGGTAGAATAAAAGTAAGGCTGAGTTAAAAATATAACTACACAATAATTTGTTAAAATTATGGACAGAGTTACTATTCCTGATGTTTTAACATTAGAAGAAGCTTCAGGCTACTTGCAATTATCAATTGAGACAGTTGCCAGCCTAGCTTTAAAAGGTAGTATTCCTGGTCGGAAAATTGAAAATGATTGGAGATTTTTGAAATCGGCGATCGATGATTGGTTGCGTGCTAAGAATAGTAGCTCGATTTTACTCTCTCAAGCAGGTATGTTAGCAGATGATGACTATCTTCCTCAATTGAGAGAATCAATTTATCAAGCCAGAAAACGTCCTGAAATCGATGACAACTCAGAGATATAATTGTTGTATTTGCTAGACACTGATACTTTGACACATCTCCATGCTGGTAATTCTAATGTGTTGAAGAGATTAAAATCTGTGATAGACGTAGAAGTCGGAATTACGATTATTACTAGGGTTGAAGTTTTACGCGGTCGAATCGATTACCTCGTCAAAGCTGAATCTGGAACAAGTTTACTCAAAGCACAAGAGCTTTTATTTCGGACAGAAACACTTTTGAGTGAGCTATTAATCATCCCTATTGACCGTTCTGCTTCGATAGAGTTCGACAGGTTGCGTGATGTCTCCAAGTTTCGCAAAATTGGGCGGGCAGATTTATTGATTGCGAGTATTACCCCTGCTAATAAAGCTACACTAGTAACTCGAAATTTACGCCACTTCAAACAAATTCCTGGTTTGAAATTGGAAAATTGGGTCGATAGATCCGATTGAAAATGAAGAAGCATTCTAATTCGGAGTAACTAACATGCTAGCTACTAATCAGATAATTTACCCAGATAGCGACGGACAGCCGATGTCAGATAATACCAAGCAATTCCGGTGGATTACTGTCATCAAAAGCAACCTCGACTGGTTATTTCAGGATGAGGAACTGGTGTTTGTGGCGGGAGATTTATTGTGGTATCCCGTCGAGGGTAATCCCAAATACCGAGTGGCTCCAGATGCGATGGTAGTCTTTGGTAGACCAAAAGGCGACAGGGGTTCTTACAAACAATGGGAAGAAGATAATATCGCGCCGCAAGTGGTGTTTGAGATTCTCTCTCCAGGTAATACGGAGGGGGAAATGGAACGCAAGCTACAGATCTATGCGCGGTGTGAGGTTGAGGAATATTATGTGTATGATCCAGATCGATATATCCTGAAAGGGTATCAGCGTGGTGATGACTTGTTTCTCGACAGGATCGAGGTGATGGATGGTTGGACTAGTCCACATTTGGGGATTACTTTTCGGTTGAATGGGGATGAGCTACAAATTACTCATCCCGATGGACGAATCTTTGAAACTTTTGATACTGTTGCTACTGAGCGAGATCTCCTGCTTGCGGAGAAACAACAATTGGAGATAGAAAAAAATAAACGAGATTTGAAGCTCCGAGAATTGGGCATCGATCCTGACATGCTCTGATAAGCTTGAGTGGTTAGGACTGTGAGGCTAGATCCCCGACTTCTTCGAGAAGTCGGGGATCTGATATGTTCTTGAAACAGATAGCATAAACCAGCTCCTACAAGCATCAATTTATTTAGCGTATGTTTAATAGTCTCGATCCGATTTGGCTATTTCTGGGTGGATTAGTCATCCGGTATGGTGGCGAATTACTTAATATTATTATTCAGTTTGGACTTCAGCGATTGGCGTGTCAAATTACGATCGCCGAAACCAATCCGATTTATAGTGCTGTATGTTGGGAACTAGAGCGGACGGGGAAGGTTTATGATTTTAGTGAGTTGATTTATACTCATGCACCTTTGGTCACGCCAGCAGTAGAATCTCCCGCGCTCAAGACTAGGCTCCAACCGCGTTCGGGTTGGATTGGGATTGGTTATCAGGGTGCATATATTGGCATCCATCGTCACGATATTAAGGTGACGGATTTGCAAAATACGCAGTTACTCACCTTGGCGACGTTCCGGTGGTGGCAACCGCAGATGCTGGCATGGTTAAATGAATTAGAGACGAATTACAATCTGGAAGCTCCGTTAATTGTAAGACTGATTGGCGGTACAATTTCGATCGTGCGGACGCAAACCAAGCGCAGACGGGAAACTTTAGCTCTTGATGCAGTTACCGAAACCGAACTATTTGCGGATCTCGACAGATTTCTTCAGAGTCGCGATCTTTATCGTCAACGGGGCATCCCCTGGCGGCGGGGATATCTGCTCTACGGCCCTCCAGGTACGGGTAAAAGCTCGGTAATTCAATCGATCGCCAGCCACTACGACAGGCAGCTTGTATCGCTCTCCCTGACCGATATGAATGATAGTGCATTGCTCCGCGCTTGGTCGGAAATTACGGCGACTTCGATCGTCGCTTTGGAAGATATCGATAGTGTTTTTTCTGGTCGCAAACCCTTGGGTGAGCTATCATTTAGTGCGCTGCTGAATACCCTAGATGGCGCAGGAGCCGTGGAAGGGAGTATTACGATCTTGACCACCAATCATCGCGAACAGCTCGATCCGGCCCTGATTCGCCCTGGTAGGTGCGATCGAGAGTTTGAATTAGGCTATCTAACTGCGGCGAGTTGCGCGAAGATGTTTGGCTGTTTCTTCCCCGATCCTGAATTAGCCGCAATTGTCAGTCAGCAGTTGGGTAATTATCAAGTTTCTCCAGCAGCTTGGCAAAATTATCTACAGTGTCAGGATAATGGGGAGGATGCGGTTGCTAATTGCAATTTTGCAGCTCTTCAAGTTGTGGTGTGAATTTTGAGATATGAGTTTAACTCTGCTACAAATCGATCGATTATTAACTGACTGGCAACAAAAGGCTAGTGCGGCTAATCAGAACTTATTAGATTTATACGATCTACCTGCATATCAACGATTGAGTGGGATGGGAAATCCGCCGAGTAATATAGCTGGAATTACGCAGCAAAAAGTGGGTGCAGCGTTAACGGCGATCGATCGATTATTTGAGGATGTAGAATTATTAAATCAGACTCTAGATCGATCTCGAAAGTTACGGCGAGAATTACCGCCTTTCTTTGTCAGCGATAGCGATTTGGAAGAGATCGAGAAGTTGTTGATGGGAAAATCGATTCAGTTATCATCTACCCAAATTCCTCTGGCTCAAAGAGATTTACTCAGTTCAAATCTACAAGTACAAAAGATTTCTCTCGACGGATTATTAGATCGGATGATCGCTAATTTCACAATCGCCAGAGATACTTTTATCTCAATCGAAACTGCTTGGACAGAATTAGAATCAAAGTTGATTAGCACCCATCAGTCATTAATCGAACTAAAACAGTTAGCCGAAAATTTGCGAGTAGCGATTCCAGTATCGCTAATTGTCGCCGAAACTAATTTTACCAATCTTCAGTTACAGATCGATCGAGACCCTTTAGGGATAAATCATCTTTTCGCACAAGATCTCACCCCCTTAATTAATGATACCCGCCGTGAATTAGCAACCCTCATCCAACAACGCCAACAATTACAATCGGACTTTGCTAGCGCACCAAAGTATCTTCAGGAATTGAGGCAAATTAATCAGGACTCGATCGAGGCATATACAGAGACTCATGCTAAAATTATTTATATGCTGCCCGTACTGTGTCCATTACCCGCAAAAGAACTAATTGAACTAGAGCGATGGTTAGAGCGGCTAGTCACCAAATTTGAATCAGGGATAATTCCCCCCGTGCGCGTCGGATTGACAAATTGGTTGAGTAAAGTCCAAAGTTATAGAATTTCGGCAGAATCTGCGCTGAAGGCTAATCGACTACCGTTGGATACCAGACAAGAATTACGAGGGAGATTAGACGCGCTCACCGCGAAGGCTCTTGCAAAGGGGAAGGCTGAAGATCCTACTTTGACAGATTTGGCTATTCAAGCGCGTCAGGTACTCTACAATAGCCCGACAGACCTCAATCTGGCAACAAACTTAGTCAAGAGCTACGAGCAAAGGTTAAATCTGACATCTGACATCTGACATAAATCTTTCTGTATTGTTGCAAGATGTGAGTATATAGCCTCAAAACCTACTCCTCAGTACTAAAGCTATCCACTAAAACACTAGTAACTGTGTTTTGAGGCAAGATGTGAGTTAACGCGCCAACGTGAGCGTACCAAACCATCATAGTTAATTCAGTTTAGGACAAGCTGACATCCGGCTCGATCCTTGCTGCTCCAAACATGGTTGTTTAAAAGCGTCATCTGTTTCGGGAGTCGGTGGGATTTGCCCAAAAATCATCTGACAACTAAGATCCTCAAAATTCGGCTTCATCGTCAACGGAATCCCAAACTTCTCAGTAAAAAATTCTTGCGTCGGTACCTTACACATATTTACGCACATCCCCACACAACCACTATCGGCAAGGTAACGGCATTTTTTAATATACACTGCCGAAGGTTGCGATCGAACTGTCCCATCCGCTAAGTCTATCTCAGCCGCAATCACTTCACAAGGCCCGACTAACCAGCCAAACATTCTGGATGCAAACCACGCATTCAAGACGCATACCAACCGTGTCGGCGAGAAAAATGTCCGAATCGCCCAAAGTACGGGAGTCGGTACGAAAGATTGCAATATTTTAGCGACTATTACTTGCTGCTGTTGCGCATTTCGCCCTTGCATAATTTGTTTCGACAAATCCACAACCCCAGCGTAGCCGCTCAATTTGCTTCCTGCTCCCAATGCCTGAGCCATCTTGTGCGAAAATAGCCAGATAAACAATCGATCGAGTAAATTGTCGTTATATTCGTCGGTGACGATAGTTGGTACGGCTTTAGGCTGCATAGCTGTTCTCAAATCGTAAGCGTCAAGAGTCACTCTTTACGATCTTAAAGGTTTCGATGCCCAATTGCACAAAAAAAACTGGGGTATACCCAGCTAAAATTAGATTGATTGAGGTTGTAGCGAGAATTACATTAATCCGAGGAAATGCAATACACCTTGTCCAGTGACTAATTCAGTAACGACAGCGGCTACAAAGCCGATCATCGCCATGCGTCCATTCAAATTTTCGGCTGAACCAGTGAAACCAAATTTTGCTTCGTCTTTCTTAGTTTGCATAGTTCCGACTCCAGTAACGTAAATATTTGTGACCGCTTATATAAATTAATGTAACGGATAAATCGAAAAATGGCAACTTATTGGAAATATTTGTAAACTCTCTAATGGCTAGGTAACAAATCGTGTATCGATCAGAGATAGACAAGTACTTTTCCACGCTCACACCCTTCAAGACGTGGAATCGAGGCTAGCTCTTCCCATCTCCCATCTCCCATCTCCCCTAATCTATGAACCGTTCTCAGCAACTCGATCGATACTACCAACAAATTCAGTCGATTATCCTCAGCCGTCAAAATCCGATTACGGGGTTATTTCCGGCGAGTACAGCGATTACGGCGCATGGGGATTATACGGATGCGTGGGTGCGGGATAATGTTTATACGATTTTAGCCGTGTGGGGGTTGGCTCTGGCGTATCGAAAGGTAGATGCACCGCCGGGGAGGTTGTTTGAGCTGGAGCAGAGCGTTGTCAAGCTGATGCGGGGGCTATTGTTTTGTATGCTGCGTCAGTCGGCTAAGGTGGAGCAGTTTAAACAGACTCAATCGCCTCTAGACGCGCTTCATGCTAAATACAATACTCAGACTGGGGATATTGTTGTGGGTGATGATGAGTGGGGACATCTCCAATTGGATGCGACTTCTCTATTCATCTTGATCTTAGCGCAAATGACGGCTTCGGGGTTGCCAGCAATTTACACTTTGGATGAGGTTAATTTTGTCCAGAATTTGGTTTATTATATCGGACGAACTTATCGTACTCCTGATTTTGGGTTGTGGGAGCGGGGAGATAAGATCAATCATGGTAGTGTGGAATT
This sequence comes from Chamaesiphon sp. 336R_metabinner_41, assembly GCA_025359915.1. Classification (GTDB taxonomy): domain Bacteria; phylum Cyanobacteriota; class Cyanobacteriia; order Cyanobacteriales; family Chamaesiphonaceae; genus Chamaesiphon. Next base: position 6,792 of record JANYDE010000019.1, on the reverse strand, counting down.
GAATGCTAGTTCGATCGGCATGGCAAAAGCGGCGTTAGAGGCGATTAATGGTTTAGACTTATTTGGAGCGAGGGGTTCGCAAGCATCGGTGATTCATGTGTTACCTGATGAGATTGCGCGGGCGCGATTGACGTTGGCTTCGTTGTTACCGAGGGAGTCGAGTTCTAAGGAGACGGATGCAGCATTATTAAGTGTAATTGGATTTCCGGCTTTTGCAGTTACAGATCCGCTATTGGTGGCGCGAACTCGGACGAAGATTGTGGATAAGTTGGAGGGTAAATATGGGTGCAAAAGATTTTTGCGCGACGGACATCAGACGGTATTAGAAGATAGTACTCGGCTGCATTATGAGCCGGAGGAATTACTCAAGTTTGAAGGGATTGAGTGTGAATGGCCGTTATTTTTTACGTATCTATATTTAGATGCTTTATTTAGTGGCGATGCGGTGGGGATTGAAAAATATCGCGGTTTATTATCGGCGGTAGCTGTCGATGTCGATGGCACGCAGTTATTACCAGAATTATACATTGTACCCAAGGACAAAATTGCGGCAGAGAGACTGAATCCTCACTCTCAAATACGGATTCCAAATGAGAATGTCCCGCTGATCTGGGCGCAGAGTTTATATTTCTTGGGAGAGCTATTATTTGACAAGTTTCTCGCACCTGGAGATCTAGATCCCTTGGGACGACATTTACGGATTGGGAATAAACGTCGGCGGACTGTTCAGATTGCTTTACTTGCGGAAAATGAAGAGTTACAATTACAATTAGCTGACTATGGAATTGCTACCCAAATTCCCACCCAGATCGATCCGATTCAGGTACGCCAATCGACAGAATTAGCCGCCGCATATACTCAAATTGGACGCAATGATAAACTCGGATTAACTGGTCGTCCCGTGCGAAGATTGCGCAGCTTAACTACTTGTAGAATCTTTAATATTCGCGGCGAGACGATTGTCTTTTTACCTGCATTTTTAGATCAACAACAGTTCTATCTCACCCTCGATTACCATTTCCTCGTATCCCAAATCAAGGCTGAAATTGCCTATATTAGCGAACAGTGGACGCAGCTCGGTAGACCAACGATGACATTATTGTTGACTAAATCATTGTTGCAAGAAGGACAAGATGAATTCAAGAACAAACAATATTCATCGCCATTACTGGCATTGATTAATGAATTTAAACAAGGTAAGTGTAATGGAGTCCCAATTCGATTGGGAGATCTAAATTACCTAAAGCTGACAGCGGGAACAGAACGGATCGATAACTTACATGAATTTGAGTTCGATCGAACCGTTGTCAATCCAGTTGCACCACAACATTATTATCTCACATACTCAGCCGATCGCAATCAACCATTAACAAATACGCAAGAATTTTTATTAGAAGCTGAAACTAGTGTCAAGCTTTTGCTAACAAAACTACGTGGCTCCGATAATATCTATCAACAAATCGAACTACTCCACACCCTAACCAAACTAGAAGGATTAAACTTCAATACTGGATTTGGTGGCGCAGGAATCAGCGTGACTGTGGCTAATCTCCTTGATGAAGTTTACTTCAAAGCAGGCAACTTTAGCGATCGACCTGAATGGGCAATTGTGCGGTATGCTGCTGGTTTACTAGATAAAGTTGATATCAGTCTATCTGATGCAGTTACTGATATTTTAATCGGTGGTAAACAACTTACTGTCGGGATGGCTTATAGCGAAGCAGCATTAATCGATGCGCCGATGTCTCATACTGAGATTGTGGAGAAGATAGACAAATTCTGTCGTGAGGATATTCGCGATCGAGTATTGACACAAGAGATTATTATTTACTTAGGCTTACTAATTAAATCTCAGCCAAACTTAGTCAAAGGATTATTGACATTAAGAGTTGGATATTTAATCGTCTTACTCACTAGTGAGCTAGTGATGGAATTAGGCATCACCCAAGACGAAGCTTACGAAAAATTGATGGAACTTAGCCCCTTTGAAATTCAAACCAGACTTAACCAAGTTCTCACCGACTATCAAGGTTTGGGCGATACTGTCTTCCAACAAGAATCTCTACATCTAAACCAATCCCAACAACAAATCGAATGGATTGTCAATCAGTCAACCGAGCGAGTGGATACGCCTTCAATTGACTGGCGATATCAACGCCGTAAAGATGGTGCGATTAATCGAGTCGATCGAGACTTCTATCCTAGTGTATGGCGATTGCTCGAACATTGTAAAGGGCTAACTATCGGGGATAAATTAGAAAAACGTAATCGGTTAGATAGCGAAATAATCTTATCTGAAATGACAGCAGGTGAGAAAAACTTTGCCCTCCGTATCGAGCATCTACTTAACAAAATTGTCGCACCAGAATATCGCCAACTAAATATCGAAGCTCTGATGGCTCTAGCCGCTTTATCCGAACGCAATCCAGATTTGAAGATCGAAGAATATATCGTTCTCGATGTCCTCATCGGACATGCTGTCAGACTAGCTTGGCTAGATGTCGAGTTACCAAAATCGAATGCGATGCAACTAGATGCTACCGCCTTCTATCCTAATAATTACGATCGATATAAATCATCCGCTTGGAGCGCATTTTATCAAAGTTCTCCATATATATGTGCGACTTATATTGTCAAATCCCTCCGGTTCTTGAGTCAACTAGCTGATAGTCCAATGAAATCAGGCGCACTATAATGAAAATTGGTTTAAAACTCAATCACATCTCCTAGCAGCAGAATTGAAATCACCATTAACAACATACCCGCCGCGATATCTAGCGTTTCAGGTGACAGTACCTTCGCTAGATAACGTCCCAATAATACTCCCACCAAACTAGTTGCAATTAGCGCAGATCCAGCACCAATAAATACAATCCAGGGCGAACCAGATTGAGCACTCAATAGCAGCGTCGCTAATTGAGTTTTGTCACCCATCTCTGCGAGAAAAATAGTGATAAATGTCGAAAAGAAAGTGCTCCACATTCCAGACTTTTGGATCTGCGATGTGGGCGCAGTTTCGACAACTAGATCGTTGGCTGGAATTTCTGGTTGAACAGGACTATTCACGGGGAAATTTGAACTATGGCTAAGTTTTCATATTTCCTTCATTTTCTCATACCAACCCAGAAAGATCGAGATTAAAGCCAAATTCCCAATTCTTTGTCGAAGCGAATCGCCTCTAAACTCCGTTCTCCATATACACCTTCGATTTGCTCCCGACAACAAGCAATTGCAAAATCATTCAAATCCTCTGGCTCGATTCCGAACATCGCTACAAAAGTGTCTTCTTGTACCCGACAAAAAGAAGGGCGATCTTCGTAGATATTACATGCGCGAGTATCTTTGTCGAGATTGATACACCAGCCATCCTCCCCCACCATGCTCAGATAGATGGCTAGCTGCTCCGGTGGCAAGTAGTCCTCCAAATCTGGTCGATCGCTCGGATCTAAGTTACAGCACGCCCCACACTGCTTTATACACTGCCATGTAGCCATATTTCGATTAGTCAGTTATTACTTATCCAGTCTATTAGGTATTCGATAGATTCACACACCCCCACTTTAAATCAGGATTTAAGGATTTAAGGATGGACAGGATTTAGTTCCCATCTCCCATCTCCCATCTCCTTGTACTTTTGTAAACTAAATTAATCTAATCCAACTAGACATGGATAAAATTGGATCGCCGATCCTGTTGGCTATATAATAAATTTAAGTTTAATTTGAGAGGAAATATGGACTTTTTGAGCGGTATTGTTGATAGTGTACTCAGCATTAACTGGGAAGTAGTAGCCCAACTGTCAATGGTGGCAATGATTATGATTGCTGGTCCAGTCGTGGTATTCTTGCTTGCAGCTCTACGCGGTAATCTATAAGCGATAGGTGGCTAGCGACTAGTTGTTTGTGATATCAGTCTCTAGCCGCTAAACCTCTTTAGCTAGTATTTCGATTTGTCGATCGATCAAATCTACTCCTGCCGCCACGTTCTTGATTTCTTGGAGCTGTGTGCGTAGTTCTGACGCGCCTGAAAATCCCTTGGCGTACCAGGTGAGATGCTTCCTAGCTTGAAATATACCTCGATCGCCTTTATATAAGTACAAGTTTTGTAAATGTTCTTTAGCACATTCTAATCTGTCGATCGAACTCGGTGGTACTAATAATTCACCCGTCTTGAGAAAATGGTCGATTTCGCCGACGAGGAATGGATAGCCGAGCGTACCGCGAGAACACATCACCCCATCGGCTCCAGTTTGCTCCAGACAGGCGACAGCAGATTCGACTGAAAAGATATCCCCGTTGGCAATTACTGGAATTGACAGCACCTCTTTAACCCTGCGAATCCAGTCCCATTTTGCCGTACCACTATAGCCTTGAGCGCGAGTACGTCCGTGAATCGTGATCATTCGCGCGCCAGCATCCTGCATCCGTCGGGCAAAATCGAGGATATTAATTTCATCATCCGACCAACCGATCCGAGTTTTCACCGTTACCGGAATATTAACAGCATTTACGACCGCTTGAACGATCGCGATGGCTGTATCTGGATCTCGTAGCAGTGAGGAACCACCGCCATTTTTAGTGATTTTATTTACTGGACAACCCATGTTAATATCGATCGTCTGCGCGCCTTGTTGGACGGCTATTTGAGCCGCTTCACCCAGGAAGTCGGGACGACAGTCGAATAGCTGGATACTAATCGGACGTTCGTTTTCATCAATTTCCATGATGCGCGGAATTTCTTTGAGATGTCGCAAACTCGAAGCCTGCACCATCTCGGTATACATCATCGAATCGGGGGCATATCGCCGCACCAAGCGACGAAAAACCAGATCAGTGACTCCAGACAAGGGTGACTGAAAGACGCGGCTGTGTAGCTCGACGGAGCCGATTTTGAGGGGGGTGGTGAATTTCAAGAGGGGAATGGGGGACTTGGGGACTGGGAGACTGGGGGACTGGGAGACTGGGATCGAATTGCTTTCCTTTGTTGTTTACCCTTAAAGCCTAAAGACTAAAAAAGTCACTGCATCCTGTAGAATTCAAAATAACTATAGGGATCCTAAGTGAAAAGCGCGAGTCCCTACAAGTTAACGTTACTGCTAGCAACTCGAATAGGATTGCTATATGCCCCAAGTAACTTAGGGAAAGGTAATTATCAATTATCAATTATCAATTATCAATTATCAATTATTAATTATCAATGAAGCGTCGCCAATTTCTGCAATACAGCACTCTTGCCGCAGCAGGTTTAACCTTCGCTGCTTGTACTAGTCAAGGGAGCACTCACTTTACTCAGCCGCCAGCTAACTTTGGGAAGTTGGAAAAAACCGATCTCAAGATTGGGATTGTTTCCAGCTTGGATTGTCTACCATTAGTAGTTGCCAAAGAGAAGGGAATGTTCAAGAAGTATGGCTTGGATGTCACTCTAGTCAAACAGCCAACTTGGGAGCAAATCCAAACAGAACTGCACAGTGGTAATTTAGATGCAGTTCAAACATTGTTTGCCATGCCGCTGTGGGAATATTTTAGTAGCAAAAGTGGTAAATTGCGGGAGCAGACACAAGAGGAAGATAGTGATAAAGAGAAAAAGAGTCGAAATAAAGAGAAGGAGAGCAATAAAACCAAAGGCAATGCTAATACAGTTGCTTTAATGGGGCTAAATATTAATGGTAATAGTATTAGTTTGAGTGAGGTTGCCTGGAAGGGCGGATTGCGACCGAGCCAAGCATATAATACTTATAATGAGTTGCAAGATGGATATAATAAGTTTTTCCGTGAACTAAAAAAACCGCCAGGATTTGCGATTTCTCATCCGGCATCCATGGCAAATTATACCACTCGGTATTGGCTGGGGACAATGGGTATCGATGCAGAAAGAGATCTAAAGTTTGAGGTCTTAGATCCTGATGCTATTCTCACAGGATTGGATAGTGGTAAAATCATCGGTTATGCAACTGATGAATTATTTAATCAGCAAACTATCGCGGATAAAAAAGCATTCACGGCATCGATCGATCGAGATATTTGGCAAGGACATCCTGAGAAAATTCTGGCAACGCTTGATACTTGGTTGAAGGATTATCCAAATACGGCTAAAGCGATGATGGCAGCAGTATTAGAAGCTTGTCAATATTGTGATAATCAAGATAATGTCACTGCACTCGCGCCAGTTTTAGGTAAGTCTGAATATACTGATGCTGGAAATAACAAAGGTTGGCAAAAAATCCTCACGGGTAACTATAATTATGGTGGGTTTGATAGTAAGCCAGAAGTTGTCAAAGTTGCTGATTTCCAGATTTTTCACTTTCAACAAACAAAATATCTCCAACAACCAAACCACGCAAATTTCCTCTGGCACTCTCATGCTGTCTGGGTGCTAACTCAAATGGTGAGATGGCATCAACAGAAACTTACGGATTATCCGAAAAATTCTGATGCTATTATCAAGCAACTATATCCGACGGAAGCTTATGCCGATGTCGCCAAAGCTTTTTGGTTGAATATGCCGAAAGGACAGCTTAAAATGGAACCACCAGATATGTTTATTGATCGAGTTGCTTTCGATCCCAATAAACCAATGGAATATCTCAATGGGTTTGAATTGCGAGCTTAAATTTAATTAAGTAATAAGTAATAGGTAATAAAGAGGTAAAATGCTGATTGACGGACAAATCTTTTCGGGTAGGTTGGGTTGAAGAATGAAACCCAACATTTCTAGGGTGTTGGTGTGTGAGTTGGGTTTTGCTACGCGCAACCCAACCTACGAATTTTCGTCGTTTCAGGAGTTTTGTCCGTC
>JANYDE010000015.1 GCA_025359915.1 Chamaesiphon sp. 336R_metabinner_41 | reverse complement strand
CCTAGTTCTTAGTCTTCAAACGCCCTCTGCGAAGGCAGACGCTACGCGAACAAATGAATTTGGGGCTAAGAGCGAAAGTCCACTGAAGTGGACTAAGCGATTTTTCTTCCGGTGTATGAAACCACCCTGCCAACCCCCCTTGTAAAGGGGGGCTTTAACTCCCTCCCCTTGGAAAGGGGAGGGCTGGGGTGGGGTAGAGATCTACGCAGCAAATCAGTTAGACATCTGTATTCTCCCTCACCAACTACCCCCTCCTAACTCCTATGTCAATCGGCGTACCCAGCGTTCCTTATCGTCTCCCTGGTAGTTCTAACGAACAGTGGATCAATATCTACGATCGATTATTCCGCGAGCGGATTATCTTCATGTTTGAAGAAGTCGATGCAAATATGGCAAATGCGATCGTCGCATACATGCTATATCTAGATTCCGAAGACTCCAGCAAACCGATCTATCTCTATATCAACTCCCCAGGTGGCGAAATCACCGCAGGGATGGCAATCTATGACACGATGCAACACATCAAGTCAGAAGTTGTGACGATCTGTGTTGGTTTAGCGGCTTCGATGGGTGCCTTCCTACTGGCTGCTGGTAGTCCTGGCAAGCGTCTCGCACTACCTCACGCTCGAATTATGATCCACCAACCTTTGGGTGGTACTGGACGGATGCAGGCATCTGATATCCAGATTGAAGCCAAGCATATTCTCGAAACTCGGACGCTGCTCAATCAATTGATGGCTGATAAATCTGGTCAAACTTTGGAGCAAATCGAGAAGGATACCGATCGAGATAACTTCATGTCATCGGCGGAAGCAATGGCTTATGGGCTGATCGACAAGGTTGTTGAAACTGAAAATGTCCGCTAACTTCACAAAAATTGATCGATCTCGATCTGACACTACTTATTTGTTTAAACAAATAAGTAGTGTCAGATCTTTCTATTTAGTGTATGATCCATTACAGAAATATTTGCATTAATAAGTCAAACTTCCTAATAAATTTGGCTATAGTTGCTAAATAAAATCTAAAATCGAACATACACACCAACACTCAACTTCATTTTCCTGTAACTTACAATTTGACAACTATACTCTAGACCAAATATCTAACTTTAGATAAATTGATAAATTAGTACTTATTTATTATTTGACTCGATGACACTAATAACATCAAGTAACGTCCAGGTTAATTGCGAGTCAGGGGATTGAGGCTAGGATTTTTTCATGAGCCAGTTTAATCAACAGTTTATTAAAGTAATCATCGATCGATATGGTTTGGAACTTGATGATTATCAAACCGAGAATATTGTGATGACTTGGCTTCAGAAATATGATAGTGTCTGGATTGTCAAAGCAATCGTCGAATCTCTACACCGAGGAAGATATAAGGTTAAATCTGTGGATAGCATCCTCAGCAGTTGGCAACGAGTTGGTAAACCATCCTACAAATTCACGCCTGAGTTTGAGCGAGAAATTTTACAGAATTTACCATCAATCCCCGATGTACCTGAAAATGCATTACCGCCAACATTATCGTCGCCAGATCCTGAATTTTTATTAGTTCAACCGACTTTGCTCGATATTAAAGATCTCAACCCAGAAGAGTCGGCACCTTTTCAGCATCACAATCACTCAACTCCGCCGATCGTCCGATCGAAGATCGAACAACGCAAACCAATTTTAGAGCAGGAAGACAATCGTAATCTAGTTGCTTCCCAACCACGATTTTTGGCAATTTTTCAGGGGGTGAATTTTGCCAGGAGTGACAATAGCAAGGAACTCATCACCAATCAAATCATTTCTCAACCAGCTAAATTTCAGCTATTTCATACCCTCAAATCAATCGTAGATCCAAACGATCGCCAATCAAAAGAATCTACCGATCTGAATGATCCGACAGAGCCAATCAATTTAGTATGTTCGCCACTTGCTGAAGCGAATCTGCCAAGCATTACCGATTTTAAATTTCCCCTCGGAAATGCCAGTGGGGAGTAATTAAGTAATAAGTAATAATTCTTTCCCACTCAAGAAATAAACAATCGCTGTCTATTCACTAAACCACTATTCCAAAGCTTAATTCAGCGATTTCTAAGTACTTGCAACAAGGTGAGAAAATAGACAGGAATAGGTGCTGTAGCACTGATAAGTTCGCCTGTGTGGGGATGAATTAATTCTAATCGCCAAGCGTGGAGGGCTTGCCCTGGTAGCTTTACACCGATAGATCTGCCAGTCCCGTAGACCGGATCGCCGACGATCGGATAGCCCATTTTAGTAGTATGTATTCGGATCTGATGAGTTCTACCAGTTTCGAGTTGAAATTTGAGTAGACTGAAGCTGCGTAATTTTTCTTCGATTTGCCAGTGAGTGACAGCAGATTTACCACCACGTTCGATCGAGAGAATCGTATTTTTTTGTCGATCGACTGGATGCCGACCTACAGGCATGTCGATCGTGCCGCTGTCGGTCTTAGGAGTGCCGTAGACCACCCCTAAATACTCCCGTCGAGCTGTTTTGTCCTTCAGTTGTTGTTGGAGGTGCTGGTGGGCAAAATCGGTCTTAGCGACAACCATCGCGCCTGTGGTATCTTTGTCTAGACGATGGACGATGCCAGGACGCTGAACGCCGCCGATACTGGAGAGGGGACAATGGGCGAGTAAGGCGTGAACTAAAGTGCCTGTATCGTGTCCAGCGGATGGATGAACTACCATTCCGGCGGGTTTATTGACGATAATCAGATGTTCGTCTTCGTAGAGGATATCCAGGGGGATTGATTCGGGGATGAGATCGAGCGGGGTGGGTGATGGTATGGATGCACACACTCGATCGCCAGGTTTTAATCTATACTTTTTGTCAGTACAAGTCTGACTATTAATTTTGATGTGTCCTTGGAAAATCAGTTTTTGCCAGCGCGAACGCGAGAAAGCTGGCAATTGCGCTGTCAGCCAAATATCCAGCCGAGGTTCGGCGTTATCATTTGCTTCAACAATTAATTCGATTGTTTCGTGCTTTACAGGTAAATTATCTATCTCAATTACGCTCACTAAATCTACCTCGATCTCGTTATGAAAAATAAACTTCGTCGCCGTCATCGTACTGTGCGGATTGAGAATAAAGATGGTAGATTTGTCGTCCACGGTACAGGTAACTGGTACAATCATTGGCGAGATCCTTACCATTTACTGCTCAAGATTCCCTGGATTGGTTTCGTGGGAATTGTCTCCACATTTTATCTACTGCTCAATACATTCTTTGCTCTGGCATATTTAGCTGGTGGTGATTGTTTGAATGGCGCAAAGCATGGTGATTTCAATGATGCTTTCTTTTTTAGCGTCCAGACTTTGGCTTCGATCGGCTATGGAGCAATTCATCCTCATACATTCTATGCCAATTTGATCGTCACGATCGAGGCAATTGTTAGTCTCTTATTGATTGCGGTGGTGACAGGATTAGCTTTTGCGAGATTTTCCCAACCGATGGCGAGGGTGTTGTTCAGTCAGTCTATCATTATTACCCCTCACAATCGGCAGCCGACACTGATGTTTCGGGTTGCCAACGAACGCCACAATTTTATCCTCGAAGCAACGGCTCAAATGTATTTGATTTTAGATGAAGTGACTGCGGAGGGTGACTTTATCCGGCGAATTCACGAACTCAAATTGCTGCGCCAACGTACTCCTAGCCTGATTTTGACTTGGACGATTATGCATTCGATCGATCCAGATAGTCCGCTGTATGGTCTCACCGCTAGCGATTTAGCCAACCGCCATGCCAATATCAGCGTATTAATTGGTGGTGTAGATGAGACAGTTGCCTATACTATCACAGCTCGACATGTTTACATTACCGAAGAAATTTTGTTTGACTATCGGTTTGAGGATATTATTCACAATTCAGAAAGTGGCGATCGATTCTTTGATTATAGTTACTTTCATCAAGTTAAGCCGATCGAATAATGGTGTGGGAAATTCGCTCTCCCATCGCCTAACTCTTCATTAACCGATCGAGAAATTGCAGCCAGTAACTAGCATAAAAATATTCAGGCACATTGATTAGCGGATGTAAATGAAGATAGTGCCAGCCTAAACCTGCGCTCAACCCCAATAGTTGCCAACCGATAATCAATAGCAGACTAATTGGCTTACTCCACCCTCTAACTTTGAGATCTAAACTAACTAATAATCCTGCTGAACACAACACAACAGTATCCACAAAAAATTGGAGCCAGGTTAGCAAAACGACAGACATCAAACTAGCAACGATAATGAGGATCAATGCTCTTGTATCTGTTTTGAAAAAGCCACCAAAACTTAATGCTACAGAGCGACTGGGATAAGCAACGAATCCGCCAAGGATTGTGATTCCAAAAGCTACTGCTAGCCAAATTTGACGATCGCTAGTCCAATCATACAATAGCCAACCAAAGGTAGCATCAGTTAGGAATAGTAGTAGTAAGGAATTCCACGGCAATTTGGGAGTAACGGGTGTTTGGCGATCGAGCACAATAGATTAAGATTTCGCAAGATATAAGTCTAAGTTTACAATGTTCTGAAGTTCTTAACAAATAATTGAGTTAACTACTCCTTTCCGAGTGTTAAATTAGACTTTTAGAGTGAATAGTGTTTTAGTAGTTTAGTGAATAGTAGTTTAGATCGCGATGTCTATTGATTGGGTGGGAAGGGCGTAAAATCAATCAGTGCGGCAATCATTGTCGATCGATATCAAGTCCTTCTCTGTTGAGGTATTTATTTCAATATAAAAATGTCCTTCAATAATGGTAGGGGCAATTCCTGAATTGCCCCTACCATTATTGAAGATGGCGATTGGAGACCGTTATTTAACCAATGATGAAGTTAACTAATTTTCCAGGTACGACAATTACCTTCTTAATCTCCTTCCCTTCCGTAAACTTCTTCGTGATCTCCGATTCCCGCGCATGAGCTTCTAAAGTTGCCGCATCCTTAGTCGCAGGTATTTGAATTGTGCCACGAGTTTTACCCATAATTTGAATTACTAAGGTAATTTCATCAGCGATTAAAGCAGCAGGATCGAATTCACACCAGGGTTGTTCATGGATGGATCCAGTATGCCCGGTGAGTTGCCATAATTCTTCTGCCATGTGCGGTGCAAATGGTGCTGATAGAATTAATAAGGTTTCGATTCCTTCGGCATAGATAGGTGAATCTTTACAATCGGCATCGGTGATGGCATTGCTCAGTTTCATCAGTTCGGATACCGCAGTATTAAACTGATAATTGCCATCCAAATCTTCGGTAATTGCTTGGATCGCATGGTGAATAAAGCGACGCAAATCTTTCTCGGATTTAGATAATTCACCGCTAGTAGTTTTAGCAACAGGTTTATAAGTCATCACCAGTCGCCACAACCGATTCAGAAAGCGAAATTGTCCCTCTACATCGGCATCATCCCATTCGAGATCCTTTTCTGGTGGTGCTTTAAATAAAATAAACATGCGGGCAGTGTCTGCACCGTATTTGCCTAATACTTCGGCTGGATCTACGCCGTTATATTTCGACTTCGACATCTTATCAAAGGAAATTTCCAGCGCGTCGCCAGTGGTGGGATCTGTAGGATTATTTAGATCGCCGACTGTATTTGGGGCGATGTATTTACCTGTTTTGGGATTTTTATAAGTGGTTGCTTGTACCATCCCTTGGGTGAGCAATTGTTTGAATGGTTCGTCAAAATTGAGCAGCTTAGTTTTGCCATTATCTCCCGCGCCAAAATCGCGGACGATTTTAGTAAAGAACCGGGCATATAGCAGATGCAAGACTGCATGTTCAACCCCGCCTACGTACTGATCTACAGGGAGCCAATCATTGGTAATATTCGAGTCAAAGATTTGCTTGTCGTTACCCGCATCTGGATAGCGGAGAAAATACCAGGAGGAATCGACAAATGTGTCCATCGTATCGGTTTCCCGTTTAGCTGGAGTACCACAAGTTGGACAGGGGACATTTACCCAAGATTCCAGTTGAGCCAAAGGATTACCACCTTTACCTGTGAATTCCACATCTTCAGGGAGTTTCACAGGTAAATCTGCTTCGGGTACAGGTACCGCGCCACATTTTGGACAGTGAATCATCGGAATCGGCGCACCCCAGTACCGTTGGCGAGAAATCAACCAGTCCCTCAGGCGATATTGAATCTTGGCTTTGCCACAGCCTTGTTGTTCGGCGTAGTCAATAATCGATTGCTTGGCGGTAATAGAATCTAAGCCATTGAATTGACTGGAGTTAATCATTACGCCCGCTTCGGTATAGGCGGCGGTAAGCGGTTCGCCAGATTGCTCGGCGGATGGGGCGATGACTTGGGTAATCGGTAATTGATATTGCTGGGCAAATTTGAAATCACGGACATCATGAGCGGGAACGCCCATGACTGCGCCTGTTCCGTATTCATACAAGACATAATCAGCAATCCAAATCGGGACTTCGGATCCAGTGAAGGGATTAATCGCCATCGCTCCGGTAAATACACCTCGCTTGGGTTTATCTTCGGCGGTACGATCGATCTCACTCTGACTCTTGATTTCCTCGACAAAGGCATCTACAGTCGCCTTTTGGTCTGAAGTGGTCACTTTGGCAGTTAAAGGGTGTTCTGGAGCTAATACGACATAGCTCACGCCATAAACGGTATCGGGACGAGTGGTAAAGACGGTAATTTTGTCACTATTTCCGACAATAGTAAATTCTAGATTAGCACCGATCGATTTACCGATCCAATTTGCCTGCATTAAGCGGACTTTTTCCGGCCATCCGGTCAATGTATCCAGATCGGTCAATAATTGGTCTGCATAGTCGGTAATTTTAAAGTACCACTGTTTGAGTGATTTCTTCTCGACGATCGCCCCAGATCGCCAGGAACGCCCATCACCATCAACTTGCTCGTTGGCTAGCACCGTCTGATCGATCGGATCCCAATTTACAAAGCCCTCTTTCTGATAAGCTAGTCCACCCTCATAAAACTTCAAGAAAATCCACTGTGTCCAGCGATAATATTCCGGTGAACAGGTAGCGATCTCTCGATCCCAATCGATCGATAAGCCCAACTTCTGCAACTGTCCTCGCATGTGGGCGATATTTTGATACGTCCACGTCGCTGGATGAATCCCCCGCTCAATCGCCGCATTTTCGGCTGGTAATCCAAACGCATCCCAACCCATCGGATGCAAGACGCGATAGCCCTGCATCCGTTTCTGTCTGGCGACAACATCCGTAATCACATAATTCCGTACATGTCCCATATGCAGATTCCCTGACGGATAGGGAAACATCGACAGCGCGTAGAATTTAGGCTTATTACTAGTTGTATCGGTTTTATATAAATTTGCAGCCGTCCAGGATTGTTGCCATTTAGACTCGATCTCGGCGGGGTTATAGATATTTTCCATTTGTTAGAGGAGTGGGGAGTTGTAACGATGCTAATCCAGTTACCATCATCATTTTAACCTTAACCTCTACGTCCTCACTCATGGGCTTTAGACATCGGACAAATCCTTTACGCGACGGTAATTTCCGGCTCTAGCTCTTCAATCGGTAAAGTATTCGCTGCTACTAGTTGCTGGATCGGTAAATCGTTAAGTTCGTAAGTGCGGTTAAATTTGTCAGTCACCTGCAATAGTGAGGAGCGATTCCCTGCTTGGCGGCGTTTGCGCACAAATCCGACTTCGACTAGTTCTTGAACGTGTTGATACGCGCCACTCCCCCGCAATTCTACCAGATCGCTCTGGGAAATAGATCCCTTGATGGCGATCGCCGCTAAAGTTCGCAGCGCACCAGTCCCGATTTCGGCAGGAATCATCTTGTCGATGAGAGCTTGGAATGAGCCACGTAATTGGAGCGTATATCCGAGTGGAGTTTCGACTACTTCAAGCGCACTATCGCGGTGAGCGTAATCATCCATCAACTCCATCATCGCAGTTTCGGCGGCATCTCGATCGCACCCCGCACATTCTGCGATAAAGGCTAAATCGAGGGCTTTACCTTTGAGATATAATATGGCTTCGATTTGACTGGCGAGACGAAACATTTAAAATAATTGATAATTAATAATTGATAATTGATAATTATCAATTGAGCGATTGGGTGTGAATCATTGTATCTGTTTCCAGGAATTACGATCCGAGGAATGGCTATCGATCGATCTTCCAATCAACTCAATTTTACTCGATTAGTACCAAATCATCTTGCCGATCGATAGCCATTTCATCGAGAGATTGCCAGCCTGGTTTCCATTGATTGGGATCTTTGGTGGCTTGAGCGTTGATCCAAAATCTGACACTAGGATCGCAGGATGAGAGCATTTCAGCAAATACCCATTGTCCCTCATTCTTGCGATTGACTACTTGAAAGTGTCGCCATCCCCACATTTTTTGGGTAGCTGTCCATTTTGAGCCAAGTAGATGAGGAAATTTTTGTTTTTTTGCCATGAGCTTGCCGTGGATTTGGTGAGAGATTAATCTAGTACAAACAACATTAAGAAATATGCTCGAACTCAGACCAACTTGCGAACATTGTAATAGGGTGTTGCCACCAGACTCGATCGAGGCACGCATTTGTACCTATGAATGTACTTTTTGCGCTACTTGTGTGGATCGCATTTTAGGCAATAATATTTGCCCAAATTGTGGTGGTGGCTTTGTTTCAAGACCGATTCGACCATCAAAAAACTGGAAAGATAACAACTATCTTGGCAACGATCCTGCCAGCATTAAGGTTAAACATCAGCCAGTAGATCTCGAGGCTTATGCAAAGCTGGTAGCTGCAATTAGTAACGTGCCTCTAGCGCAACGGTAAAGCAGTGGAAACACCTATGAAAACCGATCGAGTTCTTTTAGCATTAATTCAGGCACACTATACCATTACTCACCGATGACTCTAATGGTGAGCCAGTCGAAAACCCTAATCTGGTTGACTGATGATTTCTCGCAGATGAATGATATCCTGACGTGGATCGACTAGCACGACTTGAACTTGGATCCGTTCGCCAATATCTGCCCAGCGTGGGAACTTCATCGCGAGTTCAATTCCCAAATCTTCGATCATAATTAGGGCGAGGCTTTCATCTTCGCGCAACCAGCGGAGGAAAATAGCATCCCATTGTGGCTCGGTCGATCGATTAAAATATTCTAGCGTCCAATAGCGATTAGTCTGCCGTTCGAGCATATTCGCTTCATAGATATTTGTGCCCAAACCGAGCATGATTTCCTGCAAGCGTTCGACGGTGAATGGGAGTTCATCGCCGCGTAGGTGCGCTTTGATTTGGAAGTGGGAGATTAAGTCGGTATAGCGACGGATGGGTGACGTTACTTGGGAATAGGTGTTTAGACCCAATCCAGCGTGTCTGGAGGGAGAAGTTGACATTTCACTCCGTGGCATACAGCGACGGACGGCACAGGAGCGAGCAGGGCCGACTGGGATGAGGATTAGTTCTTCTTCGGGGGGTAGTTCTGGTTGGGGTTGTCCGCGATAGGGGAGAGGGATAGAATTATCTTGTCCGTATTTCGCCGCGACTTCGCCAGCGAGAATCATCATTTCGGCGACTAGTTTCCGCGCGCGATTGTCTTCGATTAGTTCGATGGAAACTTCATCCCCATAGAGTTTCACTGTCGATTCGGGCATGTTGATATTGATCGAACCTTGGGAGAGTCGCCATTGTGTCCGCAGTTTGGAGGCTTTGGCAATTGTCTCAATTTCATTTTCGCCAGGAATCCTCAATTGCAGCATTTCCTCTACGTCTTCATAAGTAAGGCGATAAGTCGGCTTGATCGTGCTCGTAGTTATCTCATATTCCGCCACGGCACCCGTTGAATCGAGAATTACCCCAAAACTGATGGCGCAACATATTTGCCCCTGTCTCAGGCTCATTGGGCCAGTAGCTAGCTCCGGCGGGAACATCGGGATCATCCCGGTGGGGAGATAAATTGTGACGGATCTTTTCCGCGCTTCTAAGTCAAACCGATCTTCAGGCGATAATAAGCGGGTAGGATCGGCGATGTGAATCCAGAGCTTGTGTCGTCCATCTGGCAATATTTCCAGACTCAAGCCATCATCGATCTCTTGGGTACTTTCGTCATCGATCGTATATACTTTTTGATGAGTCAGATCGCGACGGTGAGCTAAATCGAGATCTTCAGGCGGATTAGTCAGTAATTCATGCGCCACGGTTTGCATCTGGTTTGAGAAGTGAACTGGAGCTTGGGTACGCCGCAGATGGAGATTTTCATGAACGCTCCACCAGCCCAAATCTACCAGCAGTCCAAATACTGACTGTTGAGTCTGTGACAGGTTTAGAGCCTTGAGATATTCTCCCAGTTTTGAGGGTGGGAGATCGGGATTGAGGACATATTTTTCCAGTACTTCTAGCCGTTGCTTATCAGTGTCTAACCACTCGACGGGTGTACCTGCTAATTGCTGCTGAACTCGATCGATAAATCCTTGCTGTTCTTTTCCTTTTTGCTCTTTAACAGTCGATTGATGTTTGAGTTCGGTTACTTGAGTCAGACTGCGAGCTTCGTATTTGTCTTCTTTCTTGTTCTTGAAATAAATCTTATCATCTGACAGCAGCACATGGGCGGCATAACAGAATACGGGGGTTCGATCGGAATATAATAAATCTGCCAATGTCGGCGGATCGATAAGTTCGCCATCTCCTACCAACATTTCCCAAGCTACTTCTAGGCTTTCAGGATCGAGATTCGGCGCGACTTGATTCTGGAATTTTTCAATCTCGGCTGGCTGTTTGCAGCTCATCCCCGCCACTTCATAGGTAATATCACGCGGATGAAGTGTATGCGATTGTGTGCGACTATCGATCGCAATCCAATGTTTTTTCCCTTCTGGACGATCGGCAATGGCTAAACGGCGTTCTCCATTGTGCAAAAATTCAACTAGAGTTCCCTTCTCCACCCCGATTTCTTCCTTTGTAGCTGTTAATTGCTACATGTGATTTAGTTTTCATGAATGCAGGAGTTTGAAGACATGAAGTTTGCTGGAAACCTATAAGCTACTAGCAACCCTCAGTCCTCATCCCTGGCTATGTTAGCCTTCGACGTTGATAAATGGCATCAACGCGACTTGACGAGAGCGTTTGATCGAGAGTGTCATGTCTCGTTGCTGTTTGGAAGTCAAACCAGTGATTCTACGAGGTAAGATTTTGCCACGCTCGGTGACAAATTTACGAAGTAAATCTACATCTTTGTAGTCGATTGGTTCGCCTGGTTTGATTGGTGATAACCGCTTGCGGAAATATGCCATGTTTTTTAGTTGATAGTTGACAGTTGATAGTTGACAGTGAATTTACCAGTGCGATCTTAGAGCCTTTCTAAACTCTAGATCTAGCTGGCATATTTACTTAATCTCTTTGTGAGTCGTGTGACTGTTGCAATAACGACAGAATTTACTCAACTCTAACCGTGCGGTGGTGTTCCGGCGGTTTTTCATAGTTGTGTAGCGGGATACGCCAGCAGAGCGTTTAGCAGTGTTAGTGCGGCACTCTGTGCATTCCAATGTGATGATGATCCGAACGCCCTTTTTGGCTGCCATAATCTAAACCTTACAGACCCAACGCGGGAATAAAATAGACACAGTCTATAATTATCTCATGACTGTTACTCGATCGGCAACTATTAGTCAATTATCTGTCGATCGATCCTAGCGATCCGTCTTCTATTTTACACCGATTAATATGCCTACGATCGATATTCAGACAGCATTATATCAACTCGAACACTTTGCCGACAGGCTCGTAACAGCCCAATTAACTCAGATTACCTGGACATCTGTTTTGACGATTTTCGCCGCCGGATTGCTAACTAGTCTAACTCCTTGCACCCTGTCGATGTTGCCAATTACGATCGGCTATATCGGCGGCTACGAATCCAAAAGCCGTTGGGAAGCCGCCCTGCAATCAACATTCTTCTGCGGTGGAATCGCTACGACTCTCGCTGGATTAGGCATCTTCGCCGCCGTCCTCGGTAAAGTATACGGTCAAATTGGCATCGGCTTACCGATCTTCGTCAGCATCATCGCGATCCTGATGGGTTTAAACTTACTCGAAGCATTACCCTTCCAGCTTCCCGACTTCGGCGGGATGGATTGGATTCCGAAAGATTTACCAAATGGAATGCGTTCTTATTTGCTAGGTGTCACCTTCGGCTTAGTCGCCTCGCCTTGCAGCACACCAGTACTCGCAACATTACTCGCATGGGTAGCTAGTACGGGAAATATTGGATTGGGTGCCGGATTTTTGCTAGCATACACCGCTGGTTATGTGGCACCATTGATACTAGCAGGTACATTTACAGCTTCGATTAAAAAATTGTTAGAAGTGCGAAAATGGTCGGGATGGATTACGCCTACAAGTGGAGTGCTATTGATTGGGTTTGGTGTGTTTTCATTAGTAACTAGAATTCCTAGCTTTTGATGTTTGAGTTGCTGCGGAGATCTACCCACCCCGCCCTACGGGCACCCCTCCCAAGAGGGGATTTACATTCCAGCCATCTCCTTTTCAAGGAGATGGCGTAAAAGCCCCCTTTATAAGGGGGTTGGGGGTAAAGATCTATGCAGCAAATCTAGTGATGATTCAACGTTAAATAAAAGATAAATAAAATAAGAACAGATGACGATCGAATCCACCGAAACAACCTCAATTAATATCCTCCAAATCCCCCAACGCTGGTGGAAAAAGAAAATAGTACCAGTTATTGCTAATCTCAAATTTGCGATCTCCCTCGTACTCGTCATCGCCGTATTAAGTATCACTGGAACCCTGATCGAGCAAGGCGAATCACCAGCATTTTATCAGGCTAATTATCCCGAAAAGCCCGCCTTATTTGGCTTCCTCAGTTGGAAAGTAATTCAAGTCATTGGACTAGATCATGTGTATCGCACCTGGTGGTATTTAGCAATCCTAGTTCTGTTTGGAATTAGCCTGCTCACTTGTACACTCACAACCCAGTTACCGATGCTCAAGTCAGCGCGGAAATGGAAATTTTACGACAATCCTAAATTCTTTCAGAAGTTAGCCCTAAGTGCCGAAATTGACGATCGAGATTTAACTGCTCTCACCGCCCAATTACAAGCAAAGAAATATAAAATATTCACCGAAGGCGATAAACTATATGCGCGCAAAGGTTTGATTGGTAAAATCGGCCCAATCATCGTTCACGTTGGGATGATTCTCACATTACTCGGTGGTGTTTGGGGTGCATTAACAGGTTTTATCGCTCAAGAAATGGTACCGAGTGGAGAGACTTTTCAAGTCAAAAATATCCTCGATGCTGGGCCATTATCCAACGGACAAATACCTAAAGATTGGTCTGTCAAAGTTAATCGATTCTGGATCGACTATACGCCATTGGGGACGATCGATCAATTCTATTCCGACCTATCTGTGATTGATAATACCAGCCAAAAAGAACTCGATCGACAAACAATCCACGTCAATCAACCATTAAAATATCGCGGTGTTTATTACTATCAAACTGATTGGTCAATTTCAGGAGTCAAAGTACGTCTAAATAATAGTCCGATTTTCAGACTACCAATGGCTCAATTAGGCGACGGTGCTCAAAATCGCATTTGGGGAACTTGGATTCCCACCAAACCAGATTTAAGTGAAGGCGTTTCACTGCTAGCAAAAGACTTGCAAGGAACATTACTCGTCTACGATACTAAAGGACAATTAGTCTCTAGCGTGCGCTCTGGTAGCTCCGTCGAAGTTAATGGCGTAACCCTGAAAGTTCTCGAAGTAATCGGCGGTACCGGATTACAAATAAAAGCCGATCCTGGAATTCCGATCGTTTATTTAGGCTTTGGATTATTAATGTTAGGCGTAGTCATGAGTTACTTCTCTCACTCCCAGATTTGGGCAGTGATTAAGGATGGTAAATTGTATCTAGGTGGTCGCACAAATCGCGCTCAAGTAGTGTTCGAGCGCGAAACGATCGATATTATCGATCGACTCCAAAATTCCGATCGACACCCAGTTATCGGCAATTTGGATATACCTACCGCAGTGAATTGAATCCAGACTAAAGAACACTATTCAAAAATACTACCAGGGGTTTTGTCGATCGAGCAATACCGTTTTTTGAATAAATTTTGATTGTTTTAATCGACGTTTGACTCGATCGGGAATACCATATCCATAGATAACATGCGATCGACCTGCTAGTACAATAATTTGATAATCGGGATTTTGCTTGACAAAATTAGCCGTGCGTTCGGACATCGTCTCATCCCATAATAGTTGAGCGGTGTAAAACCTGTCGAAACTTTTGCTATTTATCGAGACTATGCCTGCATGTTGTTGATAGCTCTCTAAAATCATCTGTTGGTATTTGGCGTTAGTACGATCAATTTCCGCAATTGGGGGGATATACTCAAGTTCTGCTTGAGTGAGGCTTTCTAAGCCTTGTTTCGCCACCTTACGGGTAATTTCTGTCGGTGTATTCAGCGCGATGATAGATAAGCGATTGGCTTTGGCGAATTCTAGAATCGGCGCGTAAAGTTCCCATTGATATCCCCACCGTTGATCGAATTCTGTCTGTTGACGTAACTCGGCAGCGGTAATTTTACTTGCTAAATATCGATCTATGATCGGCTGTGCTGGACGTTGAAACATTTCCATCCCGATCGCCAGTCGCGATTTATGCTTAAATAATGCTTGGATAATTGCTAACTGCTGTTGATGATCTGATTCGCTGTCGTGAGTTTCCCCTAGATAGACAACATTCGCAGTTTGCAACTGCTCTATAATTTTCTGCTGTTGTGGTGTAAATCTGACCTCGCTTTGAGCTACTACTGGCAACGCTTCAGTATTTGGTATGATAACGATCGTATTGCTAGCTACAATTACAATTAACCCCCAAACAAGTGCGGCAATCCGACGTATATTCATATCAAGGTGGTGTATTAATATTCAGTTACGATAACGCACAAAATCTCTACCCGCATCACTGAAAGTCAGATTATCAAAGTCACTGATTTGAATTCTGTTTCCTTATTTTTGAAACAAACATTTATCCCATCTCCCATCTAAATCTATGACAGAACCTACCGATATTCGCGCTCAAATTCCTCCAGATAGTGCGATTGAGAAGTTGAGCTATCAAGCGATGTCAGCAAACTGGTTTGAATATCCGATTGTGGTACATCCCCATCATACTGACTATGGCGGGATTGTTTGGCATGGTACCTATCTCACTTGGATGGAAGAAGCGCGGGTATCTTGTCTAAAATCAATTGGGATTGATTTTGCTGACTTGGTAGCGATGGGTTGCGATTTACCTGTTGTCGATTTATCCGTTCGCTATCGGCGTGCTTTACGGATGGGTGAAGCTGCAATTGTCAAAACTCGCACCGTTGATATGGAAGGGGTGCGAATTGTGTGGGAATATGAGATTCAATCGATCGATCGATCGATTATTTATCTAACTGGAATGGTAACATTGGTTGCTGTCGATCGAGAAAAAGGTAAAATCATGCGTCAATTACCAGTTACTGTTAAAGATGCGTTGGTGAAAATGTGGGAATAATTAATTAGTTGATAGTTGTTGGCGGTAGGGTCGCGTTTGCCTGTGCCTAAGGCAGGCTAACGCCAAAAGCAATAGCCTCTCCGCAGGAGAATAGCTAGATTTTCAGAAGGGGGTTTGGATATCTTATAATTATTAATTAATTTTATCGATCTACATAGATTGATGAATTTTCGATGAGAGGTTTGGAGATTGTGTACAAAAATGTAATAATCAAAAAGGTCAATAAAATCACTATTAGTGGAAATTTGCCCATCAATTCACCTGGTAGAATACTCAGAAATTGTTTTGGTTCTGAGACTAGACTCCAACTGTTGAATCTAATAAATCTACCAATATAAATACCAATTGCACATAATAAATGTAGGCTCATTTCAGCTAAGTTTGTGTAGCCATCGATTTGATATCTACTCAAGTAACGTCGAATATTTACCAGTGAAAACACATAAGAGAACCAACCAATTCCAATGAAAATAATATAAGTTGGCAAGACAACTAAGGTAATCTCCCAGACTGAACTAATCGCCCGTACAGCTTCATAAAAATGAATAATATCCGTTAATATATAAGGTGCATTTGGTAAAATAGCAATGAATAGAAATAAACCAATCCACCAGAAAATTGAACGTTCTCGATCTTTTGGCGTTCGTGACTTTAAATCAAAAATCATTAATATAATAATTAAGCCAATCGAGATTGCGATAAAAATTAATCTTACTCCCCACAGTGAGACCGCAATTTCTTTTAGAATTTCTAAAAAATTTCCATTATTATATTTTTTAATACCGACGATGAAGCTGAGACTTGATAAAATATAAATACTCCAGCAGAAGAATCTCGATCGAGGTTTGTTGAACAGGGAAAAACTTAAAATGAGTGGAACTAATGCGAGGAAAGTATTCCAGGCAATTCTACCGATATCTCCTGACATAACTTGAGTCAGTGTAGCTACTCCTCCAGGGATTTGAGATAAGATCATTCAAAACTTATTTAACAATGTTTGCTTTTCAGTTGAGCAGGAATTCCCATTATTCCATGTTCGTAAAGTCTATTAAACTCTCGATCGAAATGCGCGGCTACTGTGGGATTATTTTGGATGACTAATAGTGTCTCATCATTATGATAGTTCGCAGCACTCGACCAATTATGAGAACCTGTAACTACTGTCTGTCGATCGATTATTGCAAATTTATGATGAAGTAAATCGCCAGGGGGTAAAGTGGGTACACCAATTGTCGCCAATGACAGTGAATTAGTTCCCGCTTGACACAAATTATTTGCATCTACACCCATCAGAGACAACCCCGAACTATAATCTCGATAGGCAAACTGTCGATCAATTATTCCTCGAACTTTTACACCTCGCTGGGATTGGGTTTGGAGAATATTGCTCAATCCAGGTTCTGAGAAAACAAACAGCGCGAAATCGACTTGCTGCTGACTAGTATTCAGTAATTTACTGATCGAACCATTACTACTATCTTCCCATACTTGTTGTTTGGAAGTCGGAGAAAATTGCACCAAAACTCGTGTTTTGCCTACCAACACCTCAACTGGTGGACGTGGCGGTTTGCGCGTCTTGAATTGGCTAGTTTGACTGGCTGGAGTGCCATCACCCCACATCAGGTTAAACTCATTTAAGAATGCTGTGCCTAATTCCCTACTCTCCATCTGCACCAGATTATTCTGATTTCCCTCACTTTCGGGATGACTAAAATCTCCATAGATATCACTCATCGTCCAATTCGCGGAAGTGACAATGATGCGATGTCCATCCACCACCATAAATTTATGGTGCATCAAGCCACTTCCACTCGAACCATCAGCGGTATCGTCCAGCATCGGAATTCGTGCATTGCGGAGAATCGTAATCGCATCGCGTTGGTTAATTTCCGACTGACTCAGAGTTCCATTATGATCGATATCTACTAATTTTTGATATTCCTGATAATGCTCCTGTTCCCGTGCTGTTAATGCGTCGATTTCGGCTGCTGTCAGTTCACTCAACGAGCGACTATAATTATGTTCCAAAATTACTCGCACTTTAATTCCCGCCTGTGACTTCGCGGCTAAAGCTTGGGCGATATTTGGTAATTGAAACTCTTGTACTGCTATTTCGATGCTCGACTGTGCTGATTCGATCGATTCAATTAACTTAGCTCCTAAATCTGTACCCTGTCTATTTTTCTGTCTGTAAAGTTCTGTAAAGTTTCCCGATCGATCGTGGTTAAAATAGACTTGGATTGATTCATCTTGTGGTAGTGGTGGTAAACGTTCCGCTGTTTCCGCGCTCGAACGAAACCAAAAAAAATATCCACAAAAAATAGCAACACCGACGCTTCCAAGAGCTAAACTAGATAAGAGAGAGGAGTGCGATGTGCCAAAGGCACCGCCAGATGGTCGAAATTTCACACAGAAAACCCAAAAACTATGAATGACCAGCGATGAGCTAATAGCTCAGTACTAATGCGGCGATAATGAAAGGCACTCTTAACCGTCAGATTGCACTTAATTCATTGTATCATTTATTACTCAATTGTTGTCGAAAATCACTACTGAGGTACAAACAAACTTCTAGATTTAAAGAGTGACAATCATATTGTCATCATTTAGACTGTTGTTATAAATCTATAGTTAGAATTGACTGGTACTGACTGCTAGCGGGAGATCTAATCGATATAGATCTTCGTCAAGCTAGATCATCGGTAAGATCGAAACTTCATTGTTTAAATTTCCATGCAGCTAATTTGTAACTGCTTACTTACCATTTTTACGAACTACATAAGGCATAGAGGGATATATTATGAGCAGACACAGAAAAATGTTTCAATGCGGTCATAAAGGCTACGGACAGATCTGTCATCGTTGCCTCCAAGAGGAAGTAGACGTAAATGAAAAGAAAGAGAAAAAACGCACTTGGCATGATAGTTTTGCCTTCGATCCGATCGATCTCAAGAGCTTACCATCACATGTGGTTTTAAAAGCTAGAAATATTATCTTAGGGCTACAAGATCGTCGAAACTATCGAGAATTTGGCGGAAAAAGGCTACGGCACAATAGATTAGTAATTAGTATTCCGGTGACTCGCAATTATCGAATGTTGTGCTTTGAGCGAGATGGCATCCTTCAGCCAAAAGAAGTTCTATCCCACGAAGATTATAATATCTGTAAACCAGGAAGTTAGGTTTTAGAGAAAAGGGCAAAGGGCAAAGGGCAAAGGGAAAAGGGCAAAGGGCAAAGGGCAAAGAGCAAAGAGAAAAGGGGAAGGACAGAAGCACTCTCCCATCTCCCATCTCCCATTCTCCCATCTCCCATTCTCCCATCTCCCATCTCCCATCTCCCATCTCCCATCTCCCATCTCCCATCTCCCATCTCCCATCTCCCATCTCCCATCTCCCATCTCCCATCTCCCATCTCCCATCTCCCAT
>JANYDE010000012.1 GCA_025359915.1 Chamaesiphon sp. 336R_metabinner_41 | reverse complement strand
TTTATACATTACTTGTACGGATATATCGATTTCTTCACTAATTTTAGTTGATTTTAGCCGATTTCATTGAACTTGACTAACTTTTTATTGTTTATATCTCTCTCTGTGTCTGGGTTTTGGCTTTTGTCAGCAAGCCCTAATTGGGATCTTCAAATACTCGACCGGAAATTGTCAATGGCGGCGCAATAGCATTGACAGTCTGAATCGCACTCGCTTCCTGACGGTGCTTGCTAGCATCATTATCGCCTGGAGTCCCATTGGTATTGGGCGCGGTTGGTAAGGCGAGCAGAGGTGCTAAACCGATCAAATTTAAACTTAAGATCACAATAGATCGAGCTAGAAAGTTCAGATAGTACTGATCGATCGATTGACGATTGCTATGCTTGCGGGTATATTTCGGATGGAAGTCTGACATAACAAAGAATTTCACAGATAATTGATAGCGATCGAATCATGCAAGATCTATCGAGCTTCTCATCTAGTTCTTTCTTATTAATCCCAAGAATTCGTCGTAAAGTTACAGGCAAAATCAAATTTATCTGCTAAAGAAAAATATTTTTTTAAACGTCTAAAATCTAATAGCACAAAAAAGCCAGAGCACTTATGGCTCTTGGCTTTGGAAATAAACATCCCGATTTATAACTTATGAATTAACCCGTGGCAAAACAGATCTCTTTTGGATTTTAAGCCTGGAGAATACTATTGAGAATAAGCAATCAATGCCATATTGCAATTTAATGAGTAATAAATTTTTCCGGCACAGACGGACTTCTATCTATTTACATATTAAGCTAAGGTGTCAGCGATCGAGTACCGTATAAACGCGGATATTTGACATTTCAGCGATAATTAACCATCATTTTAGAATTACGCTATGTCCCCGACTTCTCCAAGAAGTCGGGGATATGTCTTCCAGGCTTAAAAGATTCGCAAAGTCCAGGATTTAGCCGTTTGCATTATACCCGTAGGGGTGCCCTTTATGGGTACCCTAGAGCTATGCTTAGTAATAGTCTATATGTATTGATGCAAGCTGTGAGTATATTTAGTCATCCAAATCTTGGCGTTCCAATCGAGCAACGCGACGACTCAATCGACGGGTTTTACGTTCGTTATTTTGGAGATCGAAATTGAGATCGTCTACAAAACTTTGGTGCGTTACAAATGTGCTACGGATGACAACAGCTACCGCACCTTCAACACTATCAATTCGATTGCGTAAGGAGAAGATATCTTCACGAGCAGCATTAACATTTTGCTCCAGGCTGATTATCTTTTGCTCGATGCCAACAACTTTCTGCTCTACAGCCGCTAAATCTTGCTTGGTTGCCATCTGCTGTTGCATAGTAGCAATAGACTGAATGACTTGCGTGAGTTGATTCTCCAGTCTGTCGAACCGTTCTTCTGACATAATGATATGCTTGTTATTATTAGGTTAATTCGGAAATACGGCTTTAGCTTCAATCTAAAGCCGTATTTATATTCTAATCTAAAACTTACAACTCAATGTCACCGATGTTTCTACAAGATTCGGCTCTAGCTTGAAACTAGAGCCGTACTGCTAATTTTAAGCCAAAACCAATTACTTCACAGTTGCCTTAAAGCGGATATAGCCCTAATCTTCTTTTTCCTTTCGTTCTAGGCGAATGACTCGTCTTTTCAACAACCGATTTTGCCGTGTAGCGTCAGACAATTCATAGTTGAGATCGTCGTTGTAGGACATCAATGATTGAAAGCCTTCTCGGATAATCATCTGCTGGCTACCTTCAACACTGTCAATCCGATGCCGGAGGGCAATTACATCTTCCCTCAGCGCATCGATGTTTTGATTCATGGCACCCATGTTTTGTTGCATCGTACCAATAGCTTGAATGACCTGTGTGAGCTGATTTTCTAGCCTGTCGAACCGTTCTTCTGACATAATGTTATGGTTGTTATGAATAATATGTTTTTTGGCAATACGGCTTTAGCTTCAATCTAAAGCCGTATCTATATTTTAATCCAAAACTTACAAATATAGAAACAAAGCCGACACGCTAAAAAACCAGATTTCTCTAGAGAAATCTGGTTTTTGGCTCATAAATCTAGTTCCTATTTCACAGTTGCTTTGATCCGAATGTAGCCGTAGGAGGTGGTGGGAATACCAGCACCAGTGGAACCCCAACTGGCAAGGAAATCGATGTTGTATTGGCGTTACTGGGAAAAGCAACCGTGGCTGTGAATTTTATTCCCTATTTCACTGTTGTCTTAAAGCGGATATAACCATAGCCACCACTGAGTAAAGGAGTCGTGACATCAACTACGACGACATTCGCAGGCAAGACAGATGTCGGATTCGGCGTAGTGTTGGCACTGAGGTTGCAACTAGTATCAACTAAATTCTCAGTAGTCAATTCCCCTTTGTCCGAATCGGTTCCCGTATTGGTCAGATATGATGAGATCGATGTACTATTTTGAGCCAAAGCGATACCTTTATCGATAGTAGTAGGAATCGTACTATCGAATTGAGTTTGAAACGTTAAATTGTTATTTAATCTGTCGCAAATTCGCGCTTGTTTTGCTTTGTTTGCCCCAGCATTGAGATAATAAATTGTATACTCGATCTCATCACCTGGCTTGACCAAACCAGCATCGATTTTCCCCAGGATATAATTATTAGTACAGGCTCCATCGACATTAGTTGTTAGTGGCCAATTGCAGTTGCGATCATTGCCCAAAGCTGGAGATGTTGTGTCAAATGTATTGTAATTAGTCGCCGTAGTCGCGCCAGCGGCTTTAATTGCCGTAATTCTTTTGACTATTAGCATGTTAGCTTGATTCACCCCAGTACAAGTCTGGTCATCGGCAACTGTAGTAGTAGGATCGTCTGAAAAGATTCCAACCGATAGACCGCCGTCATATTTGACGTTACCCTGGTTACATACCTGTGTCTTGGATGCATTCACATTGACCCGAAAAACAACGGTTGCTTTATTGCTTGCACCAGCAGTTAAGACTCCACTCGCTTTACCAGGGCTATTGATTTGCTGGGGAGTAGTTGTATTGGCGTAGGGCATGGCACCAGAGTTATCGGCTTTGAGAGTACCATTTAGTTTGGTGGAACCTGCTACATAGGTTGTGCCCGCTGGAATAGCGTCTGTGAGGGTGACGTTTCCCGCAACCAAGTTACCGTTATTGGTGACATTGAGTGTATATTCTAAAACATCGTTGGCAGTAAGTTTTGTAGCTCCAGGGTTGGTAATATTGGCGACTGTTTTGGTGAATGCACCAGTGGGGTTTAAATCTGGATAAGTACAACTACCTAAATCTGCTGAACCAGGGACAGCAAGAGTAAGAGGTGTAACTGTGTTTGTAGCTAAGTTCCAACCAAAAGACTTTCCGCCACTACCTTGCATATAAAGTGTGTTGTCACTTGCTTGGAAGGCTAAACCCGCTACAGTGTCTGTGGATGGTTCTTTACCGAGTAAAACAGCCGTCGGGGTGGAACTATTCGGATTAAAGATTTGGAAAAGTCGGAACTCGGTTGGAACATTAGAGTTATTGGAGTCATAAGTCACAATGTACATGCGACCAGCATTGTCAAAGGCAATATCTCCACCACCCGATTGACCTACTTTGGCACGACCGGAATTTCCACTATCATTGTTGGTATTATCTGTGATGGTGTTTGCTGATGAGAGAATGCCGCCTGTACCTGAACGATTTGGGCTAAAACGGTAAAATGTTTTTTGACCATCGGCGATGTATAAGGTACCATCTGGTGCAAAACCCATCCGGTTAAATGTATTGTTTAAAGATCCGGTTGAACCGTCAGAGCGTACGATATTTATCGGAGAGTAAGGAACTGTTAATGCTATGCCAGTATCGCTAATGCTAGAGCCGTTATAGTAATATAGTTTTGCACCAGTACCTGTATTCTCCATGTAATAAACACGACGATTGCCACTGCTATCTAGTAATGGATCGACTGCAAGTGCTGCAACTGCGGTTGTCGTACCTCCTGGGGTTGTTAGAGTGGCGATCTGAGTAGCAAGGCTCCCAGTTGATGGAGTATAGCCTCTGAGACCGTTGTAAATTCCACCATTGAGATAAGAACCGTAGATTGTTCCACAGGTCAAAGGAGCAGCCCCTATTGAAATCTGATAATCTTCAACTTCCCCATTAGCGGCAATTCCACTGGGGGTATTGGCAGTGACGTTGCTATCACTGGTAAAGCGAA
Source organism: Chamaesiphon sp. 336R_metabinner_41 (assembly GCA_025359915.1). Classification (GTDB taxonomy): domain Bacteria; phylum Cyanobacteriota; class Cyanobacteriia; order Cyanobacteriales; family Chamaesiphonaceae; genus Chamaesiphon. The sequence goes on along the minus strand of JANYDE010000012.1, from coordinate 27,965 downwards.
AACGGGCGAAGGTATTCCCAGCAGCACCAGCCGTAATTCCTGTCCAGTTTAGAGCACCTGCAAGTGTATTGCTAGTAACGGCAACGCTGGTATGTTCCCCAGCCTCAAACGTACCGTTCTGATTGAAATCGATCCAGGCGTGCAGTGTACCAGTGCCCGTTGCGGCGATATTGGCAGCGGGAATGCTGTAGGTGGTTGCTCCGGCAGTCAAAGTAGGAAAGCTGCTGATACCGTCGTCAGTATCGCCGTCAGCCAGAGGGCTATTATAGGCAGCACTCTCTGCTGTAATTGTTGTTCCTAAATGGATGCCACTAACGATCGTATGTGAGGCAGATCCATAGCTGCTAGGCGCATCGCTGTAATCGGTAGGAACAGCGATTGGAACACTGGTGCTTGAGGTGTTTGGAGTACTAGTTGTGACAGTTCCTCCGCTAACTGTTGGGTAGGATGTTTGCCCAGTGTTGACGATGCTGATGGGATTACCAGTAGTACCTGCCCCAGTACTGGTAACTTTGACTTGAAATTTGACGATGGCGTTGTTTGCTGATCCAGCCAACATTACGCCTGCACTTTGACCCGAAGTATTGACCAGCATCCCGCTCCCAACAAACGGCCCAACTCCAGCAACATCGGCAACTGTGGCACAGGTTACGCCAGTTGCGTTACACAACTTGGTGGAACTACCGACGTAACTACTTCCTGGGGGGATAACATCAATAAACTTACTACCATCGGATGGCAAGTTACCAGTGTTGGTTACGACTACATTATACTCAAGAATATCATTGGTATTAACGATCGTTGCTGGATTCTGGCTCGTTGTTACGTCCCGCACGGTTTTTGTGCCTGAGACATTTGGGTTCATTGTTGGTAAGGCACATGATGCCATGTCAATGAGATTGGAGTTACCTGTATCGCCAATCAGTGTGGATGAGAAGCCCGCCGTCATGTCAATTTTGTAGAGAAGGTTTGCGTTGAGTGTATACATCACACCCGCTGGATTAAACGCTACACCAATTCCAGCCCGTGTGGATAGATAAGATCCTAATAGGTGAGCAGATTTACTACTATCTATATAATATAAATAATTGGTGTATTGTCCTAGGTTATTTTTTACGTAGTCAGTTCCGAAATAATAGAGACGACCATTGGCATCACTCATCATGTCGCCGGGGGATAGCGTCGGCCAGATGGGGTCGCCTGGGATGGCTGCGGTGATGGTACCGAGATTCACTGCCGCCGAGGTAGGGGTAGGAAATTGCATGAGGCTCTGTGTTGAACCGCTACGACCAATGTAGAATAAAAGACCATTGTTAGTTGTACCAAGTCCACCACCATAGGGAGCGGTAAACTTGGCAGTTGTACTCGTGCCTGGAGTAGTTCCGTTAGTATAGTTTAGATAGGCTGGTGGGCTAGTTGTGAGTCGATAAATGTCAGAATAAAGAGTGGGTGTTGCCCCTGGAGTAATGGCAATCCCGATGCCTGAGTTGACTGGTAATGTTGCTGCTTGCGTGATTGCAGCGGTCGTGGTGTTGATCGAGTAGATTGCCGTACCACCATAGACATCCGCATAAATCGACGAGCAGGAGAGCGGTGCTGCCATCACCGCTGTCGATTGCCACAAGTAAGCTGCCGTTGAGAGTAAACTCACTACACCAAATTGGCGGTAGAATTTGTGCCAGTTTGTTTGCTCAACTGCTGAAGATTCTGGACTGTCATATTGCAGACCTCTAGCATTCATTCGTCCTAAGTGTAGATCGATTGATTTGCTATTTTGGTGACTGCTGAGGGTGTTGTCAGTGAGATCGATCTTGCGGAGAGATGATAAAAAGGATTTCATGGCGATCGATCAATTATAGTTTAACGGGTTATTATAAATAAAATAAATATTTCGCCATCCGACTAATGTCGAATCACGTTATTGGTTCCAAGATTGAAAATTTCAATCGATAAACCTGGCTCTACAAATTCAATAAAATTTGATAATTGCGATGGTTTATGTAACTTAATTGTGTTGACAGCTCCCCACCCACTGCTATACTAAGTCACGTCGTCTGTAATTGAGTACCGTGTAAACTCGGATATTCTAATTATTTTCACAATCGATCGATGACAATATGATTGCCCAAAAATCTGTCGCCGACAAAAAACAGCTACTCGATCGATCTATCGTAGTCTATTCCCAAGCGTGCCCAAACCCGCCACTAGACTTTCAATTTTATGCGAAAACTTCTTTTTCTCCTACCAGGAACTACCCAGAAATTTCACTGCGGGGGATTATGGGCTGAACTGAAAACGATCGAGCTAGTCAAACAGATCTGTCCCGCCGAAATTGTCACTTATCGTCAACGAGAGCCAGACAAGCCATTTTTGGATGACATCCTCCAACATCCACCCCAAGCAGATACGATCTTCGTGGTGAGTTGGGGTTTTGATGTCCCCAAACTAGTCGCTCGGCTGCGAGGTTATCCCACAATTTACCACGCACATAGTGCCGAGTATGGCTTTCGGCTCCCCGCGCAGATCCCGATTGTCTGTGTCAGTCGCAATACCCTCGGCTATTGGGGACAGAGATCGCCGCACTCGTTATTATATTATTTGCCCAATCAAATTTCTGATGAATTTGTCGATCGTCAAGAGCCAAGATCGATCGATGTATTAGTTCATGCCCGCAAATCTTCTGACTACTTATTAAACCAATTAATTCCCGCTTTACAGCAACATTGTCACGTCGAAATCATCGATGGATTTGTCGATAGTTTGGCAGATTCATTCAATCGATCGCATGTTTATTTATATGATTCTGCCCAATATTGGGCGGCTCAAGGCGTAACCGAAGGATTTGGATTGCAGCCGCTAGAAGCAATGAGCTGTGGCTGTCACGTATTCTCCAGTGTCAATCATGGTTTATCAGATTATTTAGATCCAGGATTCAACTGTCACAAAATTGCTGGTTTTAGTACGGCTTATGATGTCGAACGAATCTTAGGTGTCATCAAATCCGCCGCGCCAGTTAATAGTATTGAAGCCCTAGTTGCTGAATATAGAACTGAAAATATCCGCTCTCGCCTGCCAGTAATTTTGACCGAAATAAATCATTTATTCGATCGTGTCAGTCCAGGTATTTCCGATATTCCCGATCTAAATTATCAGCGTATTTTACAGCTAAGAATATTGAAAGTAGTCAAAAGTATTCAGAAAAAGCTCAAGAAATAGTGATCGCAATCGCCAGGGCGGTTAGAGGATGTTTGCGCTCGCTAGATCCCCGACTTCTCCGAGAAGTCGGGGATCTGAATCTGTCCTACGGATTAGAAATCGCTAAAATTAGCGATCGAATCCACAATTCGTTTCACCACTTCATCGACACCAATTGCCCCTAATTCGCCTTCTATACGGGTGCGAATGCTAATTGTGTTGTCTTCTACCTCTTTACCACCAATGATGCCCACAACGGGGATTTTTGCCTTCTCTACGTTGCGGATCATCTTGCCGAGACGCTCGTTGCTGGTGTCTACTTCCGCACGAACACCGAGGGCGAGTAATTTGGCACAGACTTCTTTGGCAAAGGGGATAAAGTCTTGAGCGACAGGAACTAACCGCATCTGAACGGGAGCCATCCACAGGGGGAAATCTCCAGCGTATTCTTCGATCAAAATCCCGATTAGTCGTTCGAGGGAGCCGAATGGTGCGCGGTGAATCATTACCGGACGTTGACGGCTGCTGTGTTCGTCGATATATTCGAGTTCAAACCGTTCGGGGAGATTGTAGTCTACCTGGACAGTTCCCAATTGCCACTCTCGATCGAGTGCATCACTAAAGATAAAATCAAGTTTAGGCCCATAAAAAGCGGCTTCGCCAATGCCGATGAAATGATCCATCCCCAGCTTTTCAACAGCGCGGCTAATTGCGCCTTCGGCTTTATTCCAAGCCTCATCAGTTCCGATATATTTATCAGAGGCTGGATCTCGGAAACTTAAGCGTGCTTTGAAGTTTTTGAGTCGGAGTTTCTCGAACACCGAGAGGATTAAATCGACCACATTGAGGAATTCTTCATCCAATTGTTCGGGAGTGACAAAGAGGTGGGAGTCATCGACGGTAAAGCCACGCACGCGAGTTAAGCCGCCAAGTTCACCAGATTGCTCGTAGCGATAAACCGTGCCAAATTCCGCATAGCGAATCGGTAAATCGCGATAAGAACGCAAATCGCTTTGATAGATCTGGATGTGAAATGGACAGTTCATCGGCTTCATCACAAAGCCATTGTCCGCCGCAATGTCTTCGAGATTGTCCGCCATAATTGGGAACATATCTTCCTTGTATTTCTGCCTGTGTCCCGATTTCATAAATAGATCGGTTTTGGCAATGTGAGGCGTAACTACAGGTAAATAGCCCCGTTTCGTTTGCTCTTTTTTGAGGAAGTCTTCTAAAGTACTGCGGAGAATTGTTCCTTTTGGTGTCCACAATGGTAAACCAGGGCCAACCAACTCTGAGAAAATAAATAAGCCTAGTTCTTTCCCTAATTTCCGATGATCGCGGCGGAGTGCTTCTTCCTTGCGGCGTTCATATTCGGCGAGCTGTTCGGGAGTCTCCCAGGCGGTGCCGTAGATCCGCTGAAGTTGCGCTTTGGTTTCATCCCCCCGCCAGTATGCACCCGCAACTGCTTCGAGTTTAAAGGCTTTGGGATGGATATCTCCAGTATTCTCCACATGCGGCCCCGCACACAAATCCCACCATTTATCTGCGAGATGATAGAAAGTGATCGGTTCTTGCAATCCAGCGAGGATTTCTAATTTATAGGGTTCGTTAACGGCGGTAATTCTGGCTTCAGCTTCGGCGCGGCTCAATTCTTCGCGCACAACTGGCAATTTTTGATTGATGATTTTGATCATCTCTCGCCCAATTGACTTCAGATCCTTGTCTGTAAAGGCATCAGGGCTGTCAAAATCGTAGTAGAACCCATTTTCGATCCACGGGCCGATCGTTACCAGAACCTTGGGAAACAGCTTCTGTACCGCCATCGCCATCACATGGGAGGTGGTGTGTCTAATTTTTTTGAGGGTTTCCGATTCGCTGGTTTTCGGTAGATGGATTTTCTCTGGCTGTTCTGCGTTAGACATGCGTAAACTGTTCCCTGAAAATTGAATATGCTGACAGTGACACAGGATTAATGACCACTATTAGAGCTATCTCTATTTTACCCAAGAATCAGTCTTCACTAGTATTAATATCAGTAGTGGTATAGTAGTTCATTGTGTAGAGTGTGTATAATAAGGATTGCCAGCTTGCTGGATTATATGGTCATTGAAAATCAGATCCGCTTGCTGCTAGCTTACTAGTTTTGCCAAGATTTATGCCTAAACTGTTAATAGTCACAACAGTTCCGATCGTTATCGTCAATTTTTTGCTGCCTTTTGCTGCCCATTTTCGCAAGATCGGCTGGCAAGTAGATGCAATGTCCTGTGGCTTCACACCCGACGATCCCTGTCATCAATTATTCGATCGATTGTGGGAAGTCCAATGGTCGCGAAATCCCCTCGATCCTCGCAATCTACTGGGAACTCCAGGCAAAATTAGAGAGATTGTCTTGCGCGAGCAATATGACATCATCCATGTCCACACTCCGGTTGCGGCTTTTGTGACTCGGTATGCATTGAAGGATGTCCGCAAACAGCTCAAAGCTAAAATTATTTATACCGCACACGGCTTTCATTTCTATCTTGGCGGCAATCCGCTCACAAATGCGGCGTTTCTGGCGTTAGAAAAGTTAGCTCGTCACTGGATGGACTATTTGATCGTCATTAATCTCGAAGATCGGGATGCAGCCCTAAAATATGAATTAGTCCCACCAGATCGCTGTCGCTACATGCCAGGTATTGGCGTAGATTTACAGTATTATAATCGCGAGATGGTGCCTGATGCTGCCGTGATTGCCCTACGGCAAGAATTAGACATCAGCGAGGATACCCCATTATTGCTGTCTGTAGCAGAATTGAATGCCAACAAACGGCATGTGGATCTGCTGAATGCGTTCGCCAAAATAGCTCGAACGGATGCCCATTTCGCATTTGTGAGTACTGGCCCACTCAGGGACAAGATCGAGCAGTTGGCCATAGAATTAGGTGTGATCGATCGGATCCATTTTCTCGGTCGTCGCTCAGACATTCCCGTCCTCATGAAAGCCGCCAGCGCAAACATCCTGGCTTCAGGACGAGAAGGATTACCCCGGACGATCCTCGAATCGCTGGCTTCAGAGGTGCCCACCATCGGTACCAAAGTCCGTGGCACTCAGGATTTACTGGCGGGTGGTTATGGCTTGTTGATTGATGTCGGCGATGTCATCGGTTTGACTGCCGCCATCGATTGGATTCTCGATCGACCAGAAGAGGCAAATAACATGGCTAAACGCGGACGTGTACACATCGCCAACTACGATCTCAACTGCATCATCAAGTTCCACGAAGCATTGTATGCGGAAGCGATGGCACTTCAATAATAATCATTACAATCGATCCGATAATTTGTTAAACAGCTAAATCGCTCTATTATCAGCACTTCGGACTCAGATCGACGAAAGATTCAGCCAAGAAACGTAGATATAAAATAGCGTAACAGCAATTATAATCTTATGTATATTGTTGAGATAACGTCATAATAGTGGAATCACTCATGTCAATACGAGAGCAAGAAATACTCGTCTCAGAACTGTTGGGACCATTGAGTATGCACTTCCGACGAGGTGAGGCTGCTTATCAGAACTTTCATTCCGATGGTAGGCAATTTTTATTTGCCAAAATTTTGAGAGATAATAACCACGAGATCCGGAGTTTGATTCTCTCCAAAGGTCATCAATTACCTTTAGAACAGCAGCAAAACGCGATCGATCTAGTTGCACATTTAGACATTTGGCTGGAACTGTGGGAACATCTAGCAGCTACAAAAAGTCATAAGCCCGAAGATAAATTTAGTTTTGAAAGTTGTAAGTATCCGCAGGAGGCTGCGACAGCACTGAAAGAATTTTGTTTTGCACTCGGTAATCAATAAATAAATAAATAAATTAAGCTAAATTATCCGATGAAAGATAAGTCAACTAGTTCTGTGCTGTTTTTAGGTAAAAAAGATGATGAATATTGCGATCGAGCATTCAAATTTGTCAATGATAATTTTGAAAATGTGACATCATATCGTTCCACTTGGGAACAGCCAATGCCAGCAGAGATCCATCACTGGCGTGGGGATTACCTCATTTCCTATCTGTGTAGATGGGTTGTGCCTGTCTCTGTCATTCAATCCGCACCCAAAGGCGCGATCAATTTTCACCCAGCATCACCGAATTACCCTGGTATTGGCTGCAACAATTATGCCCTCTACGACAATGCTTCCGAGTATGGCGTTACCTGCCATCATATGGCGAAGAAAGTAGATACTGGCAAAATTATCGCTGTCAAAAAGTTTCCGGTTTTTCCAACAGATGATGTTGACTCGTTGCTGCGGAGAACCTATGAATTTCAAATAGTGTTGTTCTACGAAATTATCGGCAAAATTCTCAATGGCGAACCTTTACCAGAATCTGATGAGATTTGGACTGGACAGCACCACAGTAGAGAGGAATTCAACACACTCGGTATTCTCAGGCAAGACATGAGCGATGATGAAATAGCCAGGCGCGTTAGAGCGGTAAGTTACGGCATGTACCAACCCAGCATCGATATTGCCGGATTCCGCTTTCAGCTAAAAGTTGATTAACGATTATATGTATAATCTCCTGATTTTTATTTATTTTGTCTATATTCAGGTTCTTCCCATTACACAAGACAACATTCAACTTGTCTTGCTGGCTGCGATCATTTTCAACACTTTTTTTAAATTCAGCCAATCAATGAGTTCTTTTACCAAGAAATTTTTGAGTGAAAACAAAAATTTATTGGCATTTAAAATTCTAATGATCAATTCATTTATTTTCACATCATTTGGTCTGATTACAAACAAACCTGGTGCCGAAGAGTACTTTTTTCTTGATACTATTTTCCCTCTCCTCTATCTGGCTATATTTTCCACAGGCAAAAGTGATAATTTTGTGAAAATGATTAGCCTGTGTTTTACGATATCTACATTTATAATTGGAGTTATTTTTATTCTCCAAATGCTTAATTTCGGTGGGGGGTCTGATTTCTTAGCTAGCCTTAGTGATTCTTCTGAAATAGAAGGAGTTGCAACAAATAGTGATGGGAAAGTTACGGGGATACGATTTATCCCTCTAGCATCTCTTTCTTATCTCACATCAGTTAGTTTTCACGATCTGGCTCATTCTATTACAGATTTTCAACGTAAAATTAAATTAAAAAATATTGATAAAGTACGTGGAAGTTTTTTAATAGCGATCAATTTATTTAATTTTACTAGCACCCTTTTTTGTATTATTATGTCTGGCCGACAGGGGCTATTGGTAGGTTTTATTAGCTCACTTGTGATCATAGTAATTGTTCAGACAATAGCATCTTCTACTCAAAAGTATAAGAACATGAGGTATGTTGAAGAAGGTAGAAAACATATTATGCTGATGTTAAGTACAATTTTGTTTTTCATTATTCTAGTTTCATTTGCAAACAATGTTGTTGACATCATCCACATAGACTATGAAACTCTTATTAAAGGTTTCACGGAAAAGAATAAAGGGGATGTGGAAAGGATCGGACAATTTAACTCATTATTAGACGGTTGGTATGAAAGTCCCATAATTGGACATGGAAATGGTGCCGCAGTCTCATTAGTTAGAAATGACGAACGCCCTTGGCGATATGAGCTGGGTTATATACTGAGATTAAACAATATGGGCTTATTAGGAACAGGTATACATTGTTTTGGGCTACTATTGATATGTATAAATCTTTTTAAGAATTTTTATAAGAGTGGCAAAATTTTTTATATGTCATCTCTAGCTGGTTTATTGTCTTTACTATTTGCTGATGGGACTAATCCTTATCTGATTAGATTTACCGTTTTTTATTATTTGTATTATTGTCTCTGGCTGTCTATGAATAAGGAAACTTCTTTTGTAAAGCAGGATATTTTGCGTAAATCATAAGAGTATCAATGAAGGATATCCCGTCTAGTTTTATTTTGTAAGGGTGCCAAAAAATCTACGTTCCAATTCATGTATGACTGGAACAATTTGAGTTACAATATTAGTCACATAATAATTTTGATTTTACACATAATTTATGCGACTACGAATCGATCGGAAGTTCATTTTATGTTCGATCTTGGTGATGCTTTTGGTAATATTGTATCTGCCAGTAAAAGCGGTAGAAACTCAAGCAACGGCCAAGAAATTAATCGAGTATGGATGGGATGCGCCAACTCCTAACTTCTTGCTCGAACATCTTAAAGCGATGGAGCAACGTCCTTTTGATGGTGTAACGATCAAGCTCAATGCGGGTAGGGAGGTTTTTAAAAAAACTGCTTATCCAAATACAGCATTTACCCAAGATCGCAAAGATCTTGCCGCTGCTAAATCATCCCGTCTCACTGACAACTTTGTAATCATGTGGTCTGGGATGGATGAAGGGTGGGATTGGTTTAATAATACTGATTGGGCTGCTGCGGAGAAAAATATTCGTAACTTTGCCAAAACTGCCAAAGCTGGTCGCTTTCGAGGTATTGCATTCGACTCAGAACCTTATGTTGGCAGTTCGTGGAATTACGACAAACAACCCCAACAGCAAACCAAAACGTTTCCAGAATATCAACAGCAGGTGCGTAAGCGTGGTGCTCAATTCATGACAGCATTACAATCAGAACAACCTGGTACGCAGGTGCTGACATTGGGTTTATTGAGTTGGATGAAACATTTGTGGTTGGCAAAGATTGAACCCTCTAAATTACAGCAAGAACTCGCCAAAAATGATTATGGATTATGGCCCGCATTCGTCAATGGAATGCTTGATGTAGCACAGCCCAGTTCGGCAATCATTGATGGTAATGAATGGTCATACTATTTCTCCCAAGCGGCTGAGTTTGACAAAACTCATAACTTAATCTTTAAAGATGCACGTATGTTTGTCGATCGAATCAACGATCGCAAGTATGCAAAAAATGTCAAACTGGGTCAATCAGTCTTTTCAGACCTTCTGCTTGACCTATTTCCCCCTCATGCTAAAGACTCTCAATATGGGAAGACCATGCCACATTTCCTATCGCAAAATGACCGATTATTGCTGTTAGAACACAATATCTACCACGCACTCCGAACCGCAAATCGGTATACTTGGGTGTATGGTGAGCGCGCAGACTGGTGGCAAAATAAGATTCCTAAAAGTATAGAAGTTACTGCTGCTATTCGGCGTGCCAAGGCAAAAATAGCCAAAGGACAACCCCTTGGATTTAATATCGATTCTGCCGTCAAAAAAGCTTTACAGAAGTGTCGAGTCATCAACAAGGAATGCTCTTTAGTGATACATTCAGATCTACAATGAGAGTACAGAATATTCATAAATGGCAGACTATACCTTAAATCAGCAATGCCACAAATTAAATGCACGATTTCAGCAAATTCGCTAATTTTGGAGCAGTGACTTGTAAAGAATAACTGGATTCAACCATTAATCTTCCTTTAGCTCCCATCTCCATCCGTAAGTTTGGATCCTCTGCTAATTTAGATAGATACTCTGTCCACTCATCTGGAGTATCAGCACAAAATCCATTGACTCCATGCTGAATTATTTCTTGATTAACACCGACAGGTGTACCTACTACGGGTAACGCACAAGCCATATATTGAATGAGTTTGATTCCACACTTGCCCTCTTCCCACGGCGTATAATCTAATGGCATAATCCCAACATCGAAGGTTTTTATATCTTCAACTTCAGAGTTTTCATTCCAATCTTTAATTGTTAACTTCACATCTTCAATTGTTAACATGCCCGAACCAACCATCGTAAATTCACAATCATATTTTCGATCTAATGTTCTGAAAACAGATTGAATTGATTTAAGGTATCTACTGCTGGTTGGAGAACCAATCCAGCCAATATTAAAAGCTTTACTATTCGTGGTAAAGTCTTTTTGTGAATAACGATCTAAATCGATAACCGTTGGAATAATTGCAACTCTTTTGGCTCCTATTGTAGTTGCTTTATCTGCTATATATTGATTCCCCGCAACCACCAATTTAGCATTGCTCATCACTGCATCTATCTTATTAGAGAGCAATAATCTAACCAGCTTAGACTTGGATCGGTCATACATATGAAACTGCGCATCATCATAATCAACAACATAAGGTATATTCCCGATTATTTTTTTTTCTAACCATGCTGGTAAATAAGGTAAGAGTTCTTTTTCAATCCAGAGTAAATCATAATTTTTATGACTGAGGGATCTAAATAAGCGTTGAAAATATAGTGGCAATATGTCACCTAAATTTCTCTTACCACTATTGAGATTAGTTATGTATTTATTGTCTAATAATGGAGCTAATGTAATATCAAAACCTTGAGATTTTAGAAACGGTAAGTATTGGTAGAATCTATATCTACTACTACCACCTAATGGTCCATATTTTGTCAGAACTAATATCTTGTCAGACATAATTTTTATTTTGTTAGTTGTTAAATATTGTTAGAACAAATTATAATACTGCTAGATTCAGATATAGAAAACAGAGAGTTAAGTCTAATTGATTACATTGTTTTCTGGAATATCTTTGATCGATATTCATTTCGGAGGTTGCTGGGCGATCGATTTGTATATATTTTTATAATCTGCAAAAAGCTGAATATATGCAGAGATAGTTTCTTGCAGTTGAGATCGAGAGAGTCTGATTATCGAAAATGCTATTCTGGTAAAAGGTTCGATTAAAATAGAGGCTAAAAAAATAGTAGTTGCTTGGAGCCAATTAAAGTGTTTGTAAGCATACAATATTCGACTTTTAATCGAATAAAATATTCTGGTTGACTTGATTGAATCGGAAGTACCACCGCCTTTGTGAAAGGATTGGACATCAGCCAAGTAATAGGAAGAGAAGCCTTGTTTGTATAGTCGATAGGATAAATCGAGATCTTCAAAATAAACAAAGAAGTTTTCGTCAAATCCACCCACAGATTGAAACACCTTGCTACTAATCAAGTAAAATGCACCCATGACGTGATCTACTGGCTGGGTATTTTCATGGTTCCATTCTGCCATCATATAGCTAGTAAACTTATTTCTAACTATTTTGTCGATGCCAAATATGCTGCACAAAAAACTTGCGGGGGTAGGAAATCTGGCACAATTCCGCTGAATATTACCTTGGCTATCTATTAGTTGGATGCCAACGACTCCAACTAGCTCTGACGATGGCTGTTGAATAAAACTGATGGCTTTATCGATAGCTGCTTTAAATAATCTTGCGTCAGGATTTAGCAATAAAATGTAGTCAGCATTACAAATAGCTGCACCTTGATTACAAGCAACACCAAAGCCTTTATTTTCCGAATTTTTAATAATATGTACTGGCAGATTGATGTCTGACAAACAGTCAAGAGATCGATCTGTTGATGCATTATCAACAATAATAACTTTGTCTAATCTGAAATCATGACGATCGCTATCAACAATCGAATCTAAGCATTCATGTAGTTGATTAGATGAGTTCCAGTTGACTATAATAATATCGATACTTGGAAGCATAATTAACTATTTTCAGGAGGATTAATTTCGCGACAACTGTTTCTTTTTGATCGCTTTTTCCACGGACGAATAAAGCACAGATCGATCGTTGTCGTTGAGTCCATATTTCCATAATACAAACCAACTAACTGGAATCGAAAGCAATGATAGCCAGGTGGTGGCTGGTATACTATTTATTAGTAGATATGAAATACCCAAGGGTATGGTAACTAGTATGATTGGATTAAATATCGCGGTAATCAAATCTATTTTGTTGACAACAAGTATTTTTCTTGTTCGGGGTAAGTTGTATAGAAAGTGTAATCCGACACTAAAAAATCCACCAATAATCGTTCCCGTGACTACACCTGCAGCACCGATCTTTGTAGCTAGTAGAATACTGAAGAATAAATTGACAAAGGCTTCAATTAATGGAGATAGAATGATTTTTTTGTGTTCCCCACAGCCAATCGCGATCATGAAATAGGGTGAACCTATTTGGCGAAGAAAGTTAGCAACGATCAATAATTCAAATAAGTAACTAGTTTGGGTTGCATATTCAGCCCCAACCCACAACGTTATTACCATTTTAGATAGTAGCAGTAGTGGTAGATTGGTGGCAAGCATCAACACTACAGAATATTTGGTTGCGGATACTAGCAACTCCCCTAATTTTTCTGGTTCATTTCTAGCTCCAATCGAGGATGCTACCGGGACAATGATATTGAGCATTGCACCAGAAATGCCAAATACAAAATTTATCAACGTAGTTGCTAAGGCATAGTATGCAATGGATTTGTAGTCAAAAAAGCCAATAATGACCGTATCTAAACCACTAACTATTAATACACCAAGAGTCGAGATTGATAGAGCTAAACAGGAGTCTCTGATTTCTATTAACGACTTTTTGGATACTATACTTGTGGAAATTTGGTAGCCTTTCCCTGCAATTTGTTTATAAGCTATGAATTGCCAAACACCAGTAAGTAAATTCATTGTTCCAACAACTACAGCCATCGCGACAATACTGTGAGTCAAATTAGCAATTAAGACGACAAAAACTCCTGTAAAAAACTTACCGATCCCGACAATCCAAGCTGGTATATCGTTGCGATATAAACCCAGGAAAACCGCGCCAAATACCGAACAAGGTAAGCTGATTGCCAGAGATCCACCTATAAACAATAGAGCGATGCGAGCATCTTTTTGAAACTCTATTGGCATATCCTTAAATATATTGCCTAACTGCACCGCAAGCAGCGAAACTACATTTAGGGCAATTAAGCCCGATCCAACTAAAATAACAATAGCACTACTAATAATACTGTTTCGTTGTTTTGGATCTCCCAACTCATTATAGTGTGCAACAAATCGACCTATCGCGGTCTGAATTCCCAGATCCAATAGATTGACATATAGGCTCAATTCTATAATCAATAACCAAGTCGTATAAGCCTCTTTCGATAAAATCCTTGTTAAAAATGGAGGCAATACGATTACCGTCAATGCCACGGCAGCACCACGGCAAAGATTTGCAAAGGTATTTTCGACCATTCTTAAATCAGACATCTAAAATATTGAGGAGATAATATTAATCAAAGAATTAGCTATGCAGAAAATCGCTTCAGCATGTTGAGTGACTAAGAAATCGAGCCTAGTTTATAAGTTCTAACTAGAATCCATCTAATTAAATTGTCTCTGCTTCACTAAGTAAGAGCAAGTGCAGATTGTTGTTGTAAATAAAAAATAATTTTCAGACAATAATCATTAAGTTTAAAGTAGGACTGCAATCGATAGAATAGTCCATTACAACAACAATAACACCAACACACAGGCATATGAAACCAGTAAAATTACTGAAATAAATGTTTAGCCTCCTTGTACTACTACCGCATACTGCTATATTTAGACTGGGATTCATCATCTACACTACTAAAAATGAGTGAAAAGTATATTTTGGTTACGGGTGGAGCGGGGTTTATCGGTTCAAACTTTGTCGCACAGATCCTCAGATCTCAGCAGCTCACAGTAATCAACTTAGACAAATTGACCTATGCTGGTAATTTAGCGACGATCGAACCATTCACAGCTAATCCACACCATATATTTGTTCGAGGCGACATTGGAGATCGAGCATTAGTCGATAATTTACTAGCTCAATATCAACCCCAGGCAATCGTCAATTTTGCGGCTGAGACTCATGTCGATCGATCGATCGATGGTCCAGCTAGTTTTATTGATACTAATATTAATGGTACATTTAATTTATTAGAATCGGCGCGGCAATATTGGCAAAAGCTTACAGAGGCAGCTCGTCAGGAATTTCGATTTTTGCACATCTCCACCGATGAGGTATTTGGCTCTCTGACTCCAGATGAGCCAGCTTTTACCGAATTAACGCCTTACAGTCCGAATAGTCCTTATTCAGCTTCAAAAGCTAGCTCCGATCATCTAGTCAGAGCTTACTTCCATACTTATAATCTACCGACCTTAATCACCAATTGCTCGAATAATTATGGCCCATATCAGTTCCCTGAAAAACTGATTCCCTTAATGATTCTCAATGCCTTTGCGGGTAAACAATTGCCTGTATATGGAGATGGACAAAATGTGCGCGATTGGCTGTATGTAGAGGATCACTGTACGGCGATTGGCTTGGTACTAGCCAAAGGAACGCCTGGTGAGACATATAACGTCGGTGGAAATGCCGAGCGCGATAATCTGTGGCTGGTGAATCAACTCTGTGCGATTTTGGATGAGCTGTTGCCAGCATCGCCCCATTGCCCACATCAGCAACTAATTCAATTTGTCAAAGATCGACCTGGACACGATCGCCGCTATGCGATCGATTTTACCAAACTTCAACAGCAACTCGGCTGGGAACCCCAAGAAGATATCAATTCGGGATTGCGGCGCACGGTGCAATGGTACATTGACAATCAAGGATGGTGTAATGCTGTCACCACTGATAAATACCAGCAACAACGGTTGGGGGTAAGTGCGTGAAAGGAATTATCTTAGCTGGTGGCTCTGGTACGCGGCTGTATCCTCTAACAAGGGTGATTTCCAAGCAGTTGATGCCGATTTATGACAAGCCGATGATTTACTATCCCTTGTCTACGCTGATGCTAGCGGGGATTCAAGAAATCTTGATTATCTCTACCCCCCATGATTTGCCCTTATTCCAGGAATTATTGGGAGATGGTAGTCAAATCGGTTTAGCGATTAGTTACGCGCCACAGCCTCAGCCAGAGGGGTTAGCACAAGCATTTATCATCGGCAAGCAGTTTGTCGGCAATGATCCGGTGGCGTTAGTTTTGGGTGACAATATTTTTTACGGTGATAACCTAAGTGTCAGTCTTCAGCAAGCGGCACAGTTAACCGAGGGTGCGATTGTATTTGGCTACTATGTCAACGATCCTGGCAGGTATGGAGTCGTCGAGTTTAATCGGGAAGGTGCGGCAATTTCGATCGAAGAAAAGCCCACGCAGCCTAAGTCTAATTATGCGGTGACGGGGTTATATTTTTACGACAATCAGGTGGTGGATATTGCCCACAATATCGCGCCATCAGCACGCGGTGAACTAGAAATCACTTCAGTCAATCAAAAATATCTGGAGCTGGGACAACTAAAAGTTGATAAACTCAGTCGTGGTACGGCATGGTTGGATACAGGCACCCATCACAGTTTACTCCAAGCCTCAATTTTTGTCGAAACGATCGAACAACGCCAAGGCTTAAAGATTGCTTGTATCGAAGAAGTCGCCTTTCGGATGGGATATATCGATGCCGAACGGTTAATATCGATCGGTAGCACGATGTCAAAAAATGCCTATGGACAGTATCTACTCAATTTAGCCACAGAAGGATTGTAGCTCTCAATGAAAATCATTCAAACTTCTATTCCAGAAGTGATCGTATTTATCCCGCCAGTTTTTACCGATAGTCGCGGCTACTTTTTAGAAACCTATCAACAACAGAAGTACGCTGAGGCAGGTATTCCCAAGCCTTTCGTTCAGGATAATCAATCCTATTCTACAAAAAATGTGCTTAGGGGTTTACATTTTCAACTCCGCCATCCTCAGGGTAAACTAGTGCGGGTGACACAGGGTAGCGTCTTCGATGTGGCTATCGATGTCCGCAAAAGTTCACCGACTTTTGGCAAATGGCATGGCGAAATTATCTCTGCGGAAAACAAAAAGCAGATGTATGTCCCGGAAAATTTTGCCCACGGTTTTTGCGTACTTAGTGACAGTGCCGAATTCTTGTATAAATGTACGGATTTTTATACACCTGGGGATGAAGTCGGTTTGATTTGGAACGATCCACAATTAGGGATTGAGTGGCCGATTGATGAACCAATTCTATCTGATAAGGATGCTGTTTTGCCAAGTTGGGCAGATGTTTTAGATCTGTTGCCGATGGGTTAGTCATAGCGGAAATCTGGTAGATCTCCGCCTCCAATCAACCAGATTTCTGCATACACTGTGCCAAGCTCAACTTCCAGTCGGGTAATTGCACCCCAAAATCCGCCAGCAGCTTGCTATTATCCAATACCGAATTCGCCGGACGCTGTGCGGGGGTGGGATAATCAGTAGCTGGAATTGGTAAGATCTGCTCGATCGACAGATCTAGATCTGGATTGATCGATCGATAACGATCTACAATCTCACTAGCAAAGCCATGCCAACTAGTTGTTCCAGCCGCTGAAAGATTGTACAAACCTCTTAGACTCGATCGATCGTCGTGACATTGTGCGATGATTTGGGCAGTAGCTTCGGCAATCGATCGACTCCAGGTTGGCGAGCCAATCTGATCCGCGACAATTTTCAGTTCTGTTTTCTCCGCTGCTAGGCGCAAGATTGTCAGCAAAAAGTTTTTACCCCGATTGCCATATACCCAAGTTGTTCGTAGAATCAGATGCGGACAATCTGCTTGGATAATTGCCTGTTCTCCCGCTAGCTTGCTCGCGCCATATACGCTCAACGGATTGGTAGCATCGGTTTCTCGATAGGGACTGGTGTTCGTGCCATCAAAGACATAATCCGTCGAATAATGTACCAGCAAGGATTGGGATTCCCGCGCTAATTCTGCCAGGATACCAGGTGCAATCGCATTAATCGACAGACACAACTCTGATTCACTTTCAGCCTTGTCTACGGCTGTATATGCCGCCGCATTGACGATAATATCTGGTTGGATCGATCGAACTTGTGCGCGAATGGCATCGGGACTGGCTAAATCGAGTTGCTGCGATCCTAACACGGTGACATGACCCAGACTAGCCAGTGTCATCTGAAGCTCCCAGGCAATTTGCCCCTGTTTGCCGAGAATTAAGATTTTTTGCATAAAATGACTGCTGATTCCTTTAAAAGTCAAAATAAATGAAGGCTAAACTCTCTGCTGGAGATAACAGCCACACAATATATAAACATACCGGAATCAGCGTCAACTTCAGATGCCAATTGAGATTTAATTTTAATAATCGATCGAAGCTATAAGCAATCACCATCGAGATCGTTAATCCTACTAAGATTAACAAAATTTGACTATCTGCCAATTTCAGATTTTCGACATATACCTTCGTCGCAAACTGAGCATCGCGCGGATAACCCCAGAGATGTTCAAAGACTAGATTCGATTGATTGAGATTGGGAAGTCGAAACCAAATCCACGTCACAAATACTAATGGTTGAGTCAATAGCCAGCCACAGAGATGCCCCCAGCGGCTGCGCCAAAATACAGCCAGTGGTTCAATTTTTGCTGATAGTGTCTGTGTTAACCGATGAACTATTAGCGCGATCCCGTGGATGATTCCCCATAGAATATAGCCCCAATCTGCACCATGCCAAATTCCTGAAATTAACATCAGTGCAAATAAATTTAGACATGTCCGTACCAATCCCAATCGCGAACCACCGAGGGGGATATAGATATAGTCGCGCAACCAATTGCCGAGACTAATATGCCAGCGTCGCCAAAAGTCGGCGATGCTCGTACTCATATACGGAAAGTTGAAATTTGTCGGTAAATTAATGCCGAATAAAATTGACGTACCGACGACGATATCGACATAACCACTAAAGTCAAGATATAGTTGTAAACCATAGGCAAAAATTGCCAACCATAAATCAACACTACCCGCTCGATCGAGTGTACTGGGATCGAATACTAGTCTGACATAGATTGCCAAGTTATCGGCAATTAAGGTTTTTTTAATTGCACCACTAGCAATCAACCATCCAGCTTCTGTCAAGCGTTCGATCGGTGGAAATCGCAGATTGTTTAGTTGCGGCGCAAATTGATTATAATGAGTAATTGGTCCCGATACTAATTTTGGGAAAAACGATTTATATGCAGCATATTTAAGTAAGTTCCCAGTAGCTGGGCTACCTTTGTAGACATCGATTAAATAGGCAGCAGATTCAAAGCTGAGAAATGAAATTCCGAGTGGTGGTAAAAAGCTAGTCTTCATCCACATCGCGAGAGGTTGAATCTCTGTTGGATTGATGGGAGCAATTATTCCTAGTAGGAATGGAATATATTTCGAGGCAATTAGTAATAATATATTGAATACTATCCCAGCAATCAATACTCGCCGCCGCTGTTTCTTTCCCCGTGGCAGCCAACTCCAAAAATATTCTTCGCCCAATCGATCCTGAATCTCTTTGTATTCAATAATTTGACTCTCTAGTAATATCTTACCAATCCCATAGTTAACTAAAATCATTGCTAGAATGACTGGGAAATATTGGATCTGGAGAAAGGAGATATAAAATAGGATACTAGAAATTACCATTACCCATAATTTCTGACTTTGAGTCTTTGCTATTCCCCAATAACACCATAACGTCAGGAGCAAGAAAATAGCATAAGTCGGAGATATAAACTTCATTTACAGTTTCGATGAGATGGGAGATGGGTGATTGGAGAGGGAAAAGGGAAAAGGGAAAAGGGAAAAGGGGAAGATATTTTTCAAAGCCTAACATCTAACATCTAACATCTAACATCTAACATCTAACATCTAACATCTAATACTTAATACTTAATCCTACTTGCCAAGGAATCGCTCTTGTCTGGGTTAAATAATCGCTGACAGCAATAGCTCCAGATTGATTGAGATGACTGGGATCAGAAAATTGGTCGTATTGTTTAGCGAGTAAACCATCCATATCGACAAAAATAAGTTGATGTGAATCCATCAAATTTTGCATGTATCCTTTAAATGTTGTTTCATGCTGAAGACGGAATTTATCTAAATAAATATCTGACAATGGCAGATTAACGAATACTAATGGAATTTTACGCGCTGCTAAAAGATCGATCGTTTCCTTGAGGGCGTGATTTTGATTGCCTTGCAGTTGAAAATTAGCATAGTCACCATCACTATCGCCAGTGACTTTAGTATACTTCTGATAATAAGTAATAGGATTGAATTGTAATTTCAGTGGTAAAAATCCATCAGTATTAATATCTTTTTCATTAATACTTGCTGCCGGATCGTTATTAGAAGTCGAATCGCTACTATCAGTAATTTGCAGTACAAAGGGAACTTTAGTCTGCAATAAAGATTTGAATTGATCGCGATAATGATAAGCCGGTGAAAGCTCTGCTAACTGAAGATCGATAGCTGTATCGATCGCTTGATAGGTATTTTGAAAGGAAGATTGTGCTTGTAATAGTGATGAGGTACTATTTTTCAACCCTGAGGTGATCGCCAACTTGCGATAGCGATCGGATAAAGCAATCGTATCATAAGTTCGATCGACTCTTCCGCTATTAAATGCCCTAGATCCATCTGCCCAGATCACCATTTTTGGTAACTGCTTCGGCGTTAATAAGTGGCGCAAGATTAAATCCACCACTTGGGCAGTCGCACCATTAATCCCAAAATTATAGATCTGGGGATTGGGATTTGTACCAATTAAATTTCTCCGTAATACTGCTGGATCTACTCCTCGTAATGCTCGCGAACTACCGACGATCAAGATATCGGGGACACCCTGCTTGGAGCAGCGAAGCTGATAGTCAGCTAATTTCTGTTCGAGGAGGGAATTATTAAATGATAATTGGGCAACTGCGTCAGTAGACTCAGTAGTGAGATGTCTAGTTTCTAGGATCGATCTAATTGCTAGATCGCCAATCGTCGCGACACCTAATCCAACTAATAATAACAGTAGGGATGACTCCCACTGAAAGCGGGGTTGATAAACTAGTTGATTGGCTTTTGTCAGTTCAAACTGATGTTTCCAAATGTTTGTTCTTGTCAAATATTCGCTAATGATTTCGCTTAAACCAACCTTCTCAATCGATGGCTCAACGACAAACTGATGCGCCACAGTTACAGGTGGTAATTCTAATTGAGATCGATCGAAGTCTACCCCATAAGTCCACATTGCCTTGCCTTGTCCAGCGACACGTCCATGCACGCGCACACCTCTAACTCCTGGCAATCCCAATTGCTGAATGACTTTGACAACAGTTGTCGCTACTTGACTTTGAATCGGACAAATTGGAGCTTCACTCATCACATGAATTAACTGCTGATGATGTAGCAAAGACAACTGAATTCCCCCAATGGTAAAACACTGCTCCAGATCTGGATTTAGCAACCTTTCCAAGATAAAATTTAACGCATCTTGATCGCCCCGTGCTGCTAAAATTATCGGTGTTGGGGAGAATTTTGGATCGCCTAAAGCGGGGAGATCTAGCCAGTGCATCCAAGCGGGTGATTTCTCGATCTGTCTGGTAGTTGAGGGAGACTGCATCCCATGAATTGTCGCACCTTGGATCCCTTGGGGGGTAAGTGAAATTAATAATGGTGCAATCCGATCAACAACGATTTTTTTCGATGGATATTTAGCTGTTTGGGGATGCTTGAATGTACAAAAAATCTGTAAGGTGAGATTTTTGAGAACGGCATTTACCTGAATTTCCTCAGCTTCGAGCGCGAAATTCAGCAGTTTACTAATCGCCTGAACATCACCCCACCGCGCCCAATTTTTTAGCCTGATGATTGGGGGTGTGAGATCGATTTTTAATCGCCAGTCAGCAACTTGACTCCCACCATTTATCGCCGCTCCCGCAGAGAAACGTGAAAATTCAACGATGGCAGATTGAAAACCCTGAAGATCGATACTCCGCAGTGCTTTGGCGAGGGATTCGGCGAGGATTTGACAGTCCAAACTCTTTTGAGAATGACACCTTACCCACAGTCGATATTCCAGGCTCTGTAAATCGGCATCTGGAGATTGCAAGATCGTGCGCCCATGATTTTGACTCAATTGTTGCATCTGCGGCTGACGTTTGACCGAAAACTCGAACCGCACACCAAGTGGAGTCAGTACCTGATTGAGAGATCGAATAATAATTAACCGTTGCTGCGCCGACACTAAATTTGATGGCTCACTTTGAATCCGAGTCGTTTCGCTCGTAACAATATTTGGATTTAACTCAATTAATGGCAATGGCAGATCGTAACGATCTCGTTCAAAATAAGTAGGTTCGATCGACATTTTATCCGAACAACTGATGGTTTAGTGATTTAGTGATTTAGTGGTTTAGTGGGAAGGGAGTAATTGTCCCCTATCATATCGATTTGGTGGCTGATTTGTGTAGATCGTTAAATACCGATCTTAGGCTTTCAGCTCTAGTCGAAATGCGCCTACTCTAACACTCCCCCATTCCAGATTTTTGCTCTGCCGATATTAAAACCAGCTTGTGGGCATACTAAACTGAATACAAGTGGACGAGATCGGATGTCACAGGAACGAACTTATTTGTTAGCGTGGTCGCAAGTTTCCGGCGTTGGGCCAATTTTAATCGATCGATTATACCAGCATTTTGGCACATTAGAAACAGCATGGAGTGCCGATCCTCAGTTGTTATTAGCGATCGATGGCTTGGGCACTCAATCCCTTTCCAAAATTGTCGCCGCTCGCGCTCAAATCGATCCCGAAAAATTATTAATCACACATTCAATCGACAATCCTCAATGGTGGGCGCGAATCGATCCAGACTATCCCCGCTTATTGAGCGAAATTCCCTCCGCACCCAGTATCTTATACTATCGAGGCCAAGTAGACCTTGCCGAAAACCAGGGGCATACTCCCACAGTGGCAATTGTCGGTACTCGCGATCTTTCGGAATATGGTAGACGGTGGGCGCGAAAAATTAGTGCTTGCTTGGCAAAAAAAGGCTTTACCATCGTTTCCGGCATGGCACAGGGTATCGATACCGAAGCTCATAGTGCTTGTTTAGAAGCGGGTGGACGCACCATCGCCGCCGTCGGAACAGGAGTCGATATCGTGTATCCCCCCCGCAATCACAGCTTATGGGCAGACATTCAGCAACATGGCTTAATTGTCAGTGAATATGTCGCCCGAACTCCACCAGATCGCCCCCATTTTCCCGCCCGCAATCGAATTATTGCCGGATTGAGCCGTGTGACAATCGTCATCGAAGCTCCCCTCAAATCTGGTGCCCTGATTACCGCCTATCAAGCCAATGACTTCGGACGCGATGTATACGTCCTTCCAGGCTCGATCGACAACCCCAACTCTATTGGCGGTCTCGGACTGCTTAGTCGCGGCGCACAGCCCATCCTCAGCCTAAATCATTTGCTCGAATTACTCGCATCCATCCCCCAACTCGACACCCCCGAACAACTACAGCTATTTCCCTTTTCCACACCAGAAAGTCCGCCAGATCTAATCGTTGACAAAGCAAAAATTTTACCACCACCAGATCTCACGCCAGATCTCCAGCAAATCTGGCTACTGATCACCGATATACCAGCTAATTTCGACGAAATTGTATCTCAAGCTCAACTACCTGTTGCGACTGTTAGTAGTGTGTTACTTCAATTAGAATTGCTTGGTTTAGTACACCAATTACCAGGAATGAGATATCAAAAATAAATAATGACGATCGTTAAGATAGATGTATTCGATATCTCTGGATATTCGGGAACGAGAAGATCGATCGAATCGTCTCGATCACAAGAGAAATACTGCTGACTTTTTATTTGAGCAATGTTTTAATTTTATGTTGTGAGCGATCATCATCTCCTGTATGTATTAATGCTGGAACAGTTGTCGATCGAAATAGCTAGCTCTCAAGCAAACTACTCACAATTCATAGATCTACAACATGCGGATTTGATTCATTAAACCAAGATACACCCCCGATTGGCATTTTATTGAAATTAGGTACATCTATGAATATATTGTTCACGAGTGTAGGTAGAAGAGTTGAGCTATTGAAAGCCTTTCGCCAATCAATGTATCGAGCGAACATTACTGCAAAAATAATTACAGCCGATCTCAAAAGTAATGCTCCAGCATCTTTTCTAGCAGATACTTCTGAACTTGTCCCCAGAATTGACAATCCTAATTATATCGAACGATTGCTGGATATTTGCGATCGACATCAGATCGATCTCCTGATTCCCCTCATCGATACAGAGCTTCATCTCTTATCAGTTCACGAACAGCAATTTCGAGATCGGGGGGTTACTGTCTTGATTTCGGCAGCAGCGACAAATGAAATTTGTTACAGCAAAAAGAAGACAGATGTATTCTTTAAAACAATTGGGGTAAAAACGCCTAAAGTATATCAACTCGGTGAAGTTGAAGATATCAATTTCCCAGTCATCGTCAAGCCGAATACAGGTAGTGCTAGCGTGGGAGTATATCGTGTCAAAAATAGAACCGAGTTAAAATTTTTTGCAAATTATGTCGAGGGGGCAATAATTCAAGAACTAATTGACGGTGAAGAATACACGATTGATGTCTTAGTGAACTTTCAAGGTAAGGCAATTTCAATCGTTCCTCGCTTAAGGCTGGAAACCAGAGCAGGCGAAATAAGTAAAGGTATCACTGTCAAAAATCCAGCTTTAATTGCTGCTACAAAATACGTCGTTGAATCTCTGCCAGGGGTTATTGGTTGTATCACAGTACAATGCTTTCTCCAATCCGAGGGGGAGATTATATTCATCGAAATTAATCCCCGCTTTGGTGGTGGTTATCCCTTAGCATATCGAGCTGGTGCCGATTTCCCTCTGTGGTTAATTCAGTTATGTATGGATAAAAATCCGCAAGTAGCGATCGATGAATGGGAAGATGGTTTATCAATGTTCCGGTATGATGATGCTATTTTTGTTAAGGCTAATGAGAAAGGTCTTTCAGCAAAAGAGCGAGTTATTGAATTAGTTACTAGTAACTAATTAGCTAGGCACAATTAGACACAAGATACTTATTAAATATTCTGGAGGGTGGGCAATGCCCACCGCCTAAACTTTGCGCAATATCTTATATTTAATTATGCCTTTTTACTTGCCATATTACTAACAGCTAGAAGCAATAATATTATCCAATCTTAAATGAATAACTTACAAGCAATTATTTTTGATTTAGATGACACTCTATACTCAGAAAGAGATTTTGTTTTGAGTGGATTTCGGGCTGTTGCCAATTGGGGGACAGCAAATTTAGGAATTAGTCAAGCGCAAGGATATGAGACATTATTTGATCTCTATCAGCAGGGAATTAGGAATAACACCTTTAATCAATGGTTGCAAATCCATCAGATTCCTGCGGTATCCTCTTCTGAGGAAACTCAATCAGAAGTAGTTGCTAAGTTGCTGGATATTTATCGCCAACATACTCCGCAGATCGATCCTTTCGCCGAATCGATCGAGTTATTGAAAATACTAACTCAATCCTATAAAATAGGTCTAGTCAGCGATGGCTATCTCGAAGTTCAACAACGAAAATGGGCGGCATTAGGATTAGACCATTTTTTCGATGCCGTGGTTTTTTCAGATAGTTTAGGTCGAGAAAATTGGAAACCCAGTACAGCTCCATTTGAATTAGTGCTAGAAAGATTGAATGTCGCACCAGAGTTTAGTGTTTATATTGGTGATAACCCCCGCAAAGACTTTTTTGGTGCGCGTCAACTAGGGATGAGTACAATTCAGATTAAGCGAATTGATGCTGAATATAGTCATATTCCAGCACCAAGCTTAGACTACTGTGCCGATTTAACTTTCGATTCATTAAAAGATGTATTGGGAGCGATAGCAATCCTCAATGAGTAGGGGCAATTCATGAATTGCCCCTACTTAACTGATAAGAATTCAAATAGGATTGCTATATTCTTCACTAACAACTAAACAGTTAGCATTCATATAATTCCAGTGGTAGATCGTCTGGATCTTTGAAAAAAGTAAATTTCTTGCCTGTAATTAGATCGACTCTAATTGGTTCGACATCCACTCCCCGTGAAATCAAATAATCAACATTTTCTCTAATATCTTCCACTTCAAATGCTAGGTGTCTTAAGCCACAGGATTCCGGCTTGCTCGATCTGGGGGGAGGCTCAGGAAATGAAAATAGTTCGATCGTATCATTATCAGAGACCTTGAGATCTAGTTTATATGAATTGCGATCGCTTCTAAAAGTTTCATAAATCACTGAAAACTTTAAGATATCGACATAAAATCTTTTTGATTTTTGATAATCAGAGCAGATGATGGCAATATGATGGATTTTATTTACTTTCATTTTTTACAGATAGAGAGTGCTTCATCAAAAATATTATCCCAATCGCACACAACAGAGGTGTCAACCAATTGCCATATTGGACGTATAATGTCTGAGTATGTCGGCGATAAACCTGGTGCGTGTGAGCGGCAAATTCATTGAGTTTAGATATCCATTGAGTACGTCCATGTGGATCGACAACTGCGGAATAACCAGTATTACTAGCGCGAACTGTCCAGCGATCTGTTTCGATTGCTCGCATCAAATCTAGCGCGTGATGTTGAGCAGCCATTCCATCACCATAATGAGCATCATTAGCCGCTGTAATAATTAGATCTCCCGTCTGAGCTTGACGGCGAAAATGTTCATGATACGCAGAATCATAGCAAATACCAAAGATAATATTGCCGAATGGTGTATTAACTATAGGCGCAAATTTACCAGCAGCCAAATGCGAATCGAGAGGAGATATCGTATCGATTAATTTGCCTAAGTACTGCTCGAAAGGAATATACTCACCTAATGGCACTAATCTCCATTTATCATAACGACTCATAGTTTTACCATTACTATTAATCGTCAAAATACTATTCGTAATCTTATCAGACAATTCACCAAATCCACCGACAAATGCGGTAATTTTTTTATCTAAAATTGCCTGGTAAAAAGATGTATATTTAATTTGACTCTCTCGATATGGAAAAGCAGTTTCTGGAGTAACTACTGCATCTACACCTTGTTTGACTAAATCTAGATAACCTTTGGTATAATTCTCGATCGCCAGTTGATAGCCAAGTTGATTGTGTCTGACTTCATTGCCGATATTTCCTTGGATAATGCCGATATTGAGACTTGATGCTGCTGTCTGAATTAAAGGTCGATCAGCTAAATTAGATCCAATCAGATGTAAAATAATAATTGATGCGATTATCGTTCCGATAGACTTCGCCAACGCGCTACCAAAATAAGGCGATGTTTTCCTAATGCTTTGAATTAGTTTAGCTTGCCGACGGTGATAATTAAATGCTAAACATCCTTCAGCAATTAAACCATTTACTAAGACGATTGCCGCACTAACTGTCGTTGGTCCTGATAATTGTCCGAGATGGAGAATAGGCAAATTGTGGGGACTTTGAGTCAATGCGAGGGATGTCCACCATAAATCTGTCAGACTATATAATTCTTCCAATCCACACCAGCAAGCCGTACCTAAAAGTACGCGGACAAAGGGATGTAGTTGAGATTTGGAATTGATAAATCTCAACCCAATCGACCATAAAGTTACTAAACTTGCACCCCATAGAGTGATGAAAGTCAAACAAAAAGTAGCAATCCCTAAACTAGCCAAGAAAGGAACACCCATCCACATCATTGGATGAATACCAAAGATCCAATTTAATCCCAACCCATAAAATCCAATCCCCCACAAGATGGCATAAACTATCCCATCATTATCCTGTTTGCGGCAGACTAAATACCATAATGGTGCGAGTGCCACCCAAGCTAAATACCAAGCTTCCACAGGAGCAAATGTCGATCCCATTAGAATGCCACTTCCTAGCGCAATTCCTAGCTCGAATAGTTTGTCTGTCAATTTAGGCAGAGATTTGCGAAAAGATAGAAGCATGAGGGCGAGTAATAAGTAATAAGTAATAAGTAATAAGTAATAAGTAATAAGTAATAAGTAATAAGTAATAAGTAATAAGTAATAAGTAATAAGTAATAAGTAATAAGTAATAAGTAATAAGTAATAAGTAATAAGTAATAAGT
>JANYDE010000121.1 GCA_025359915.1 Chamaesiphon sp. 336R_metabinner_41 | reverse complement strand
ATTTGATTGGGGCTTTCTCTCTCCATTGATTTCTCAATATATCAGGATAAATCACCATAAAATTGACTGCTATGTTCGTGGGCTGGATTTCTATGATCGATATCTAGCTAGAAGTTGAGCAATGCTTGTCACCCCTTCAGGACTAAATCCCGTACTAATTTTGCACAAGCATGAGCGACTGTGTACTTAATTAGCAATTCATTCCACTGCACTCGATTGGCATCACGCCCAGATAAATTAGTCCCACTAGTCAATTTAGTACGGGAAGAATCAAGATCGAAAAAGCCATTGATATGAATCGGTAAGCCAGATTCAGATAGTGGTAAAAAGCAATAAGTCCGCCCGACAAATGGTCTTTCTTGTCCGTCAGTACTATGGGTGGAAATTCTCGCCGCTGCACCCGCCCAAGGTACAGCTTTTTCTCTTTGCTCGGCTAATTCTTTGATAATCCCTAATAACCGCTTTTGTCTATCTACTCGCAGCATTCCGACTACGCGCCAATCGGAGATGATGGTATTTTCGGGCGTAATCGTCTGAATTTGATGGCGATAGGAGACAATCGGCAGCTTTGAAGGTCGATTTTGACACATCTGCCAAAAATCGGCGGGAGACGGCTTTAAGGCTGCTTGGAGCCGCTCTCGCTGGGCGATTACTTCACTTCCATTAGTTGTCGTGACGCTGAGTAACTCACGGATAGTGCCATCACTTTCGATCGATCTTACTTTAATCTCAATTACAGATTTCAGGAAGATGAGAAATTCTTCACCCATCCGGCTTAAATCAGCTAACAACGGCTCGACATTCTTATCCCGTAGAAATGGTTGAGTCCGAATTTTACTGGATTCTGCTTGCGCTGGAGTTCGCAATGGTAGACGGAAGATCGTACCGTTAAAATTAGTCGTTCCTGGCTCCAAACAACCAGGCGCATAGACTTTCATAAACTCTGGAGAATCCCACCAACCGTCAGCTAATAACCAACTCCGCCCAGGTTCCCCTGCATTTGTGCCTGGAATCGCGGTAGCATGAGGATCGAAAAATACAATTCGATCGCGTGAGATAAAGCTAGGATAATCAGTGACATGATAAACCGAGTTAAAGCCAACGCCAAATCGCCCCGTCTTCCATAAAGTCTCCCGTTTGCCACTTTCGCCTAAACTCTGAATATTGTCAAAATCATCATCCGAAAAAACTGAGTCATTGTAGACTACCATCGCCGCGCCCATCAACTCCCGCATCCTGGGATCTGGAAGTCCATTACAGAGATGTTGTCTCCAGTCAAAAGTAATGTGAATCCGCTTTGCACCAGCATCATCAGCATTTTGAATTAACTCCTTGACTATCCCTACCCCTTCAGGATAGTCATGAATCAGATTGCGCAGTCTGACAGTCAGCGGTTCTCTTTGAAAGCAAGCAGTACCCGTGTTTTGGATTTGAAAGGACATTGGGCGGGGATTATAGTTGAACTATATTTATACTTCCCACAATGTCTCGCAATTAAACGATAGCAATCGCCAAGTTTGTTAAGACATACCCCCGACTTCTCCAAGAAGTCGGGGGTATATCTTAATGAATGTAGAAAAATCGGATTTTGTGGAATTCTAGAGAGTTAGAGATTGAGCATTGGTTTGAATTAATAGAGCCAAATCCTTGAGGAAATTAGCAGCATCAGCACCGTAAATAATCCGGTGATCTGCGGTCATATTTACCTGCATCTGACGACGGATCGCAAATGTACCGTCTTCGCTGGCGACTACTTGCGGATGAGAAGCACCGACGGCGAGAATTGCACCTGTACCTGGGGGGAGGATGGCATCAAACCGATCGACTCCGAGCATTCCGAGGTTGGAGATGGTAAAGGTGCCAGAGCTGTATTCCTGGGGCTGCAATTGCTTGATCCGCGCTCGATCGACTAAATCTTTCCACATGCGGGAGAGAGAATAGAGATCGAGTTTGTCGGCACCTTGCAGCACGGGGGTAATTAAACCACCATCGGGCATGGCGACGGCGACGGCGATGTTAATTGTACCTGGATGACTTACACCTGCATCGCTATAGCTGGCATTGACTGCGGGGTGTTTGGCTAGTGTCACAGCGACTGCTTTAGCTAGCAATGCTGTCATGGTGACACCTTTAGATTTGACTTGCTTATATAGTTTATCGAGGTTGTTGGTTTCGATCGTATAACCAACTCGGAACGTTGGTACTGCAAGGCTGGCAATCATATTGCGGTTGACAGCAGCTTGGAGGGTATTGAAGGGAACTACTTGAGCTGAAGGTACGTTTGGTACGATGGGAGCCGCAACTGCTGGTACTGCTGCGACTACTGGCGTTGCTGGTACGCTTTGAATTGGAGCGACAGTTGCTTTACCAGCGGCGGAGCTAACATCTTCTGCCGTAATTCTACCATTGGGGCCAGTCCCATTGAGCGTTTCGACACTCACGCCGTATTCTTTGGCTAGTTTTCTAGCACGAGGAGATACTACAGGTCGATCGCTTCTGAGGGTAGTTGCTGCTGGTGTTACAGTTGTTGCGGGAGCAGCGATTGCGGCTGGTACCGCTGGGGCAGATGCCGTCTGTGCTGCTGGGGCGGATTTACCTAGTGCTTGCTGTTTGGCAACTTCAATTTCGGCTTCAGTTTCAGCAACTAAGGCAATCGCCGAGCCTACAGGTGCGGATTCGCCAGCTTGAACCATGATCGTCGCGATAAAGCCACTATAAAATGTTTCCACATCCATATCTGCTTTGTCGGATTCCACCACGACAACGATCTCACCTTTTTCGACTTTATCCCCTGGCGATTTTTGCCAGGAGACGATCTTGCCCTCAGTCATCGTGGAACTTAGAGCGGGCATAAAAACTTCGCGTATTGCCATGATGGATATTCTCGAATCAAACAGTTAGGTTGAGCTTGCAGCCTTCTATCTTAGCTTAATCGGGGGACTTTCTAGGACAAAATTAGACCGATTTTTGCCTAGACAACGGGCGGCTCGACCACCCTTAGGGGGTGCGCTTGCGCTTTCGAGTGTATCCCTTTGCTGTGTGGATTGTATTTTATACGGCAGAAGATTTATATTATTTAATATGCTACGATAACCACTACTTACTTTTGTCACTTTTCAATACTGACGACTTGATCGGGGTAGGGATAAAGTTAAGCAACTTTCATCCGATTGCCATTAAGAAAAAAATTCACATCAATTCTGCCAACAAAATGAATATTTCTGCTGCAATTATTTTTCTGACTTCACTAAGCGGAAGGATTGAAAAACGCAACTATTGTTTAGTTACATTCTTAGCATTTATATCGATTTTTTCTTCTCAAGTTGCAAAATCTGAAGTCGTTATCATCAAAGAATGTTCGTCAGTTGAATCTGAAAGTATTAAAGAAGTAAGAAAAATGCTTGAAACCATTAAACTTCCTTTGTATCGTGAAATCACTCCTGAAAAAAATATTCTTGGTGAAATCACTCGAATTTGCTACGAAAAAAATGTTGCTCATTATCCAGCTTTGGATGGCGTACTTGGGTGGACAGATTACAGAGATGGTCACATCGAAGGATCTCGCGATCGATCAAAGAATTTTGTTCCTCGCTCTGCCGGCGGCCAATTTGCCAGAGGATATAGCGATGGCTACTATAATCGCCCTAAAAAATCTGACCCATATTCAAGCAAAACTGACGCTGAAAAGCCACCTTTTGAGTCATGGGACAAAAAATGTGAAGAAGTTGTTATTCCTAAGCCTGTTGATGCAGAATCACCGAGAATGAAAAGAGCAAAGAAAATGGTTGAAGAATTGAGAATTCGATTCAGGGAAACGCCTAATTCTTATTACAATGTTACGATTGAAATGAATTCTCTTGATGACGCTGAGAAAGTTTGCCGCAAAACAAAAAACACTCGTGGCGAAGAAATAACTCTGTGCGAGAATGTCCCCTTCAGCTAAAATTTTCACCCGTCGTTCATAAATGGTAAAAAATTCGCGCTAACTTATGAGCCGCCATCTGGGGTGATAAAATTTGCTTATTTGAATAAATTGGAACCGCATAGGCACCACCAGTAATGCCCATATTCTTGATGAATGGGAATGCCTATAAGCTGTCAAACATCTAAATCACACATTCAATTTTTAGAGAGGGGTGTGGGGTGTGGGGTGTAGGAATAGGTGAATTGAATGACAAACAGCTTAATGCCTATACTGGGGACGAAGGTGGATGTTTCCACCTTCGTCTTCTTTTTATTTTAGATATTCCCGCGAATTTCCATTACAACACCATCATGAAGGAGGACTTCAACGTTCATTTTGGAAATCAAATTATCGCCAAGTTTAATCGAGAAGTAACCTTCAACTTGACCCTGATTTACTTCTTGTTTGAGTTCGAGAAATTGAACTTGTTGAAGTTGCTGAAGAGCCATATTCTTTTGTTCTAGCAGTTCACTCTTCTGCTGATTGACTTGCGTTTGAATGCTTTCAATCTGTTGCAGCACTTGAGGTCCAGGTGGTTGGAGGTTTTGTTTTTGAATTTCAGCAACTGCTCTTTGTCCTTGAATTTCTAGCTGTTGAAGTTGACCATCGAGTTCGCTAATTTGGGTTTGTAATAGTTGCTGGGTTTCGTCTTTCCAGCGTTGAGTAACGACGGCTTTGATGGCGACGACACGTTTGAGTAATAACTGAGAGTCTGGTAGATCCATGATTTAGGTAATTTTGGTAACTAGTGGCTATTGGTTTAGTGGCTAGTGGGATACCCCATACCCTATTCCTATGCTGGCTCAGGTTAACGAGCGAACATCTCGTCAATCATACCGTGATACCGTTCCATCACGACTGGACGACGGATTTTGAGGGTTTGGGTAAGTAGTCCATTTTCGATCGAGAATGGTTCAGCTATCAGTTTAATTACGGCTATTCTGTCGTCAGCACGGTAGCCTGGGCGATCTTTTACTTCGCGGTTGAGTTCGTCGCGAAATAGATCGAGAATTTGACTATTGTTTAAGTCTAATGGTAAGTTTTGACTATCTGCCCATACTTGCAAGGCTTCCGAGTTGGGGATGACGAGTGCGCCGAGGGATTTTTGGTCTTGACCGACGAGGACGATTTGACTGATATACTGACTACGAAGACAAGCATCTTCGATCGGGGTAGGTTCGATATTTTCACCGTTATTTAGGACGATGGTATCTTTTGCACGTCCGGTAATTGTCAGATCGTTATTAATCGTGAGCATTCCTAAGTCACCACTATTAAACCATCCTTCAGGATCGATCGCTTTGGCGGTAGCCTCAGGATCGCGGTAATATCCTTGCATCACTTGCGGCCCACGAATTAATACTAATCCCTTTTGACCGATCGAGACTGCTTTGCGAGTTTCCACATCGACGATCTTAATTTCGGTACCTGGTAATGGTTTACCCGATGTGAGCCGGAGATTTTGCCAAGGGCGACGAACATTGGTAATCGGCGCGGTTTCTGTTAAACCATAACCGACGAGAATATTAATACCGACAATCTCAAAAAATAGATCGAGATGTTTCGCCAGAGAGCCGCCCCCACTAATAATATTCTCGATTTTGCCACCTGTTGCCGATCGAATTTTGGCATATACTAATTTATCTGCGATCGCATGAATCGGAGCTAATATAGACATCTGGGCGCGAGCATTCAACTTTTGACTCAGACTCGGCTCCAGACATTCCAGACTCAACCCTTGGACAATCCGCCGCGCTTCGATATATTTCTTGCTCAAATCGAGAAATGTATTCACCAGCTTTTGCTGACTGACTGACTGTTCGCGAAATTGCTTCCCAATCCCCTCATAAAGCGACTCCAAGAGGCGGGGAACCACGATCATACACTTGGGGCGGTAATCCTTCAAATCCTGCTTAAAATAGCGAATATTGGTGTAAATCTGGGTACAACCCTGAGATAGTAGATAATATTCACACGATCGCTCGTAACTATGCCAGGAAGGTAAAATACTCAATACTTCCAAGCCAGGATAGCCTGGAATAACTGTGCCGCAGGTATTGATTTGATGCAGCAGATTACCATGGGAAAGCATCACACCTTTAGGATTACCAGAAGTCCCCGATGTATAGATGAGGGTGGCTAAATCTGTTTTTTTCAGAGCGACAGCAGTAAAAGCTGCACTACGTCCAAGATCGATCGTCTGTGTAAAGTTGACGAGTTTAATTGGAATATCTAAATCACTTACTTCGTCAGACAACAGAATAATTAAATTAATCGGCAGATCGACTAATCTATCACTGATTTTTTTCAGCGTCTTGATATCTTCAACTACCAACGCAATAGCCTGACTATTATCTAAGATAGATAGTAATTCCTGTGAATCCGCTTGAGAACTACGAACGGCATTAAATGCCCCCATCAACATAATCCCCTGATCCGCAATTAACCACCGAGGACTATTGTCAGCAAACAATGCCACTCCTGTATATGGCTGAATGCCTAGACCTTGTAAGCCAGTCGCAAATAATTTAATTTGAGTAGCCACCTCTTGATATGTAAACTCGATCTCTGGCTTATTATGGGGTGCCTTTAAAGCAACTACCTCTCCACATTTAGCTGCGACGATCTCCCACATTTCAGAAATTGCACTAATTTGAGTATAATCGATAGTTTGACTAAGGTTTTGAGCTTCTCGATCGGTAATTTGATATGGATAATTAGCTAATCTAGTAGTTGTCATAATTATAGCCCGCCCAGATTTTTATAATGCTAAACTAGATAGATTCACATCAGTTAGCTGTTTTCTATATTTCTAGATTAACTGGTGATGGCTAACTATCCTCGATCGATTGTGACAGAACTTAAGGTGGCTTAGATTTATATACCCTATACCCTATACCCTATACCCTATCCCCTAACTTATGCAACAAGTCAAATCCTGCGGCTTCATTCTCTTCCAAGGAAATCGCGCCAATCCTCAGAAATCATTCCTGCTGATGAAACATCTCGACAGGTACGATCTCCCCAAAGGACATATCGAACCTGGCGAATCCGATCTCGAATGCGCTCTCAGAGAGATGAACGAAGAAACTGGGATTCCAATTAGTGCCGTGCAAATCGAGCCAGACTTTGAATATCGATCGATCTACCATCCCCAATATGCCAGATATGACAACGAGATTATTGAAAAAACTCTGATTATTTTCTTAGGCTGGGTAGATTCCCCAACAGTGATCACTTCAACCGAACATCTCGGCTATGAATGGATCGATTGGCAACCACCGCACCAAATTCAGGTTAAGACGATCGATCCGCTGCTCGCAGAAGTGAGGGCTTATTTTGGAGATTAGTTGACATCTTGCGAGGATCGATGTTACTGTATTGCTACATCCCTAGGGCGAACCCAAGGTAATCTCGTAACTATTTTTACGTGTGAGTGGGTCTTTTTTGAATAGTTGCGATCTCAATTGGGTTTTCAAGATTAGGATGACAATTCCAGCCCCTAGTCCAAGGGTGCAATGCCCCGCTTATTTCTTCTTCTTTTGTCGCCGTCGTTGGATAATTTGCTCAATTCCCGATCGATCGAGGATCGGATCGATCGTCCGAAAAGCTTGAGCGGGAATTGCCGAGTTACTAATATATTCTTTCTTTATATTGTTTTCAACGATCGAGATCTTCCACGGGAGGCGATCGACTCCTTGCGATTTAGAGCTAAAAGTTATTTGTTTCCGATCGGTTTTGATTTTAATCTCGATCGCTGGATAGTCATCAGTCCTGAGGATTGAAGGTTTATAGACTCCCGACTGGAGCGGAGTTTTGGATAGCGTAGTCAAAAATTTTGTGACGAGTTCTGTAGGGATTTTTACTCTAGTCGTCCGCTGTTGACGAATTCCAGCAGCACCATAACCACCGACAGCAATATAGGCATTGCCGACTAGTTGTTGCCGATCCAATTTTAATTTGTAGTGACGTAAGATTGGTGTGATGTCTGAATAGCCATTCCAATCATTCTGAATTTCCACCGTCGCTGCTTGCTTTACCGTTGATAGAGTTGGTAACGATGCCAATAATAGCCTCGACGGTTGACTGTTATTTACCTGTGGTTGGCTACAACTACCACACAGCAATATCAATAATAAGGGTGACAGTTGTTTGGACATAGACTAAATCTAGCTAGCCACCTAAATTTGTAAAAAAATATTTTCAATAAATAGTTGCAACCATATTCGAGCAAAACTCGATCTGATTGCAACCAGCTACTATTTAGTATTCCCTAATCTTCAGCAAAAATATAACGACGTAATTCGCTTGGATCTGGTTCGGGGCTATTCTCCGCAAATTCAACCGAATCATCTATTAGATCTTGAATCTCTCGATCGAGTGCCGTGAGTTCGTCCTGAGTCATCAAACCTTCTGTGACCAAATATTGTGCCAATTTCTTGATCGGATCGCGAGCGAACCAGAAATCTTTTTCTTCCTTCGGTCTGAGTTCGTCAGGATCTGCCAAGGAGTGACCGCGAAAACGGTACGTAAGGGCTTCAATTAGGGTTGGTCCTTCGCCAGCACGCGCGCGGGCGACTGCCTCCTTCGCGACGCGATAGACGGCCAATATGTCCATGCCATCAACCTGAACTCCAGGCATCCCAAACGCCGCACCCTTGGTATAAATTTCCGGCACAGATGTAGCTCGTTCGTGAGACATCCCGATCGCCCATTTATTGTTTTCAACGACATAAATCATCGGCAATTTCCACAAAGCCGCCATATTCAGACATTCAAAGAACTGTCCATTATTTGCCGCCCCATCGCCGAAGAAACAAGCTGACACGAGATCCGAACTAGCATCACCTAGCGCATCTCTGCGGTATTTACTCGCAAAAGCTGCACCTGTGGCGACGGGAATTCCTTCCGCCACAAACGCATAACCGCCCAATAATCCATGCTCCTTAGAAAACATGTGCATCGAGCCGCCGCGACCTTTGCTACAGCCTGTTTCCTTGCCAAATAACTCAGCCATCACCTCGCGCGGCGGTACGCCAGCACTGAGGGCGTGAACGTGATCGCGATAAGTACTAGAAACATAGTCTTCACCTGGACGCATCGCTTTGATTACGCCGGAGGATACCGCTTCTTGACCGTTATACAGATGGACAAAACCAAACATTTTGCCCCGATAGTACATCTCTGCACATTTATCCTCGAAGAAACGACCGAGGATCATGTCACGGTACAACATTAAGCCTTCTGCTTTGGTGATTTCTCCCGACTTTGGCTCGAATGCGGGTAGAGTTCTCTCTTGAACCATTGCTTTGTTTTATCCACTTGTATTCGATCGATATTGTCGCCTATTTAGGTACTGGTGACTAGTGGTAGAGGTGAATTTAACTGAAATGTTATAATATCTCGGTGCCTCAGTTTTCAGGGGTTCGGTAACATCGCTGCAAATTTGCAGTAATATAGTTGTCAGTTCGATTGAGCAATCCCCTCTTATTGTAGTTGCTGTAACAATTCATCTCAAATTATAACTTACGACTTACGACTTATTTTTAGCTGTATTAGGTAAACTGTGCGAATCCCGCTTGATTATTATCAGATTTTAGGTGTACCGGAGAGCAATCTCTCGGAGCTAGAGCAGGCATATCAAGATCGCTTGCTCCAATTGCCGCGTCAAGAGTACTCTGATGCGGCGATCGAATCGCGCAAACAACTGATTACGGTGGCTTATCAGGTATTGAACGATCCGGAGCGACGAGCGCAATATGCCGCGACTCAGCGTTCGCCAGAAATTACCGAGTCGAACGAAGACTCCACACTCTACTGCCGTCGGGAGCTAGATATTGCCACCGAACACTTCCTCGGCGGACTACTGATCCTGTTTGAACAGGGTGAGTATGAAGAAATTAATACGATTTGTATGCCATATCTGGGCAACAACGGGCGCAATAGCAATAGCGGTAGTCTCCACCCGCACCCACTCATGTCTTTGAGCACGAGCGGCAATTTGCGCGGAGATTTGGTAAATAATATCGATCCGGCGATCCTTGCCAAGCTAAA
Organism: Chamaesiphon sp. 336R_metabinner_41; assembly: GCA_025359915.1. Classification (GTDB taxonomy): domain Bacteria; phylum Cyanobacteriota; class Cyanobacteriia; order Cyanobacteriales; family Chamaesiphonaceae; genus Chamaesiphon. Next base: position 2,202 of record JANYDE010000121.1, on the reverse strand, counting down.
ACATACGGCTAATGGTGCCCATATCATCCCGCTCAAGCCGGATATCGTCCTGACGATGGTATCTTCGTTTTATGAATTGGGCGAACGGGAGTGGGGAGATCGGTGCTATGAAGCGGCGGTAGTTCACTACGAAACTGCTAAGAAAATTCTCGTCCAAGAAGATATTTTTCCGCAAATCCAGGGTCAAATCGATTTGAAGCTCGACAGGTTGCGACCTTATCGGATCTCGTCGCTGGTATCATTACCACTCGATCAACTTGAACAAAGAAGACAAGGTATTCAGTTTCTCGAAGAATTACTGGAAAGTGCCTGCACGAATGAGCTAAAATGTCAAGAAAGATTTGGCTTGAATAGCGAACGCACCATTCCCTTTATCCACGAAACTCTACCCCATCTGACCGCAGCCGAACAACGAAATCTGTTTAGTCAGGTAGCCAGAGATTCGACCCAATTGGGATCCAAGGCTCTAAATGTCATGCAATTGGCATGTACCTATTTACACGTCCATGCATTGATCGTCCTCGGATTTGCCTATCGCAATCCCCAATTGATCTATACGGCTCAACAAATTTTACAGTATCGACTTAGCAAAAGACTGGATGTGACGATCGAGCAATCAATTTGCGCCTTACTATTGGGACAAATGGATGAAGCAAACGAAATCCTCAGCACTGCCGCAGAATCAGCCGCATTACTAGTAATTCGACAACAATCCCAAGGCAAACCCGATCTACTCACAGGATTGTGTCGGTATCTCGAATCGTGGTTGAAAGATGAGGCATTCCCCTGTTTCCGAGATTTGATCGTCAGCGGCGATCCAGATATTGATACCTACTTCAACGATCCAAATGTCCAAGATTTTGCCGAGCGAGTACCTGCGGCAGAGAATAATTTGACAGGCTGGAAAGAATCTTCACCCGAATTGATCGACGTGCCACTATCGGGAGATCTCTCTGGCACCAGCAACCAACCACAACAAGATTCACGTTCATTTGAGCCAATCCATTCCACCTTATCACCTCATTTGCGGAGCCTCCGCGCGATGGAATCTGGTGATCGCCGTTCTAGTGGCTTGAGTACTGCTTGGCAACCACATTCAGATCGATTGGGAAGTGGCCCAATTGCCCCCGCCATCAGGGTAGAGCCGATTCCCGCACCTATTCCAGCACCAGCAACGACTCCGACGGCAGAATTCGATACTACTAACGTGATCCAGTTGGAGCGCGAACGCAAACGTCGTCGCTCGAAGCCGATTGCCAGAACTATTGACGGACAGCTAGATTCGACCTTTCTGCAAGATCGTCCCCAAACATTTCTGTCGTCAGAAATTAGTGGTCAATTAGTAACTACCGCTAAATCGGGCACATTAGTCAGAAGCGATCGAGGCTATGGTGCAATTGTTCGCCCTCGGCGCACCCGCCGCAAAGCAAACATTCCTAGAATTCTGCTGGCGGGAGCGACTGGAGCTACCTGCGTCTGGGGCGCGATGTTGTTGACAACAGCGATTCAAGGCGTGTTACCACACGATCTGGTTGGAAAAATACTGAGTGTTACGCCTTGGCGAACTGCTCCGATTAGCCAAAAGACCCCCACAGTTGCAGCACCCTCAAACTCTCAACCACAACCACCTGCCAGCAAGGCATTGACCACTGCTGTCGCGCAAGCAACTGTCGAAAAATGGTTGAGTGCGAAAACAAAATCTGTCGATCGAGGGTATGAAATTGCTCAATTAAAAGATATTTTAGTAGAACCTGCCTTGTCTCGGGCGATCGGCCGCTCCAATTCTGCTAAAGGCAGTGGCTTTCATTGGGAATACAAACATCCGAATATTGCGGTAGCCTCAGTCGCTCAAGCGAATCCCCTGGCAAATGAAGCGACTATTCAAGCCAGAGTAGAAGAAGATGCCCGGTACTTTCAAGGCGATCGATTGAATCCAGACCAGTCTTATTCTAACAAACTACTTGTTGAATACACCCTCGTCCGCCAAAACGATCGTTGGTATATCAAAGATATGGATGTAATTAAACGGCTTTAGGAATAGTTGATAGTTGATAGTTGATAGTTGATAGTTAATAAATATCTTCAATAGTCCCCAAGTCCCCCAGTCCCCCCCTCCCCCCTCCTCCCTCCCCCCGTCCAACAAATTAGCGGGGTATACGCCTGGATGAGAGGATCGAGCATTAATTAGGGGGGAGGGGGGAG
>JANYDE010000109.1 GCA_025359915.1 Chamaesiphon sp. 336R_metabinner_41 | reverse complement strand
CTTTGCAACAGAACCATCCTTTAGCAAGGATTTCAGCCTTTAGAGCAACACCATGGACTAATTCAGCAAGCCCTAAATAAGGTGAGCGTTGTCTCCTTTATTTTGGATAATATTCCCACCGAGCAAGTTGGGCAAAGACTTGCACAGGAAGGGATTGCAGTTAGGGCGGGGCATCATTGCGCTCAACCGAGCTTACAACGTTATGGTTTGGCTGCGACTGTACGCCCATCCTTAGCTTTCTACAACACCCATGCGGAAATCGACAGGCTGGTGGAGGTGGTTAAAACCATCCGTCATCGATGATGCGATCGACTACCGCACGATTGAAATCGTCGCTAGTGATACAAAGTCCGCCTACGCGGACTGGGAGTCTTAACCCGCGTAGGCGGTTTTTGCAACACTAGCAGCGGTTTCAACCGCTGACTATTCCGAATTGCCAACGCACCCTACCTATTATAAAAATAAATTTTAATTGATTATTTAACTTCCAATTGATTATCATGAATAATACCCAATCCCTAACCAAAACAAATCAAAAAGATCGAGCATCCATTTCCCTCGATAACATACAACCTAGACCGCCAGCGAATCCGATCGAGGTCGCGATCGCCGATTGGCAAATCATTAAACGGCACGATCCAGCCGCCCGAAATTGGTTAGAAATATTGTTTTGTTATCCTGGCTTTCAAGCTATTTCTTGCCATCGATTTGTTCATTGGCTACATAGCTTAGGTGTGCCATTTTTCCCCAGATTTATCGGTAGTTTAAGTCGGTTTTTTACAGGAATTGACATTCATCCTGGGGCAACAATTGGGAAAGGAGTATTTATCGATCATGGTGCGGGGGTAGTAATTGGTGAAACCGCAATCCTGGGTGATGGAGTCGTAATCTATCAAGGCGTAACCCTCGGCGGTACAGGTAAAGAAACGGGTAAACGTCATCCAACATTAGGAAATAATGTTTTAGTAGGGGCAGGAGCCAAGATTTTAGGTAATATTAACATTGGCGATCGCGTCAGAATTGGTGCGGGTTCAGTAGTATTAAGAGATATTCCCAGTGATTGTACTGTAGTTGGGATTCCAGGGCGAGTAATTCGGAATGGTACTCGATCGATCGATACTTCCCAAAATCAGGAAAATTTACCCGATGTCGAAGCTGAGGTAATTAGTAAGTTATTCGATCGAATTAAGAGTTTAGAACAGCAAGTTCAATCGCTCAATGCTCAACTTAATCCAGTTATTGAAGGTGAGATCGAAACCGCATCGATTCAAGATGTGACCGAAACTGATAAAGCGATCGAGGATTTTCTCTATGGTGCTGGTATTTGAGCAGCTACCCATAACTCAATCGGTTAAAACCGCTGCTCATGATACGAAGTCCGCCTGTCTTGAAAAGGTGCTCTACTTGCGGCGTTTTTATTCGGGGGTTCCCCCCGAATAAGAAAACGACAAGACAGGGGAAACCCCAAGACCGCACTTTTCGCTTCCATCTCCCATCTCCCATCTCCCATCTCCCATCTCCCATCTCTTATGACTTTCCCACAACCCCAGGATTGGCAGAGCCGAATCCGAAATCTTAAGATCGATCTCGATCGAATTGCAGCTACTTTATCAAATCGATTCTCCGCAGGAGAGGCTACGCCAACGACAGCAACATCTGAACCGCTTAATGAAATTGACGTTGATTTCCCTAAATTTGGTATCGATGCACTTGGGCGCGAATATCAACAATTTATCGCTTGGTTCAACGGGATTCCGTCAAGTGGTAAACTACTTGCGATCGCAGGTGGTGGATTATTGGGACTAACTTTGATCAAAACTGTTTTTCAGCTCATAACTTCCCTGATTACCCTCTCTACTTTTGGCATCATCCTGTATCTAGGCTATCGGTTTTGGATTTTGCCGAAAGGGGAGTAGTAGTGGATAGTTGATAGTTGATAAAAAAGTGAGGATAAATCCTCACTCAAAATTTAGGGTTCCTGAATTTTTTGTAACGGTTATGGCATCAATGACAGAGCAAAGATACTCGCAGCTAAACTAAGACATTAAAGCTTCTTCTGGGTGTAAGAGCGTAGATAATTGCTTAACACCACGCTGGAGATGACGAGTCACAGTCATTGGACTTACCCCAATTCTTTTCGCAGCTTCCTTGCGGGGTAGACCTTTAATATAGACGAATTCGATCGCTTGTTTAGTCTTAGTTTCTAGTTCAGAAATCGCACCTTCCAATTGTTGGCGTTCTTCCTCGACATATTGACGTTGTTGTTCGCGAGTATCAGGCAAACTGTCACCTAGAGTAACAGGACAATCTAACATTTGTCCCACAGTAGCATCCAAACTCAGAGCTTGACGATTGTGTTCTGCGGCTTGAGTTTCACGCCATTCATCTACCGAAACATTCAACACAGCCGCGATTTCCTCATCCCGCACCTTTCTACCCAACTTAGCCGTTAATTGCTGACGCACCTTTTCACCTTCTTTTTGGAGTTCTTGCCAACGGCGAGGAATCTTCAGCACGCTGCTCTTATCGCGCAGGAAGTGCAGGACTTCACCTCGGATGTATGGAACAGCAAAAGAGCTAAATGCACAGCCTTGGTGAGGATTAAACCGCTCGATGGCGCGAATCAAACCTAAATAACCAATCTGTTCCAAATCTTGATAGGGTTCTGCACATTGACGACCAATCCGATGAGCGATTTGTCTGACCAGACCAGCATTCAACAATACTAATTGATTACGGACTCTAACAGTAGGCTGTTCGTAATAGTTTGTCAGTAGGGACATCGATTCGGAATGAGCGGAAACCTGAGTAGCCATCATGTAAACAACCTTATTTAGAGATAGATGCTGTTGGATTGATGCAATTGCCGTTTTGGTGGGCATAATCACATCAGGGGGGTTCGTAAACCGAAAACTGAGAGATTCGTGAAAGAAATAAACTTCGGTTTGAATTCCTTAATTTGTTTTCTCCACTGCTACATTGTTCTCCACACACCCCAGTTACCAACAGCGTTGATCTACGGAAATACTGTGAGGTGTTTTTTAGAAAGTACGTAGATACACGTACATACAAAGGCTACAACCTGTGTGCTGCAACAATAATCAAGGATCGACAGATCCAGCTAATTTCCAGATCTAATTTGCAAACTGTCCTGATAGAGTAGATTCATTGTTGAATTTAGTTGTTTGTTCGATCGACTACTTTCTTCTCATTGTTGAAATTAGATGTCTAGAGTTGATAGTGAATGGGTTGTTAGTGTGTAACGGTGATAGCAGATCGAGCGACATCAGAAATCGCCATCGTCTATTTGTTGGGTGGTAAGGGAATAACCGCGAACGCTAAGGGTGTAATTTCATTGAGCGATCAATATAAATTTCAGCTAAAATGGTAATCTGTCAACCTCATATCCTCTTGTCATCAAGGAGATCCAGAGATTATGGTCAAAAAAGCCGAACCACCCAAATCTGACGTAGTAACTGCGGACTCTACAGCTAGCTTCAATCCGGTTCAACTTATCCAAGACAGTAAAGCCGAACTTACCAAAGTAATTTGGCCGAGCCGTCAACAACTGATTAGTGAATCTCTCGCCGTAATTGCGATGGTGACTCTATCCGCTACCACCATTTATTTGGTGAATAACCTGTTTAGCTGGGCTGCTAGCAAGGTGTTTGTATGAGTTTTATCAGAGACGAAGATATCGAAGACGACGACAGAGGTGCCGCGAGTAAAGTTAAAGAGCCAGCTCGATGGTATGCTGTTCAAGTCGCTTCCGGCTGTGAGAATCGAGTCAAAATTGACTTATCACAACGGATTCACTCTTTTGGGATGGGCGAACGGATTTATCAAATCGAGATTCCGCAGACTCCTACCCTCAGACTCAAGAAAGATGGCACTAAAACACCCGCCGAGGAAAAAGTTTTTCCTGGTTATGTTTTAGTGAGCATGTCAATGGATGATGATGCTTGGCAAGTTGTTAAAAACACGCCAAACGTAATCAACTTCGTTGGCTCAGAGCAAAAACGCGGTTACGGGCGCGGGCGCGGACACGTTAAACCCCTACCCCTTTCTCGTGGTGAAGCAGATCGAATTTTCAAACAAGCTCTCGAACAAGAGCCAGTAGTGAAGACAGATCTGACCGAAGGCGATAAAATAATGGTAATGTCTGGTCCATTTAAGGACTTTGCAGGTGAGGTCGTTGAAGTGAGTCCCGAACGGAGTAAACTAAAAGCCTTGCTCTCTATCTTCGGTAGAGATACCCCCGTAGAACTCGAATTTAATCAAGTCCAAAGACAGGGCTAATAAACACATCAAATGGCAAAGAAAGTAGTCGCAATTGTTAAACTAGCACTAAATGCTGGTAAAGCTAACCCCGCACCTCCTGTTGGTCCCGCACTGGGTCAACATGGTGTAAACATCATGGCATTCTGTAAAGAATATAATGCCAAAACCGCCGAGCAAACTGGTACAGTCATCCCTGTGGAAATTTCGATCTTTGAAGATCGTAGTTTCACATTTGTACTGAAAACACCTCCTGCTTCGATCCTAATTAAGAAAGCCGCTAAAATCGAAACTGGTTCCAATGAACCAAACAAGAAAAAAGTCGGTCAAATTACCACGGCGCAATTGCAAGAAATCGCCCAAATCAAATTACCCGATCTCAATGCTAACGACATTGACGCGGCGATGAAAATCGTTGCTGGTACCGCCCGCAACATGGGTGTAGCCATCGTTGACTAGTCTTTTATCCACAACAACTAATATTTGGGGGAGAGGTTGAACCTCGCCAGTTACCCCAGCTAAAATCATGACCAAAAAGTATTCCCGTCGTTATCAAGAATTAGCCAAGAAAATCGAGAAGCGTGCTTACGATCCGCTCGAAGGCTTAAAGTTATTAACCGAAACAGCTACTGCGAAATTCCCTGAATCCGCTGAGGTTCACGTCCGCCTCGGTATCGATCCTAAGTATACCGATCAACAATTACGGACAACTGTAGCGTTACCAAAAGGTACCGGACAAACGATCCGCGTTGCAGTTATCGCTCGTGGTGAAAAAGTAGCTGAAGCCGCTGCTGCTGGTGCTGATATCTACGGTTCTGAAGAACTAATCGCTGAAATCGCTGCTGGTAAAATGGATTTCGATCTGTTGATCGCAACTCCTGATATGATGCCTCAGATTGCCAAATTAGGTCGGGTTCTCGGCCCACGCGGTTTGATGCCTTCGCCAAAAGCTGGTACTGTAGCTACAGACTTAGGTTCAGCAATTGCTGAATTCAAAGCTGGTAAACTAGAGTACCGTGCTGATAAAGCGGGTATCGTGCATATTCTCTTCGGTAAAGCAAACTTCACTCCAGAAGACCTCCTCGTCAACCTCAAGGCGTTGCAAGAAAGTATCGAGCGGAATCGTCCATCTGGTGCTAAAGGTCGCTTCTGGCGCAGTATGTACGTCTCTGCAACAATGGGACCTTCGATCGAAATCGACATCAATAGTCTCCGCGATACAAAAACAGAGTAATTACTAGATTACTCGATTTCTATTCGCGATCGACTATGCTGGTTTGAACACAAACCCGACTTCTTTAGAGAAGTCGGGTTTGTTGCAATAATGGTCAAAACTTGTGTTAGCCAAGATTAAGTGAATTCACCGGTACATCATCCCAAGATCCAACCGTTCGCAGTCTGGCAATCCATCCGAGTTGCTGTTGCTCGGTAGTGAGATTCTGTTGGAAAGATTCATGACAGTCTCTCGCTAATTGTTCGCTGCGAGTCGCAATGCAGGCATACATCAACCCACCAGGATCCAATTGTTCGTTTACCCAAATTGTTAGCATCAATCCCAATCCCTGCGGTACTGTATTCATCAAATTTTAGTTACTTTAAGATTTAGCCGCAATCTCTGCCAGGGTGTCAGCACTCATTTTGATTTAGGGTGATTGATTTGAGCGATGGTTTGCTGTTTTCTTCGATCTTATCTAGATTTTCAGTAATCCTGAGATGATCGTATCGACGATTGGAGCGGGAAGCATCTCGCCGCGAAAATCAATAATCTGGACGATCAGTAAATAGGCGATTGCCAGTGCGATCGAAATTATGCCTGTAACTACTGCGACAATCTTGGAGCGATCCATAGAAAATAGGCGAAACCGATAATAATGTAACTCCTGTAATTATAGCATAAAAATCCTCTGTTATCGATGGTCTAGAGGAGTGTCTAAACTGACGTTACCGATGACAGAGATTCATAGTTAAAGATTGGAGTTATTCTCGCGCGGCGATCTTGACGAATAAATTATGTGGATGGTACTTAGTCACAAATTCATTGATCGCATCACGCTCGGCGATGGTTGCAATCCCAATACAACCTGCTGTTCCATCAAAACCATTCCGTTGATTAAAACTTCGATCGAGATGAATCCCTAAAGCGGTGCGCCCAGTTGCAAATTTTGGAAAGATGCCGATAAAAGTTCTACCGACTTCATTCATAGTTCCAGGTACAATTTGGTTGCTGACATTATACAAACCATCGGGCAGTGGTGCCGCATTTTCGCCACGATTTCGATCGGCACTTTGGCTGCGAGCTGTTCCAGATACCGCAGTAAATGTTTGGTATTTTTCACCGCCAACATAAGCTTCTAATGTGTAGAGCGGATTACCGACATTATTAGTTCCTTTACTCGGATCTCTAACTAATCGTAAATAGTTGCCACTTAAGGGTGGGCGAGAGATGGCAGCAATATCTTTTCTAGAATTTGATTTTGACCTTCTACTACTACTACCAGAAGACATACCTGTAGAGGTACTTATATTATTGAATGCTGAATTCCTATACCCATTCATCAGATCATTTGAATTGGATCTGATATTAGTTGATGATGATACATAACTAGCTGTTACAGACAATATTTCCCCTTGTTTAGGTATTTTAGCTTTTGCTTTATTCGTTCTTTCTCTGATAATTGGTGGTAATGAATTACTTCGTTTAGGATTAGACCAAATTGGTTCGACTTCGTTGGATGGTTCCGATCGATCTGATGGTAATGGACTAGCAGTAACTGGCACCATTAAATTGAGTTCTGTTACTGATGGTAATGGATCTACGGCCGATGTCCGCGATCGATCTATTTGTTCGGCACCTGCAGGGGCTATCTCTAGAATTCCAATAAATAATGGCAGCGCAATCGTTTTCGACAACCATTTAATAGTCGATAGTTTCATTGTAATTATGGGTGATTATAATAATAACAGCTAATTTTTAGTTAGTACTATCGATAACTCGGCTCTCCTCCGCGTGACGTAGATAGCCCACATTGGCGCAGCCTCAACAGCACAATTCGCTGATGGTGCTTCTCCACCGATAGCGTTGCTGTGTAGAAATCGATTGTTTCTGTATTTACATCCAATGCACCCATCTATCCGGAAACTAATTAGATCTAAACCTAAAAAATTCCCACTTTTTTCAAAAAGTGGGAATCATAGTTATTATTTTGAGACAATCGGTGATCTGAATCGAGCTAGTCAGTGATTTGTCGCCACAATTCAATTCTATTTAGTTAACTCGCCGAAATGTATCCAGACTTTAAAAAGTGCAGTGCTGAGTTTAGATCCGAAAAGATCTGAGGGGATTGGAAAAAAGTGTTCGCTCCGAACATCATCAACAATTGGTCGATTCAGCAGCGAGCGTCAAATTAGTATTTTAAAATGGGGGTGGCGAGACTTGAACTCGCACGTCCGTTACGGACAACAGATTTTAAGTCTGTCGCGTCTACCATTCCACCACACCCCCAGGTGCGACTTGTTATTTAAGTCCGGTGCTATAAATGCGTCACAAATAAACAATCTATCATAGATAAGTTGTTAATGCAAGCTTTTCATTTAGTGAATATCCACAAATAACCAACTACAATCAAAGCAGGTGCCCCACAGGAGGATTGATATGTCAAATTCGATCGAACTTGAAGGAAGAGTTTTTGTTCCGGCTGGTGAGTTAGATCTGCCTGAATGGGGTTGCGTAGTGAGCGACAGGACTCAACCCACACTTACACTTAAAGATGACGATCTGTTCCTAATTACTGATACCCTCGGCAATATTTCTGGCTGTTCGCGCGATGAAACAGTTTCCAGCCTGGGCTTATTTTGTAAGGATACGCGCTTTTTGAGTCGGTTGGAATTACAAATTGCTGGACGTTCGCCGATTTTACTCACCTGCAATGCGGACAAAGGATTCGCGCTCTCAGCTCTGTGTACGAATCCCACTATCCCCAATATCAACGCCGAAACAATTAGCATTCAACGAGAAATCGTGCTCAATGGCGGCTTATTTGAAGAACTCACAATTCACAATTACAATACTACTCCTGTCAGCTTTGAATTGAGCTTGAGCTTTGATGCTGACTTTTCGGACTTATTTGAGATTCGCGGCTTTCGCCGTCAACAACGGGGTGGATTACTCCGGCTGATTCAACCAGACAAACAGGATTTAATTAATGAATTGACACTGGCTTACCAGGGATTAGATGGTGTAATCTTGGAATCACAGATTCGATTCACCCACACGCTCCCCCACGCGCTCCACGGATATACAGCGACTTGGCAGATCGAACTGGAATCCCACGCCAGTTATCAGATTGGCTATCGATTGAAAATGTTGATGAACAATCGCCCCGTTTCACGGGTGAATAGTCCAGCGGCATTATTTCAAGCCAAAGCCGCCGAAATGATGGAAGAAGACAATTGGCGATCGCAAATTACCCAGATTCGGACGGATAATCCCGAAATCAATCGATCGATCGAACGCGCCGAACAAGACATTTATTTATTGCGTCAGACCTTTGATATTGCCAGCTCAAACCCTCACAATCCCAATTATAAGGGGATGATCCTCTCGGCGGGCGTACCATGGTTCTGTACCCTATTTGGACGGGATGCAATTATCGCTGCCAGTCAGATTCTGATCCTCGATCCGACAATTGCGCGGGAAACCTTAATGGTATTGGCGCAATATCAGGGAAAAGTCGATGATGAGTGGCGGGAAGAACAGCCAGGGAAAATTCTGCATGAATTACGAATGGGGGAAATGGCCCGGTGTCGGGAAATTCCCCATACACCTTACTATGGCACTGTCGATGCCACTCCATTGTGGTTGATGCTATATGCAGAATATTATGCTTGGACTCACGATACCGATATATTGGATCGATTGTGGGAAAATGCAGTAGCGGCAATGGCTTGGATCGATCGAATGTGTGCCGAAACTGGCTATCTATCTTACTTTCGGACATCCGCACGTGGACTCGTAAATCAAGGCTGGAAAGATTCTGGCGACTGTATTGTCGATCGACAGGGTAAAATTGCCACTGGGCCGATTGCGCTATGTGAAGTTCAAGCCTATGTCTACGCCGCTAAAATTCGGATGAGCGAACTGGCAAAAATTCGCCAGGAGAATGAACTAGCCACCCGATGGCAACAGGAAGCTTACAGCCTCAAACAACATTTTAATCATGATTTCTGGATTGCCGATCGAGATTTTCTCGCCCTCGCCCTCGATGGAGCAGGCAAACAAGTAGATGGAATCGGCTCCAACCCAGGACAATGCCTCCAACACGGACTTCTATATCCAGAAAAAGCCAAAAGCGTCGCCGAACGATTGCGCGCACCCGATATGTTTAGCGGCTGGGGAATTCGCACCCTCAGCAGTCAATCGCCAGCTTACAATCCGATCGGGTATCATACTGGATCTGTATGGCCCCATGACAATAGTCTCATTACCATGGGTTTACGGTCCGTCGGTGCCGTCGAACAAGCCTTGGAAGTCGCCCAAGGCATCTTCGATATGACAGTCCATCAGCCCTACCACCGTCCCCCCGAACTCTTCTGTGGCTATGAAAGAATCCCTGGGCATAGCCCCATCCAATATCCTGTAGCCTGCTCCCCCCAAGCCTGGGCAACTGGGACAATTTTCCAACTCCTTCAGATGATGGTAAATTTAGTACCCGACGCGCCTAGTAACTACCTGCGAATTATCGATCCAGCCTTACCTGCGAGTATTCATCAACTCTCCTTCCAAAACCTCCGCGTCGGTAGTACCCTGATCGATCTAGAATTTACCCGCGAACAATATACCCATAAAGAAGAATTGCGAGCGACAACTTCCTGCCGCGTCCTAAAAAAACGTGGTAATCTCCGCGTGACAATCGAAGCCTAGTCTTAATTAGTTGATAGTTGATAGTTGTCCATCACCCATCTCCCAAATATTCCTGATGACACGAGATATTTCCGCAATCTTGTGGGTACTTTAGAAATAAGGAGATAGATTTCAATCTAAGATTGGCAGTGCTGATGAGATTGAGGATCGATCGAGAATATAATACTATGAGGTAACAATACACCGTGTGAATAAAAGCGGTAGAATTAGAAACAAATTGCTAAATCATTTACTTGCCATACTCTGCAACTCAAGAGATCGGTTAGTTATTTTATCCAAATTTGATTCTGAGCTAATCTGGTTTCCCTTGTTTGAGAAACGCGATTCCCCCCAGGGAAGGGTACTTGCGCTGGTAACAGCCGATGAAGTACGCCAACAAAAAACAGTATGTCGAGAGAAATGTTCAATTGGTGAGGCTCAATGAGCTACTGCGTAAACCCTGACTGTCCCCAACCTAAAAATCCGGTCGATGCCTTCTTGTGCCAAGCTTGTGGTGCGCGGTTACTAGTACGTAATCGCTATCGCGTGACAAAATCACTAGGACAAGGAGGTTTTGGTGCTACCTTTGTAGCGATCGATGTATCTCTTCCTGGAGAGCCAATTTGTGTTATCAAACAACTTAGACCGAGCAACAACCATGAAAAGTTCCTGCGGATGGCTAGGGAACTATTTGAACGAGAAGCTAGGACACTAGGTAAAATTGGCAACCATCCTCAAATTCCCCGACTACTAGACTTTTTTGAAGAACGTCGAAACTTTTACCTCGTGCAGGAATATGTCAGCGGACAGACCATCCATCAAGAAGTCAAACAGATGGGGTTATTTAAGGAAAATAAAATTAGGGACTTCCTGATTGAGATTTTACCTGTTATTTCCTATATTCATACCCAACAGGTAATCCACCGCGATATTAAACCTGCCAATATTCTCCGCCGCGAACAGGATGGAAAACTAGTTTTAATTGACTTTGGAGCTGTCAAAAACTACGTTACCCCCATGGAACCCCAAGAAGGAGCCGAGCAAGCTTCCAATACCCAATTTGCGGTAGGTACCTCTGGATACGCGCCGCCCGAACAATTGGCAATGCGACCGATCTTTGCCAGCGATATCTATGCTCTCGGTGTAACTTGTGTCTATCTAATGACCGGAAAATCACCAAAAGATATCGAATACAATCCCTCTACAGGGGAAATGATGTGGCAAAAACACGTCGAATTGAGCAAGCATCTAACTCAAGTTTTGGGCAAAATGCTAGAGGTATCTGTACGCTACCGCTATCAGTCAGCGGAGGAAGTCCAACGCGCATTAGAAACAAACGCAGTTGTCGCAGATTCCCGTACGAATGGAGCTGTTGCACCTACTCCGGTTAACAGTTCTAGAAATGCCCCCCCATTAGCACAGACGGCACCACCCGGTTTACCGAATAATCCGAATAATCCGGTTCCTGTTGGCACATCTGCATCCACGCGGATGGCAGACATCATCAAACAAAAAAGACCAGATGGTGGCGAACCCAGTAGATTTGGAGCCGATCTGCGGACGGGTATGGGCGGAGCACCTGCAGTCCAAGCCCCACGACGCGAACCATTGAAGTTAGATGCTCAAGGTGTGTTAGCGGCATTTAGGCGCGGACAGCGAGTTTTTAGCGACATGGACATTAGTAGTCTCGATCTCGCAAAAGCTCATCTCCCTGGCATCACGCTAACTAGTTCAAATTGCGCTTATATTAATCTTCAAGGCGCAAATTTAGCTGCAGGTAAGTTTGAGAAAGCCGATCTTAGTGGCGCGGTGCTGAAGGATACTGTACTCAGCAAGGGGTATTTTAGCTATGCTAATCTCCAAAATGCCGATCTGCGCGGTGCCGATCTCTGCGACGCTTATCTCAATTTTGCCAACCTTCATGGTGCAAATCTATGTGGTGCGAATTTGAAGGGAGTTAAAGTGACAGAAGAGCAATTAAATCAAGCTAAAACTAATTTTATGACTGTCTTCCCGAATGGAAAACGGGGTGGGTTTTGGTAATTGATAATTATTAACTATTAATAATTATCAATTATTAACTATTAATAAAACCTTGGAAGGTGATCGGAACGCACTCTCTAGGGTTTTGTTAATGCAGCGACAATATTGTTTGTTAAATTATTAAGAATTAGAAATTAGAACTATTACTGCGATCTTTCAACACATAACTAATCGTACCACTGACAATCGCGCCACCCATGAGAACGCTAATTGCTGGTAGAAACAAAGGATCCCAGAGACTTCTCCAGACTTGTAAACCCAGGGGGATTTTGGCATATTGACCAATAACTGCAATAATAAACCAGGCAAAACTCAGCAGTACAAAGAAAAAATTAAAGGTAAGTAAATTATTAATCAGGCTCGATATTTTAGCAATCATAAAATTATTTTAATTAACTATTCACTCAAGATAGATCGGGCTAAACATTCATTAGATAATCACTGAAACTTTAGCTGTTGGGCAATGCCCACCCTACGATCTTTCTAACAAATCATCGACGAAATATTAATTAGATCGTCACCGAGACTTTAGATCGTGGGACGTGCCCACCCGACGCAAATATAATAATTATCAATTATCAATTATATTTGCATCCAAGCAGTAAGTGCTGCAGCCAAAGCATCAGCAGCATCATCAGGGCGAGGAATTTTGTCTAAAGCGAGTTCCCGCGCCACCGCTGCTTGGACATCTGGCTTTTTGGCATTTCCATAACCAGCAACGGCTTGTTTGATTTGACTTGGTGTAAATTCAACCCAGGGGATTTTGTGTTGGGCGATGACTAGTAAGATTACGCCTCGTGCTTGAGCTACGGGGATGGTATTTCCCATTTTATAGAAAAATAGCTGCTCGATCGCCACTAAATCCGGTTGAATTTCGTCTAGCAAGCTATGCATGTCTTCGTAGATTGTCTGAAGTCGAGAGCCAATCTCCGTTCGAGCAGGAGTTTGGATAATCCCAAAGTCAATGAGAGCAACTGTTGGGGGGCGAGTATGAGCAGAAATAGAGATCGCCCCAAAGCCTAAACTGGCTAACCCAGGATCTAAGCCAAGAATTTTGGTGATTGTCAATTGGAGATGGGAGGTAGGAGATGGGAGCAACTTTTCGAGACAGATGGATCAAAGACTGTAGCTTAAATCAGTAACGCCTAAAAGTTAATCTTAAACTTGTAGCCTCAATAGGGAGTATTATGGCTGAATCTAGGGGTTTAGCCTTTACGATCGATATTATAGTCGGATTAAATAGGCATATAAGACATCTGTTTTGCCGATTTGTTGGCGGTAGCGGAGCGTTTGCCCGTGCCTCCGGCAGGCTAACGCCAAAAGCAATAGCCGCTTGGAGAGAAAGGAAAGAGAATCGATCTACTCTTTCCGATCTGTCAGACTACCTGTAAGATTGACTCATCTGAAGTCTATCAATCAATTATAAAATTCTTTTATTTTTAATCAGAAAAATAATGTCGATCGGTATCTTTAGACAAGCAATCAGAAATCTAGGTCGTAATGGCGGTATCTCATCGTCACAGGGTGGTAAATATTCCAGTTTTCGGAAGTTATTCCAGTGGCTATCCCCAGGTATTTTTGTCAAGCGATGGCTGCTGACAATCTACATCGGCGTTCTGATGACAATTTTGGGTGTGGCGATTTGGCTGAAGCTTACGCCAATTTTTTGGCTGTTTCAGGCGATTGACAAAGCTGTCGAGTTTGTAGCGAGAGTTGTCCCTAATTATTTATCCGGTCCGATCGTGCTAGGCTGTGGTCTATTCCTGGTATTTTGGGGTCATAGTCGTTCCTTAGGTGAGATTAGTAAAGTTTTGCGTCCAGATGGCGACCAGACGTTGCTAGACATGCTCTGGCAGAATCGCCGCCTCAATCGGGGACCAAAAATTGTGGCTATTGGTGGAGGTACGGGCTTATCGACGCTGCTACGGGGCTTAAAAATCTACAGTGCGAATTTAACCGCGATTGTTACTGTCGCAGATGACGGGGGATCCTCAGGGCGATTGCGACGAGATTTTGGGGTGTTACCACCTGGAGATATCCGCAACTGCATTGCGGCGTTAGCTGATGAGGAGAAATTATTGACGGAGTTGTTTCAATATCGATTTGAAGCTGGCGATGGGTTGATGGGACATAGTTTCGGTAATCTATTTTTGACAGCGATGTCGGATATTACCGGAGATTTGGAACGGGCGGTAGTTGCTAGCTCGAAGGTTTTGGCAATTCGGGGGCGGGTACTACCAGCTACCTTGACGGATGTCGCGCTATGGGCGAAACTAGCTGACGGACGCATGATCAAGGGTGAGTCGAGTATTGGTTCCTGTGATGGGCAAATCGTCGAAATTGGTTGCACTCCAGCGAATCCTCCGGCTTTACCTGCGGCGATCGCGGCAATTCAGGAGGCGGATTATATTATCATGGGGCCAGGGAGTTTATATACTAGTGTGATTTCCAATTTACTAGTACCAGAAATCGCTGAGGCAATTGCGGCGCGAAATGTTCCTCGGATTTATGTCTGCAATATCATGACTCAGCCTGGAGAGACTACTGGCTATACAGTAGCAGATCATATCGAGAGTATCGATCGAGCCTGTGGGCAAAAGTTGTTTGATGCGGTGTTAGTCCAGAAAACTCCGCCGTCGGCTGGTTGTCTGGAGAATTATGCAAATGAGAATTCTTATCCGGTGTTGCTCGATCGCGAAGATGTGAAACAATTAGGTCGGAGTATCTTTTCTGTCAATGTGATGGAGGAAGACACGACTACTCGCTATCTCCGTCACAATTCTCGCCGTTTGGCTAAATCCTTGATCCACTTTTACCGTCGCGCTCAAGAATCTGCTACTCACCGAAATGGTAAAGTGACTCCACTCGATCGTAATGCGAAATCAGCGTGAAATTAAGTAATAAGTAATAAGTAAATTCTCTCTCCCATCTCTCGATGACTGAACAGATTGTTAAATTACCGGATGCGAATGCTACTCAACAGTTAGGGATATATCTGGGAACATCTTTGACAGCAGGTAGTGTGATATTGTTAACAGGCG
The DNA here is from genome assembly GCA_025359915.1 of Chamaesiphon sp. 336R_metabinner_41. Lineage (GTDB taxonomy): Bacteria > Cyanobacteriota > Cyanobacteriia > Cyanobacteriales > Chamaesiphonaceae > Chamaesiphon. Next base: position 2,324 of record JANYDE010000109.1, on the reverse strand, counting down.
ATTTGGGTAGTGGTAAGACTACCTTTGTGCAGGGATTGGCCCAAGGAATGGGGATTGTGGACGCAATTGTCAGTCCGACTTTTACAATTATTAATGAGTATTTTAGTGGTAGGTTGCCACTATATCATCTCGATCTCTACCGTCTGACATCTGCGGATGTTGACGATCTTCAGTTAGAATCTTATTGGTCAGGAATTGAATCTGAATTGGGAATAGTCGCGATCGAGTGGGCAGAAAGACTATCATATCTACCAGATGATTATATGCGGATCGAACTAACTTATGATTCGATCGACCATAGAATCGCCAAAATTTCTAACTTTTTAACCGCAGAGGGCGCAGAGAGCGCAGAGAAAGACAGAGGATAAAGCTTAAGTCGGAATTAATTCGCCTGGGCGTAGACGTGACCATTTTCCGCTATCTTTAGTGAAGCTCTCACAGCCGACGACATCCCATTCCATCTCTACGCCATCATCGAGAGTACGGATGTTAACATTGATGCTAGGTTGAGTAGCTTCAAAGTCGGGTGAGCTGGTGAGATGGGCTTGTTGATGTTGTGCTTCGACTGCATGATAAGTTGTACATCGATCGACATATTCGCAATTAATACAGATACACATAATATTTTCCTCTAGTGCATAGTTTCACGATGAAGTGAAGTAGGGGTAAAGGGTAAAGTTAATTAGTTGATAGTTGATAGTTGATAGTTGATAGCGAAGTGATTAAGACGGAGATTTAAACTCCGTCTTAATCACAATCCGCCTAAAGGCGGGGGCTTTAAACCCCTGAGCTTTGGTAAAAGGATCTAAATCTCCATCCTAGAAATTAGCTATCAACTATCAACTATCAACTATCAACTATCAACTAATTTACCTATTTTATGCAATTTTTAGAGAATCTACCATTCGACTTAGATTTATTGCCAAAACCAGTATATGTGGTTGGTGGGGCGGTGCGGGATGGTTTATTGGGGCGAGTGCGGGGGGAATTAGATTTAGATTTGGTAATTCCGGTGGGAGCTGTCGATGTGGCGCGACGGTTGGCGAATGAGTATCGAGCGGGGTTTGTGCTGCTAGATGCGGAGCGTCAGATTGCGCGGGTGGTATTTCCAGGGATGACAGTGGATATAGCCCAACAGGATGGGGCTATTATTACTGACGATTTGGCGCGGCGCGATTATACTTTGAATGCGATCGCGTATGATATTCAGACTGGGGAGACGATCGATCCGTTCAATGGCACTCAGGACATCCAGGAAGGCACGATCAGGATGGTTCGCCGTCAGAACTTGGTTGAGGATCCTTTGCGGTTGCTTAGAGCCTATCGTCAGGCTGCACAGCTCAATTTTACGATCGAATCTAATACTCGTGACGCAATTCGGGAGTTAGTTGCTCTTTTGACGACGGTTGCGGCGGAGCGGGTGTTAGCGGAGTTACGGTATTTATTGCAGACACCGAATAGCAGTCAGTGGTTGGTGGCGATGGTAGAAGATGAGCTGTTGTCTGGATGGCTAAAAATACCTGTAGATGTGGCTTTTAAAAACCAATTGAGTGAATTCGATCGATCAATAGAATTAATTAAACACGATTATCCCGCACTTAGGATCGAACTCGATCGACCTTTGCGGGATACGATTTCGGTGTCTCGTGGATCGATCGGTAAGTTAATTAAAATACTATCACCAGATTTAGAATTAGCAACGATCCAAATGTTGCGATTGACTTTTAGTTCGATAGAAATTCAGGTGGTAACTACAGTCATCAACTATTTACCAGCACTCTTAGCTCCAGAGATGTCTTTGAGCGAACAATATTTTTGGTTTAAATCTGTGGGTAGTGATTTTCCGCTGTTAGTTGGATTAGCACTAACAGAGGGAGTTAAGATGGAGCAATTGGAGTGTTTAATCGATCGATATCTCGATCCTGATAGTCAAGTCGCACATCCTACGCCACTAGTCAGCGGACATGATTTGATTCAAGCTTTACAGCTTACACCTTCACCGATGATCGGAAAATTGCTGACTGAGATTCAACTGGCGAGAATCATGGGTAAGATATCTACTCCTGCGGATGCAATTGAATTCTCTCGAAAATATATTAGATGTGAATTTTCCAATACGTAGAGACTCCCTTTCTGCCCAAAAAATAAACTATTCACTATCACCGTTACACGGTATCCACTATCCCTGATTGACGGACAAAACTCCTGAAACGACGAAAATTCGTAGGTTGGGTTGCGCGTAGCAAAACCCAACTCACACACCAACACCCTAGAAATGTTGGGTTTCATTCTTCAACCCAACCTACCCGAAAAGATTTGTCCGT
>JANYDE010000079.1 GCA_025359915.1 Chamaesiphon sp. 336R_metabinner_41 | reverse complement strand
CGTCTGGCACTCAATGGACATCTACTTGAGCGGTTTATTTCAATGTTAGGACTTGACCCGACTTTGGTTAAATCTCATCCTAACTACGAGATCCTTCTCCAGTATGGCTCTTTGGCTCTATAAATCTGTCCGGACTATTGTTACGAATAACCTATGATATAAAGATTCCTGAAACTGTTGATGGAATATGTAGAGTGAAAATGCGCCACGAACCCAGAATAGCTGGTAGCATCGATCGATATCTACTATTTTAAGGCGACTATATTTATGACTACTGCGGTTCAGACTCCAGCATTTGCCGAGGGAATTCAGTATTTTGGGGAATTGCTCCCAGGATTCGAGATTCATGGAACTACGCCAGTTATCGCTGCTGGGCAAACGGGAATCGCCGATGCAAACGCTCCCGCAGCCGCTTTTCAAACTTTGCTCTACGCTGACGCGCTGCGTTATCTGACCCTCCAAGTCTGCGCCAGCAAAGCATCAGGACATCCAGGCGGATTTGCCAGCCAAGCGGAAGTATATGCCTCATTGGTGATGCTCGGACATAAGAATATTTTGACAGAAGTTGGGCACCATGCACCTGGGTTCTATAGTGCCATGTTTCTCGATCGATCGCTCGAAGCAATGGGTATCGATACCGTTCAGCAATTGCGCGATCAGTTCCGTGAAAAGGATGGGCTGATTGGACACTTGTCGGGCTTTATCCCTGGCATTCTCGCTCCAGCGGGGCCACTGGGTCAAGGGCAACATTTCGCTATGTCTGCGGCGAAATTGCACGGGGATAAATTATTTCCGTTCACCGTCGGTGATGGTGGTTTGGGTGAGCCGTACATTATTAGTGCGATTCAACATTTCCATACTGCTTTCCCCACGGTGACAAATTTCTTACCTGTCTTGGTGTGGAATGGTTATAGTCAGGAGCATCATAGTATGGTGTCTACCAAGACTAATCAGGAGATGCTCAGTTATTGGGCGGGTAATGGTTTTGATGAGGTAATTCTGGTTAATGCTAAGGATTTTGACGACAAAAATCAAACGGGCGAATATGTCGATAGTACCTTATTCTCGATCGAGCAACGATTAGCATTTACTCAAGCCATTTTAGCTGGTGTGGATAAAGCCGCTAAATCTGCAATGAGTGGTAAATTAACCGTCTTCATCATCAAACAACTAAAAGGTGCAGGAGTTCACGCTACAGGTTCCAAATCTCATAACCTTTACGCTCACCATACCCTTGATAATGCTGACATTATCAGCGGCTTAAAAACTCGCGCGCTCCATCTTCAAGCCTGGGAACTAGTGCGTACTAATTGCGAACGCGCTGGCGGTGGCTCCTCATCCAAAGTAGCCGTCACCGAATCAGTATTACCAGTACCCAACCTTGGTACACTTCCCCTCGAAGAATACGCAGCAGGCGAAGCCAAAGTATCCACCACTGCAATGGGGCGATTAGTTGGCTATGTCGGACAACAGGATAAAAACTTCCTCGTCACCAACGCCGACGGGAACGAAGCTTCAGGGATTGCCAATATCAACCAAGCCCTAAAAATCATCCACCCCACCACCGATGATTTATATTTCCAAGCACCCGACGGGCAAGTCTACGAACCCCTGAGCGAAGATGCTTGCGCCGGATTAGCCGCCGGATTAGCCCTCATGGGTGCGCGTACCCTATGGTGTTCTTACGAATCCTTCGCCATCAACGGTTTACCCATCTGGCAAACCGTCACCCAAGCAATGGCAGAATTGCGCCGCAAGACACCTTCTACCATCACCCTCTACACCGCAGGAGCACTAGAACAAGGGCGCAACGGTTGGACACACCAACGCCCGGAAATCGAAGCCTACTTCGCCTCAATGATGCGGAATGGTAACGTCTTCCCCGTCTTCCCACCCGATGCAAATAGCATCCAAGTCTGCTATGACTGGGCATTAACTACCCAAAATAAAGGCGTGGTAATTACGGCGAGTAAATCACCCCTACCCATTCGCACTACCTTCGCCCAAACTCATCAAGGCTTAGAAGATGGCGCGGTAGTATTGCAAGACACCCCTGGTGATAAGCAAGTAGTCTTCGCAGTCATCGGTGACATGACGCTAGCACCAGCGTTTGAAGCCGCTTCATTTTTAAAAACCGAAGGCATCGGCTCAAAAATCGTCTCGATAATCAATCCCCGTCGTCTCTATCGCCCTAGCGATGTCGCCTGGGATACCTGTAGCGAACCTGACGGCGGTTTCGTCTCCGATGCAAAGTTTGCCGAAATCTTCGGCGGCAGTGCCCTCATCGGCATCACCGGTGGCGCACCTGCGATGCTCGAACCCGTGATGTTGAGATCGACCTCACCCCGCGATACCTTCGCCTGGAAGCGTGGGGAAACTACCGCCACTGCGGGTCAGTTGATGGCGTTTAATGGCATCACTGCTGAAGCTATTTGTAAGCGGGGATTAGAGTTGGTAGGTTAAGATTCGATCGAGGTAGGGGTAATTCATGAATTACTCCTACCGCCATATCGATCTGTTCTAGAATCGGACGAATGTAAGGTATGATAGAGCAAGAATGACTGATTACGCATGGCAAAACTAAGCTTAGAAACAGCCCAAACGATCTGGGATCTACAGCATCAGCTTTTAGAAATTATCGATACATCTAAAACTCTTGAATTATCGCTATTTGAATCATTTGGGGAAACCGAGCGAACGATTCCGTACTTGGACGAACTTCAAAATATTGCAGAACAAGGAACAGACAGATTTTCTCGATTTTCTACTCTCCAACTTAGAGTCGCTAGTACTCACCCCCCCTTAGTGGTGCAGAGAAGTCCTGAAAAGGTTACAGAGTATAGAGGGGGAATAATTAACAGAGAAAAGGGACGAAAGCGTGGTTCGATAGTTTTAGGAAAAAACAGAACCAGATAAAAAATGGCTACGCCCCAACTATATAGTCAACTATGGAAACAACTAGGTCAATGGATTATCCCCAGAGATTTACGCCATCTCAAAAATTGTGCGGAGATAGTAGCAGCGATATTAGAATCGGAAAGTGCTTGTTTAGCCCACTGGGTTCCATATTTGAGCCACAGGGACTGTCAAGCGAGAAGTCAGATGGAGCGATTATCGTATTTTATGCACAACCCATCAATTAGTGATGAAGTGTTCTACGCTCCATTGCTGAGATAATTTCTCAAAGAATGGACAGGACAAGAACTAATTCTCGTCATGGATACCAGTATGTTTTGGGACACATACTGCCTAATCGAAGTATGTGTGGCATGGGGTGGCCGTTCTGTTACATTAGCTCAAACGGTAATTGAACATGGTAGTGCCACAGTGGGTTTCGACCAATATCTACCCGTATTAGAAGCGGCTAAAGCTCGATTGCCAATAGGCTCACAGCCAACTTTACTAGCTGATAGAGGCTTTGAGCACGGAGAGTTGATGAGATGGCTCACCAAACAGCAATGGAATTGGGCGATTAGAGTCAAATCTAATCTCCAGATCACTATTGGTAATGGCAAAACACAATCCCTGAGTGAATTATTCCCACCCAAAGACCAAGCGTATTTATTTCCAGGCGTTAAAGTTCTTGGGGATATTGAGTGCTGTCTTGTTGCGCTTCCATGGTCGGGAAACCCGATTCGTGACAAGTTAAGGCGCGAGTGCAGTTGTCAAGCAGGGTTGAGAGGAAGGCTCAAAGAAAAATGAGCCTTCCCTACTCACTCGTTCTGGGAAGGGGTCAACGATCAATTTCTTGAATGGTTTGCGAATAGATTTAACAATTCCGAGATCTTTATTTTCAGGAGCCGCAAAATATTTAATTGGGTCAGTAGCTAAACCCTTGTGATGAGCAACATAGAAATGATAAAGACCACGATAAATCATCTCTAGAGAAATGCGGTCAAAAGGAAGAGATACCTCATCAGCAACAGCATCACCGAGATCGACTAACACAGCATAAAATAGCCAAGTTCCCCAGAGTTGTAGTTTAATACCATTTAGTGAACCTGTCCATAAATAACTTAAACCTAACAGTCGCTTGACAGTATTAAAAGCCTCTTCTGCTTGGTGCGCTTTTCGCGTCGGGGAACCCGACGGGCGCGCATCCGTGATTCGCCATCTTCTGCCATACAAATCAGCAACTACATAAGGTGGTAAAATCAATGGGTCGAGCACACTGGTTAGATAAGAGTACCAAGATTTACCCACTTTAATTTCCACTAGTCTCATTGTGATACATGGAGTTTTCTTATTCCCAGCACCCATTTTGACGATTCGGTCGCGGATGCTGTAACTGTTAGTGAATGCGCTCTCGACTGTAAATGATGCTTTGTTGTTTAGTCGTGTAATTAGATGAACATGACCTTCTACTAATTGTTGCCAAAATTGATAATGACAGAATCCTCTATCTAATAATATTAATGTTTGGGGCTTAACTATTTTTAAGATGTCTGTCTCAAATCCCATGTCACTAGCTGTGGCTTTCTCTTGAAACCAAATTTCTACTGGTAATCTAGTTACTAGATCGATGACTACTCCTATTTTCCCCGCTAATTGATTTTTTGGCACTTCTGTCAGACTGTCTAATTTCCTGAATACTGCTGTCTTTTGTTGAACCGTCACTAGCCCAAATTCTCGCAAATTTAGTTTGGGCAAATTGAATACTTTCTGGCAGTGGTCTTTTGTTACGACTATGCCATTTTCGCTCGAATTCTGGCAGTAATTCTTTGAATACTCGCTCAAATATTTCAGCGGGAAATGTCAGAAATCTTTGTGATAATGCTTGTTGGCTAACTTGCGTTGGTTCACACCAGAGAAATCCTTCCCTGCCTAATATTCTGCTCAGTTCTCTGACTCCAGCTACGTCTCGCCAAATTAGTGTCAGCACTGCTGCTACCATCAGCGGCAGGTTCAGTATTCTATCCCTCATTCCGAGTTGGCGATAGTATTTCTCTTGTGCTACCACTGCTGGCGTGACTAGCTGTTCTAATTGTGCTGCTACCACCTCATCTTCCATCATCGGACGTTGTTGTCGCTTGGCGTGGTCGCGATTTGTTGTCCGCTTTTTAGGCATGTGTCAAACTTGGTTCTAACTCTGTGCTAGTCTGAGTTTGACATCAAATCTTTCTCCCCTTGACAAACCTCTGGTTTTCTTAACTTGTCACGAATCGGTTTCCCGACCATAGCAAAGACCCAAGCAGATACGGTAAACGCTTGGGGAGATAAGCCCTCTACTTCGATTGGTGGAAACCTATCGGGGCAAGGCATATCGCGGAGCCAAGAATCCCCTGCTTTAACGAATCAAGCCGCAAGCGGCGAGAGAGTGTAAGCATGGGGAGTGTCAAACTCAAAGTGGTTAAAACCACTCCTTGTGATGCGAAGTCCGCGTAGGCGGACTTCGCAATATTAGCAACGATTTTCAATCGTAGGCATCTCTGTCGATCGAATCGATAAGATTGTGACTTACCCACAAAGCCACTTGCTACCGATTCTCTAAAATAGTCCCATCAGTGACGATCGATCCTTTGATGATCACTCGATCCGCTTGAGCGTGTTTTTGGATATTAGTCAGAGATTCCTGAACAATGCAATAAAGCTGATAGCTAGATTGACTCACATCTTGCACCAATGCATAGATACTAGAATTGAATCGAAACTAATTCTAACGCCAGCCCCTGAGAAGCCAGCAGATCTCGTTTACTCTCTATTTCTACTAGCAATAAGTTGACAGCGGTTTTGGGAA
>JANYDE010000087.1 GCA_025359915.1 Chamaesiphon sp. 336R_metabinner_41 | reverse complement strand
TTGACGTTCATTCCATGTCAACCTGTTCATTTCTGGTGGGGTTGGGCGGGTTTTGTTCTATATTTCTGGTGCAAATCGGCACTAACTAGCATAAACCCGCCCCTACGAGATCTGTGAATAGGTTTGAATTTGGAATTGCTGCTAGATATCAGGGAATCCTAAAAATAGGATGATGTGCTGTACTAGAAATGATGTTTAAATGAGCTATCCAGAAGATCAACCAGTTGTTGCGACCCAAACTACTGCACAAAACGAGGCTGTCGAAAACGTTATGCGTCGATATCAGGAGGACGAATTGTTCATTCCTCCCTATCAGCGCGATGCAGATCAATGGGATAAAATCAAGAAAAGTCTTTTCATTGAGTCAGTGCTAAACAGGCTGACTGTTCCAGCATTTTATCTTGCATCGGATGAGAATAACCCAGAGGTTTTTGAGATAGTAGATGGGCAACAGCGTCTAACAACCCTTAATGATTTTTACACAAATAAATTCACCCTTGCAGACAGTGATAATCGATCTAATTCTTGCCGATCAAAATCGGTTAGCTAGCAACCTCAAGCTGACCTTTCGGGGTAATTCAGATGGAGTTCTTGATATAGTTTGTAGTCAATTCCGTTATGAAGATCAGCATCTAGAAATACCTCGTTTACTTCCTAGTCTAGAGACTCTTAAAGAAGAAGACTTCCCGTTATTTGTGAAGTGGTGGTATCAAATTAGAATAAATTGCAATACGAATGTTTCAAAACATAGACCTATTGCCTTGCTAATCCCTGCCCTTGAACAAACTTTTGGACTGTCCTCACCTTCAGGAGATCAATGGACTTTAATTAATAAATTTCTTGGAGCAACACGAGCAACTGCCAGAGATCTTCAAGTTGAGTTTCCAGAGTCAAAAGGTAGATGGAGGACTCAAAGAGAACAATTTGATGCATTTTATAATGTTGTTCAAGAGATATCGAACCAATGAATTTGCCACCACATCTTTCGGACTGCAATCCAGATGCTCGGATATTTCCAACTGAGTGGAAATGGGCATTCTACCGTTTAGAGGGGGGGATTACAGAAGGTTTTTTTTGCCCTATCTGTAATCGACGATTCTGGGGTCATGGCCAGCAAGGGTTCTCAGGACTTCATGGAGACCACATCATTCCCTGGTCAAAAGGAGGACAAACAACTTGGAATAATCTTCAACTGCTTTGCGGATCTTGCAACTCCAAAAAATCAAATAGATAGAGAAGTAGGGTGGGCACTGCTCACGAGCTAACATATGCGGAGCAATAGTTCCAGATTATTTTCTCGATCTCTGATATCGGATGACAAGTCGAAAAAATGACTTTAGCCACCGTAGATAGTGCTTTCGATCGATATGAGATCGATCGGCTTTAGTTTCGATCGATATTGATGATTTTATGGTTGTTTTGTCGATCTCTAGTGGTGGGAGGATTCGATCGTGATGATGTTCGATCGCGGAGCGTCTCAGAATGAGAATCGAGCTTTGGGCTATCGATCGATGGTGATGATTTTATGGTGGTTTTGTCGATCGCTGGTGGTGGGGGATTCGATCATGATGATGATCGATCGGGCTTTGGGTTATCGATCCTCATTCCTAACATCGATCAAACTCCTGCGTTGATCTCTGGGTAACTTATAATAGAAGCAGACAGACAACCCTCAAGCGACAGCAAGACAGCAGGTATTATGCAAGTCACCCTCCCGCCAGAATTAGAACTAATAGTCAGTCGTCAACTAACTAGCGGCAAATATCAGAGCGCGATCGAAGTGATTAGAACCGCGATCGAACTTTTGGAACAGCAAGAAGATATTTATCAAGGAAAATTGGCAGAGCTACAACAAGCAGCACAGGTTGGCTGGGAAGCATCCCAACGAGGTGAGGTAGTTGACGGCAGCATCGCAATGGAACAGATTAGATCGAATCTTAACTCTCGCTACACAAAATAGAGCTAATGACAGATCGATTTAGACTGACAAAACCAGCAATCAAAGACATCGAAGAGATTGCCGACTACATCGCTCAACAATCTGGATTAGAACAGTCAGAGCGGTTTCTAAGCAAACTAGAATCTAAATTTTCTAAAATCGTAACCTTTCCTCTACTTGGCAGAAAAAGAGATGAGATTTTGCTCGATATCCGCACTATCTCACTAGATAACTATTTAATTATTTATCTGCCGATCGGTGATAACATCGAAATTTTACGGATTGTTAGTGGTTACAGAGATTTGTCTAAATTGTTCACCGAATTAGAAGAGTAAAACCATTGACATATCCATTCGACTTATCAACCCTTGTCGCCTAAATATGACAGTGATAAAATTGAATCATATTCAATCTGCCTTATCACATCATGAGTACGATTCCGCAAAGCGGACGCTACACGAACGAATCTATAGTCCAGGAACTAGAGAAAATACCCGAACCAATGCAACTGAGCGTTAAGCGCGTTTATTCACTCTCTTGACGTATCAGCCACCCCTGAGAATCATCCTTCAGAATTACCTCCAAGAATTTTGGGGCTAAATCGCGGCGCAATGAAAATGAGCGATGACTTTGATGAACCACTACCAGAAGAATTTGGGCTTGGCGAAGAATGAGGATTTTGCTAGATACTCATATCTTTATCTGGATGGCGACAGAACCAGAACGCTTATCGCCAAGATTTACTGAATCAATTATCGTTGGCGGAGCCTCTCTGTTAAGAGAATCGTTAAAATAGCCTATTTCTTAGCTTGGCAAGTATTTGGGAAATCCAAATCAAAGTAGCTTTAGGAAAACTAGATTTGAAAGGCGATCTTGCAACAATTTTAGATATTCAGATCGAGGAAAATTCTATTCAGCTACTATCGTTGAAGGATATCGTACAAAAACGGTAATCTTAGTAAATTCACCGCTTCTGGTGGCAAACATAAATGGTCGGTAAAACCTGTATCGATGACAAATTCAATTGGAAAAGTCGAGCCATTCACCAACAGAAACGTCAACGAAACAATTGCGTGTCTATAATTTGCTTTGCCCGCCGAGCAACTTCTTCACGGCTTAACAGGATCGTCTGCATACGTTGACTCCCGATTTCTACCTTACTGGATTCCTCCATGATACCTCAAGAATCAATATCATTAGCTATTTCAATGGTCGGTAATCGAAATCGATCATACTCACCAATATATCTAAATTCTTATAACAAGGTAAAATAGTACTTCAAGAAAGATTCTTTAATCAGAGTCTATATAGATAACAAAAATTGATGTTAGATGCGTCATACGGCAATTAGTTTATTCTGCCGGGCTGGCGGCTGTTCGTTCGGCTTTGAGCAGGCTGAGTACAAAATTTTATTTGCCCAGAGAAGCCGCTAGAATTCAAACTTTTTCTGATGATTTTATATTTTCAGGTAATACATCACAAAAGATTCAGCAAATAGGAAATGCCATCCCGCCCCTAATCTCATATATATTTGCGAAACATATCGTGGATAATTATGGGTTTGAGCAAGAAAGATCTGTGTCAGGAAGGCTGCTAGGTTTCAATCTCACCAAAGCAGATGCCAATTTGCGATCTAGGTTGGGCATACCAAGAGTTAGGCATTACACCGATCGATCTACCAAGTTCTGATTACTACCAAATCAGCCTTAATTGGTTTGAGGAGATAAATTTTGCAGGTTTGAGTACAGATAAAATTCTGACTGCGCTTGATTCATGCGTCAAGAAAGACACCGATTTCTCCCTTTACATCGAGAACTTTTCAGCCTTGCATCGAAGGAGATCCAAATATAAACGCATTTTTTCTCAACAACCTTTACCTATCTATGGATCAGATTGAGCCAAGAGTTTTAATAGAATATGGATGCTGCGACGTAGAACTTTTAGCAAACTGGATGGTTTGGCGGAAATGGATTTATGACATTGACAACCGATCGGCTCAAGAAACAGGTTACTTATTTGAGCCAGTGCTGGCAAGTTGTTTGGGTGGAGAGGGGATGGGCGCGAAGAACTCACCGATAAAAAGATTAGATGCAGCCGGAAATCCAACTCCTAACGGAAGACAAATAGACTCGATTGAATCCGTTAACGTCTCTGACATTCGATCGCTAACGCTACATTGGGATAACGATCGAATCGTGATTTCCAATAATGAGAATAGCCACTCGATCGATCGGTTGTAAAGATTAGAAGCGGTACCGGAGCATCACCCCAAACCCTCGTCCTCAATCACCTCCGCAGCCGGATTGTCGTTGAAACCGACGGCCAACTCAAAACCGGACGGGACATAGCCATAGCAGCCCTGCTAGGTGCCGAAGAATTCGGATTCTCCACCGCCCCCTCGTCACACTCGGCTGTATTATGATGCGTGTCTGCCATCTGAATACCTGTCCCGCTGGCATCGCCACCCAAAACCCCGAACTACGCGAACGAGTCCGTCAATACGTCTCAGAAATTATTGATTTGGCAGATCGAGATGTTCTCAACTCCCTACCCTCGCGCACTGTCGAACAAGATGTGCTGGATTGAATCGATTCTATCGCCATTCAACATAATTCGCTCTCGATCGATCTTCTGACAAACAATGGATCTATTCTGCGGAATGTGAGACTGATTCTACCATCCAAAACATTAGCTCGTTTGATGGCATGACTCCAAAACTCTTGAGTACGTTGAGTCATATACAGTAATGAACCGTGAGCTAATAGATATTGTAATCGTTGAGAATAATCGGCTTTCGATCGAAAGGATAGTTTCCGCTCTACACCCAATGAGATAATAATAATCTGGGTACCAGCTTCGAGATTGTCGATTTCATCGGAGTGGAAGCCCATTTTATCGCGTCCATCTTCATAGAAATTAATCAGACAACTATTCGGCTCAAACCCTAAAGTTTGCTCTAATGTCAGACAGAGTGGCTGAAGTAGAGGATGCATCGGCTGGAGTTCGTAGGTCAGTCCAGAATAATTATACGGTAGTCCAAAACAAGCAGTTTTCCGCGCACTAATCCGCAGATCCCAGTCGATTCGATCGCGTAATTTGATGTATAGTTCGGTAGCTGCTGTTGGGGATAGATAAGCTGGACAAATCGTAACTTCTGGCTCTGTCATGAATGGATCGAAATCTTGACCTTACCCAGTGTAACCGCGAATGACGATCGAAATGTCAATACTGGCGGCTAGCTCCGACCGTCTATAATTATAATCGACAGATAAAATATTTAATTCATCATCTTATGTGGAAAAAAGTTACCGTGTCATTGATCGCGACACTAGCCATCATATTCCAACTTAACGTTGCTCCCGTTCAAGCGGCGGGACTTCAAGGCTACATCGATACAGGCGATAGCTACAAATTTCTCTATCCCAATGGTTGGGTGGCTGTCAAAACTACCAAGGGCGCGGATATTATTTTCCATGACTTGATTGAGTCTAGCGAAAATGTTAGTGTCGTAATCAGTCAGGTCGAGAAAGATAAAAAATTAAGCGATCTCGGTACTGCTACCGATGTTGGCTATAAGCTTGGTAAAAATGCAATTGCACCGCCAGGATCGGGACGGGAAGCTGAGTTGATTAGTGCTGAAGCTAAGGAATCTAAGGGGAAAACTTACTATTTTCTCGAATATGAAGTCAAGTCACCGACTGGACTGCGCCATAATATTGCTAGTGTGGTCGTCAGTCGTGGTAAATTATTTACCTTCAATGCTTCTACTACCGATCGAAGATGGGGCAGAATGAAACAGGTATTCAATGAATTAGCTGCTTCTTTTAGCGTTGCTTAGGAAATAGGGAATAGGGTGGATCTTAAATGAAAACAAGTCTATTTACGATCGCCGTTACACCCTAACAACCCATTCACTATTCACTATTCACTCATTCTTGATGTCTAACTTCGACACGAAAGGGTATGATTAATTTCGTTTTAGCGTCAGCTTCCCCTGCTCGACGACGATTGCTTCAGAGTGTCGGGATCAATCCCCTCGTCTGTGTCAGTCACTTTGATGAATCACAGATTCAATTGACAGATCCGATTGCACTGGTAGAAAAACTCGCCCAGTGCAAAGCTGAAGTGGTGTTGAATCAGGTGAATGATTCTCTCGTATTGGGTTGTGATTCGGTATTCGTCGTCGGTAGCGAAATCTATGGTAAACCACGAGATCCCGCCGAAGCTTTTACCCGTTGGCAAAAAATGCGCGGCAATAGCGGCACGCTGTATACTGGGCATACTTTAATCGATCAGAGTCGAGCCAAACAAGTCACTCGCTGTGGGATTACTCAGGTTCATTTTGGCCATGTTTCTGACGCTCAGATTCACGCTTATATCGCGACAGGGGAACCATTAGTCTGTGCGGGTGGTTTTGCCCTCGAAGGAAAAGGCAGTGGCTTCGTTGACAAGATAGAGGGTTGTCATAGTAATGTTATTGGTCTAAGCTTGCCATTACTGCGATCGATGCTAGCCGAACTCGGTTACGATCTGAGCAATTACTGGTGAGTTCTTTACCCCGAAGCTATGATCTCCAGCCCAGAATTTCAGCAAACACTTCAAGCCGGAAAAATCCATGAGGCTCTCGCCCTATTGGTGCGGGATGCGGTGGAAATAGATGTCACTACTCGTCTGACTGAAGACTCGATGAGCAGTCAGACGCAGGATGGTGGCTATCTTCGTACCAAAATAAATTTATTAACTGGAGCAGTCCAGAATGAAGTAGGTAAAAATATTTTAACTGATCGCAATAGTTATCTGAAGCTGCAACAATTACATACCGATCGAATCTTGGATAGCGATCGCATTATCCAAGGCTACCTACATCAGCTTAAAGCAATTCTGACAGATTTGTCCACAAATTCTGCACCAGTCAACACAGAGCCAACAAAATCAGATCAGCATAATTCTCTCGCGGCAAGATTGGCTCAAGCCGCATTTATATTAAACAAAGATGCTGTTGTCGAATCTACCGTCACAGATTTGCAGCCATCGCCATCAACACCAACTATTACCACCGATCAATTATCTCCCGATTCGATCGCGATTGATGAAGATTTAGATTTATCGATCGATCCTGATGGCGCAGTCTGGGAGGAATGGGTAGAAGATGATGATTTTATGTCTGGTTCAATCTTACCCCAGTCATCATCACCGTCACCAGCATTAACCATCCCCGATTACGAAGAAAATTTAGTACGACGACATCTCAACTCCCTTGCTGTCAAACCCATCACTCCCCGCGCTACCCCTGAATCAGTCAATTCTTCCCCTCGCTGGGATAAATTTGCTCCTGATTATATTGATACAGAGGCTCAGTCTCGGATTGCTAAAAACGGCGATGCTCATAACTAAGATTGCGATATGCTAACCACCGATTTGTTTTCGACTTTTCAACATCTATCTACTTTTCCTGCATCAATATTTAGCTATACTCATTCGGGACAATCATTGCTTGGGTTTAAATTTGTATCCCCAGGAGAAGAGATTTTTCATGTCGGTTGGTTTCGCTTAAAATGGTATGGCTTATTAATTGCGACAGCGGTATTAATCGGTGTTAATTTATCGATGCGGTTGGGTAAGTCACGAAAAATAGATCCTGAATCGATCGCCGATTTAGCAATTTGTTTAGTACTAGGTGCAATTCCCGCAGCGCGATTATATTACGTCACCTTTGAATGGCACAATTATTCACAACATCCAGAGAATATCGTCAAGATTTGGGAAGGTGGAATCGCCATTCATGGTGCGTTAATTGGTGGATCGATCGCCGCAATTATCTTTGCTAAATTCAAACAAATTTCTTTCTGGCAATTAGCCGATATTGTCGCACCTTCAGTAGCTTTAGGTCAAGCGATCGGCCGCTGGGGCAATTTCTTTAATTCCGAAGCTTTTGGTAGTCAGACAGATTTACCGTGGAAATTATGTATTCCTAATTATCGCGCCGCCTGCGATTACGTTCATCCCACCTTCTTGTATGAATCGCTGTGGAATTTACTCGTATTTGCAATCCTCATGTGGCTATTTATCGACGATAATCGTCACCATCGCTTAAAAGCTGGTTCGATATTTTTGGTTTATTTAATAGCTTATAGTATCGGACGATTTGCGATCGAAGGTTTACGCACAGATAGTCTCATGTTTGGCTCTCTCCGCATGGCTCAGATGATTAGTCTAGTTGGGATTGGGATTGGATCGATCGGGTTATTATGGTTATATATTCGCCGCCGGAGTTTACCTGATGTGGTTTAGATCCAAATCATGTTATCAAGTTTTATTTAGCAATATTAGTACATATATTATCAGCATTAATACCTGCGGAAATTAATGTAGATGTTAGTCCTTCTTCAAAATTATCTTCCTCAATAATCACATCTCTGTCTACTAAATGAGCGTGAAATAAAATTGTATTAATCCAACTTTGTTTATCCCATCCGGTAGCCAATATCAAAAAATGACCTGTCTGACGATCGCATACAGGGTAAAGTTGAATAGATTGAATCCTTGGTTGATCTTTCGTTGTCGCTTGTAGCGTATTTTGGATGATATCTGCGTAGCTTAATGAGTTATCCATTGAAGAATTACCTCTTGTTCTGGTTCATAAACTAATAAATTGATTTTATTTCGGTTGAGTACGAGTTGGAAAATTGGTTTTTTAAAATGCTTGAGATAAATGGCATTGCTTACTGCTAGAAACAATTGACGCTCTGGTTCTTGCGCTTCCAATGCCCATTGATAAAGCTGAAGTTGTCCCATTGTCTTCTCTAGCTCACTAATCACAGATGGCGTATCAAAATCTTTGATATCGATTGCGATCTTCCGATTGTCTTTCTCAGCAGTGAAGAATTTTTCAGCACCTAAGTCTGCTTTGAGCAAAGTTTTCTCTAGCACTAGAATTAATGGATCGTCTGTGATGACCCAGCCATCTTTTTCCAGTGTACGACGCGCCGAGTCATGTAAACTATCTCTTCTAGACATTGCTCAAAAATTGGTGAAATAGATCGATTATGAATCGAGAATTGCGTCTAACAATACATCACCACCAAATCGCACAGCATCCGTACATGGTAAACCAGTGGCGGCGGTGACTCGATCGATCTCCGCTCTCACCACCTCATCAGGTAGCGTACCACCATTGAGCGCGATCGCTACCACCTTCACATCGCCAAAGGCACCCGCACAGCTAGCCACCGCTTCGTATAACCGCACCACTTCAGCCAATGGAGGTATTTTGACATCAGGACAATTTCGCACGGTTTCCTGCCCGATTTTGTGGAGCAAAATTAAGTGAGTTGGTTGAGAGCCACGAATTAATGGTAAAGTAGCGGTAGAGCCTGGATGTAATAGGGAACCTTGTCCCTCGACTAACAATAGGTCGTAATCATGACCATGACGCATCACGGCTTGTTCGATCGATCCTGCGGCGTAATCTACCCGTACAGCATCTAAAGCCACACCTTCACCACTAATCATCATCCCTGCTTGTCCAGTAGCGATAAACTTAGACTTTACCCCCCGACGTTCGCAGGTAGTTTGCAATTCTAAGGCTGCGGACATTTTGCCGATTGCCATATCTGTACCCACCATTAGCACTCGCTTACAGGGTAAGGATTTTGCCGCACCCGTGCCGATTTTCAATCCTTTTGGTTCTTGACGAACATCCCAAATCCATTGCCCTGGCTTTAATAATTCTACCAGTTGAGGATGATTTGCTAGGGGTGTATGTAAACCATTGACGATCGATAAACCCGCCGCGACAGCAGCTTTTAATTCTCCAAACCAGCTCTCTGGAATGATTCCGCCTGAAGGTGCAATTCCAATTGCTAGGACATCCGGCTGGTATGCTAAAGCTGACTCGATCGAATCCACGATCGGTACATCTCGCTTTATCCCCGTTAATTTTACCAAAGACTGACCCGCTACCGATCGATCGATCGCGCAGACTACCTGCGATTGACTATATCGCAACAGTGTCAGCCCAGTTTTCCCCTGAACTCCAGTAATTCCTTCATGTAACAATATGGCGAGGCGATGGGAGGGGTTTAGCATGGAACAGGGGAAAGGGGAAAGGGGAAAGGGGAGAATAACGATAATTAATTTACTATCAACTATCAACTATCAACTATCAACTACCCTACTTATTTTTCCCAGGCGGGATGCGATAATAACGAAGACATCACTCGAACACCGCGCAATTGATTAGATAAGGGTAAATGTCCTTTTGGAGCAGTCAAATCCCAGGTAAATGAGCCTGGATATCGCGTCCAATTATTGCCGTTTTTCCAACCCAATTTCACCCAAAGTTTATCCCAGCTTTTACCCATGCCTACCCACATGTCACGCTGCACGGAGAAGCCAAATTTACCTTCGGAATGAAACAACCATAACGCATCGATCGTGTGAAGATCGATCGTGGGTAACTGTTCGACCTCGGTAAAATAGATCCACTTACGTTTAACTGCATCTGCACCAGCTATTTCGCACAGTTTTTCAGTGGTGAGCTTATCTGCGGCTTCAAACTTTTGTTGGGCTAATAATTTTTGTAAAGTCGAGTAGTCAATCCCTCTGCTCGATTCTAATGGTATCATCCCGCTGGGTAATTCTCGATCGAGATACTCTTTCGCAGCGGGAATTCCGCTCTGATACAAGGCTTGATAAACCGCACCCGTAACGGTTGTCGGCTTCGTCCCTAGTTGCTCTTGGAGCCATTCAATCAGAATTTCAATGCCTGGAAGTCCAGCCGCAAGGATCTGCGGCAGCATTTGCAACTGATTTTTGGGGTTGCTCGTGGTGAATTTTTCCGGCAACTCGATGACATCTAAAGGCACCGACGGGGGGCTAGTACTGAGATCGGGCATGGGTGGGGATTGACGATGAAATGGAGTAGTCCAATCTACTATTCTACCAAAAATGGGAAGGGTGGGGAGACTTGGGTACTGGGAGATTGCAGCAATTCCAAATTCCAAATTTTTTGACGTTCATTCCATGTCAACCTGTTCATTTCTGGTGGGGTTGGGCGGGTTTTGTTCTATATTTCTGGTGCAAATCGGCACTAACTAGCATAAACCCGCCCCTACGAGATCTGTGA
>JANYDE010000125.1 GCA_025359915.1 Chamaesiphon sp. 336R_metabinner_41 | reverse complement strand
GTCAAAACCCTAGTTCTTAGTCTTCAAACGCCCTCTGCGAAGGCAGACGCTACGCGAACAAATGAATTTGGGGCTAAGAGCGAAAGTCCACTGAAGTGGACTAAGCGATTTTTCTTCCGGTGTATGAAACCACCCTGCCTTATAAAGCGGATGCGCGTACTGTTCGGGTTCCCCGACAGTGTAGCGCACCAAGCAGGGGGGGCTTTCAATCCTTTCCCAAGGGAAAGGACTCTCTGGCTCTCTCCCCTTATAAAGGGGAGGCTTTCTTGCTCCCTCCCCTTTACAAGGTGAGGGCTGGGGTGGGGTAAAGATCTCCGCCGCAGTCAAACAGCTTATAAAACGATCGGTCGATTGCCTCTACTTCTATACAACAATCCTTCTAAAATCGCCGCATTAGTATTGAGATCGACAGCATCATTTTTACCCAATTTCGGATTTTCATATAGTCCAGTAAAATAACCTCTTTTAGGATTATTCAGATTTTGAAATGTCGATCTTAATCTTTGAGCATAAGCATCCTCTGGCATCAAAAAACTCCAGCCAAAAGCCGCCTTGGTGCTAGCAAATTTTAATTGCGGATAAGACCGATTACCATCCGCTAGAGCCTCCCAAGTTTTGCCATTAACATAGACACTGTAATAAAGAAAATAGGGCGGTTTGCGGATCGCATCTTCATTCACAGCAGTTAAAATTCCAGTACGTTGAAATCGTTGGGCTTGAACTTTAAATAAGTTTTGAGCTTGGGGTTTCACTGCATCTGTCCAGCCGAGTTCTAGCCCCCACAATAGATAAGGATCACTGGTGAGGTAATTACTAGCTCCAGAATTTTTGAGGTTGCGGCGATCGATTTGGATCGGAATTCCATCGACTGAAACGGTCTCAACAGGGGGTTTATCTAATGCCTCCGTCGCTTGCAAATTCCATAACTGCAAGCTCCTGGCTGCATACTGCTCGTAGCCTAAACGTCCCTCCTGAAAGTAATTAACTACCCCCTTTTGAGCGGGAATACCACCATAAATCTGACCATTTTTGACAAGTTTTTGCAGATCCCATCGAGCGACTAATTTATTGACTCGATCGGTATATTCTGGATACTTAGTCCTTAATACATGCAATCCCACCAGCAACCGACTTAGATCCAGCGCAGACCAACCACTCATCCCTTTAGCATCAGGAGTATCATTCAACTTCCGCATCTTAGCTGTGGTCGTGCTATAGGCTTTGTTCGGTAATTTAGTGCTGGGTAATGGCATCGTTTCTAAAGTCGAGAGGAAAGTTTTTGCCCACTGGTTAAAACGGTCTGAGGGAAATAATCCCATTTGTCTGGCAGCGTGGATGCCCAGAATGGCACTGCCTTGATCCCACCAAGTTGTCCAGTTATACTGGTCGCCGGAATTGACCAGACCCGTTTGCTTTACCAAGTTGTGCTCAAAATATGCCCAGGCATTTTTAGCAGCAATTCCATCTAGTTCTTTCAGTGATTGTTTAGTCTCAGGTATTTTGGGTTTAATGTTCGGTGGTTTTGGGGCAATCTGACCTGGGGATGTCACAGACTTAGGTGGTTTTGGGACAATCCGTCGTCGGGATGCCGCCGATTTTGGTGATTTTGGTGCCACTGTCGGCGGTGGCGGTGGTGGTGGTGGAAGTTCTGCTGGGGGTTCTTGATATCCAGGTGGTAAGGGCTGCTCTTCACTGAGTGGTGGCAGACTCCCAGGTGGTAAGGGGTCGCCTGGTTTTGGTAGTTCTGGCGGTGGTGGTGGCGGCGGAATCAAAGACACCTCAATCGCGGTTGCAACTGTAGGTGTAGATGATTTCCAATAGCTACCACCGAGCTCATCTACAAATTCGGCGGTTTGACTAGCTCTACGAGGTAAACCTTGTCCCGTACCAGCCGTTACCGTCTGCCACCAGGGAGAATTGAGATTGGGATTGGGACGAATTAGTGATTTTCGCTCGACGGCTTTGAATAGCAAAGCTTCGAGAATCATGCTGTTGGTGCTACTGGTATAGGTTGTGACCGTTTTCCCTGTTTTGTCATAGAACCCCTCGTAGTAGCCGTTGTAGGGGTCGTAGAGATCGAGGGTGGCGCGCCAGAGTTCGAGGGCGTAGGGATCTTCGGGGAATAGGGCGTAGGCGGCAATGGCGGCGGCGGTGCTGACTAATCGGTCATCAGGGCGTGATTTACCATCGTCACCGAGAGTTTCCCACGATCGACCTTTACCGATCGCGGTACTATGGAGGATATAGGGTTTAGACTCGATCGCGTTGGTAGTAGAAGTAGTTAAGACATTCGTGCGACGATAGCGTTCGGCTTGGGCTTTGAGCATCGGGATAATCAATGCCCGCATCTGCGGATCTAAGCCATATTCTAAGCCATAAAGGAAGAACGGATTAGTGACAGTTTTGCTATTTTCGAGGGACGTTTCCTTCGATTTGACCCGTTGGACTGGTACCTGAAATCCTTCTAAAGCTCCGGTTTGATATTGTCCGCCGACCGCCGATTTACTGACATCAAATCCCCACATCTGAAATCCGCGTGCTGCATACTCTTCGTAGCCCAGACGAGTTTCAGGTTCCACTCGCGTCAGCATCCGCCCATTTTTATCCCTAGTGACGATCGAACTAAATAGCGAACTATCCCGTACTACGCGCAAATATGACCAATCGAGGATAATTGACTCGATCGCATTGGTATATTGAGGGTAGCAAGTTTTGACACCATAGAGAGCCGTCAGTAGTCGCCCGACATCTAGCGATGACCAGCCTGTACCATCTGGCGTGGAATTATTGCCATAATCCACCAGTTGCATCGACTGGCTATTGTAGCTGCGATTGGGCAATTCGCCTGTAAATAAAGCGATTTTGGGTAGCATCCCCAACACCTTCCGCATCCGAACATCGAATTGGTCATCGGTTAAGATATCTAGCAACCGTGCCGATTGGAGCGCGGCAAGATAATCGCCCAATCCCCACAGCGTCGAACCTTTCATGAAATTGCGGTCATTCGGTAGCCCCGTAGCTTCCATATTCACCTCAAAGTATCGCCAAGCAGCTTGGGCATAGCGTTTTTCGGGTACACTCAGCGATTTACCTGGATGGGGACAAGTAGTTGCCCGCAAATTGCCTACTGATGGAATTAAGGTAGCAGGTGCCGCCGCGACTACTGGCGCGGTCGATAATGTTGGGACTGGAGTCGTTGCGGGGGCTGAATTAGCCGCAACGACCCCGATTGAGGCTGGGGCTGTGGCAGGACTACCACCACTAATTAGTGGGCGATTGCCCCTAGCTTTGTAATAGAGAATCTCTAAAATTAGTCCATTAGTGTTACCAGTCAGCGATGTATTTGGTTGCTTGGTTGCTTCATAAAGTCCAGCGTAGAAACCATTATTTTTCGGATCTTTGAGGTCTTTGACAGCATCAAAAATCTGTTTGGCATATTCACTATTCGGATATAAATACCGCCATCCGAATGCAGCCTTGGTACTAATGCTGCGAAATTCGGGAATGGGTTTATTTTCGTCTGTAATTGCTGCCCAGGGTACACCATTAGAATAGACAGTATTGTAGATAAAGTAAGGTGCTTTATTAATATTATCTTCAGATACCGCTGTGAGTTGTTTCGTATCTTGAAAACGGCGTTTTTGGGCTTCTAAAACTCTTGCCGCATAATCACCTATTTCCCCTTGTAAACCAAATTCCAACCCATCGAGAATATACGATTCACTGACTACATAGTTATTCGCATTAGTACTTTGATAGTCACGAGTATCTACCGGAATCTTCAACCCATAAATATCGACAAACTTAAATGGTTGTAAAGAAAGAGCTTTCGGTACTTTAAACCCCCATAATTGATAAGCTCTAGCGGCATATTCTTCATATCCAAGTCGCCCTTCCTGAACCAACATCGTTTTACCATCTGGGGCAATCATTGAACCGAAGAGTTGCTCGTCCTTCACCGATTTAGCGACCTGCCATTTGGCGACAGTTCCCTTGAGCCAATCGTTATATTGAGGATGACAAGTACCAAGCACGCGAAATGCGGCTAACATCCGCCCTAAATCTAATGCTGACCAGCCGATTCCACGCGGGGTGGGTTTATTGCCATAGTCCACCATTTCCGCAGTTTTGGCGTTATATACTTTGTTCGGTAAGACTCCATCGAACAGCTTGATACTATTAATATTAGTTAAAAACTTATTGATTTTTTCATCAAATTCTGACTGGGGAATGACATTTAGCCAGCGAGCAGAATTGAGAGCCATCAAGTAATTGCCTAAATCCCACATCGTGCCAGATGGATAGCCGCCAGTGGAGTTCATAAATCCAGTTGTGGGCTGATAATTTGCTTTGAAATATTGCCAAGCAGTTCGCGCATAACCTTCTTCTTCAGGACTAAGTGGATCGACAATTGTACTGCACATACTGGGTTTAGCAGCTTGGTTTTGTGCCATCACTGGTTCAGATGGAAAAAATTGCAACACGAATTGCAGGCTGATTCCGACGAGGAAGAATGCAGTCCATCTAACCCACTTAGGTTGTCGAGTATGAAAGTTATCGATCCACATGATCAAAGAAGTTAGAGGGCAGAAGTTAGACGGTAGATAGGTAGATCTGTAGCTGGCTTTGTTTATGCTAATCAGTCCAGTTTTGCAACATTAAATGTAGAACGAACCCGCCCAACCCCACCAGCAACAATTGATTATTATGGGAGAAAAATTGAATTTAAAATTGCTGATATGTCTTGGACGATCGATCCATTCTAGTGGGGGAGGGCGGGTTCAAATTAGATCTCTCGCTTCGTTTGAATTGATGGTATAAACCCGCCCCTACGGATCTTGGTATTGTTATTTATCGATAGTTTTTTTAATTGGTTTCACTCCCGCCCAGATAATTAATGGTTTACCAACTTTCTTATAAAGTAAACTTTGTAAAATCACCCCATTGTTATTAGCTGTTTGTGCTTTGTTCGGTTCTTTTAAGACCTCGTAATAACCGTTATACCAACCACCATCAGCCTTGAGATTTGTTTCTACAAAGCTAAATAATTTTTGGGTGTACTCGGTGTTATATAATACGTGCCAGCCGATCGCCGCCTTCGCACTCAGGAATCTTAATTCAGGATGATTTTGGCGTTTGTCAGTAATATTTGCCCAAGGTTTACCATTGACAAACAGCGAATTGTAGACAAAATAAGGGGCGCGATCGAGATTATCTTCGGTTACTGCGGTTAATTGATTAGTGGCTTTATACCGAGCTTCCTGGGCTGCTAAGACTCGATCGGCATAAGCTTTGGGTAATGATTGAAATCCAGTTTCAATCCCGTCGAGAATATACGGTTCGCTCAGGACATAGTTATTCGCCTCTGAATTGTCAAAATCCCGTTTGTCATAGGGTACACCTTGACCATAGATACCGATAAAGGCAGTATTAGTCTTGGTATCTAGAGCTTTCTGGACATCCAAACCCCATAGCTTCAGACCATAAGCTGCATAATTTTCATAACCCAATCGCCCTTCTTGGTTATATTCTTCTTTGCCCTTGCTCACAGCAGTTCCGAACATTTGACCATTTTTGACCAATCGCGCTACCTGCCAGTGCTTCCAGACGGCTTCAGTTTGATTTTTAAACTGGGGATATTTAGAGCCGACAATTTTTAACCAGATTGACATTCTGCCGAGATCGATCGCCGACCAGCCAATTTCCTGGCGTTTGCTGAGTTGACCGTAACTAACGGGGATTAGAGTTTTGGAATTGTAAACCTTGTTTGGTAGTTGCCCTTTGTACAGTGGCATTGTCGCCAATGTTTTGAGGGTTTGGCGCAGCTTAGTTTGGAATTCTGTTGCCGAAACCAAATCTAATTCTCTGGCACTAACTAGCGCGGCGATGGCGGCTGCTTGATCCCACATCGTGACAGATTCAAACCCACTGACACTATTAACTAGACCAGTTTTCTGTTGCCAATTTTTCTGAAAATATGCCCAAGCTTGACGTGCAACGGCGATCTCGGCTGGGGTCAAATTGTTGGCATCTATATATGCCCTAGCTGCCATCTCTGCTGACGGAACAGGTGTTCCAGAGCCACTCATCGACTGAGCATCCAGTTTTGTGACAAGTTGCTCTCCTGGGTTCATACCTCCATCCTTGGCCGTGGTAATTTTTGACCGCGCAACTACTGAAGCATCGATTTGATGGAGGTAAGCGGATAAATTTTCCAATCCAGCGATGGCGACAATTACCGTTACGACTCCACCGACAGCAGATAGGATCGACCAACCCAATAGTGGCGGCTTAAAATCAGAACTCATAACTCGTTTACTCTGAAGCTTTATATGCTTCATTATTCCCATTAGGATCAGAAAAATTAACAAAGATTAAATTCACTAGACATCACTAGATCCCAAAGTGAATCCCCTGTTGTCTCTTCAAGCCGTTGAGATCGCCACAAACCCAAAGATTAAAGCCAGAAATTGCTCAATGCCGTGGAAATATCAGTTTTGCTGGCTGTCAAAAATTGTTTGATTGTAACGTTGAGTTGTTTGAGCTTGACTGGTTTGGGGATGTATTCATTTGCTCCGGCTGCCAAACATTTCTCGCGATCGCCTTCCATCGCTAGGGCTGTCAGTGCCACGATCGGAATCTCGGCTAGTTGCGGATTTTGCCGGATTTGAGAGATCGCTTCCAAGCCATCCATTCCAGGCATTTGAATATCCATCAAAATCAAGTCAGGATGGTGTAGCTTGGTCATTTCAATCGCCGATTGTCCATCTTGGGCGACAATCGGGCGATAACCCTTGGCTGTGAGATAGCTGGAGATCGTGTTGATATTTAGTTCATTGTCTTCAACAATCAGAATCAACGGTTGTTTGGGAATCTCTTCAATAGTCCCAGATCTTGAAGCAAAATCTCCAGCACTGGCGATCGAGTCTGAATTCAAACATCGATCGGGTAAGGATACGATCACACAACTACCGCGACCAATTGTACTCTGAAATTCTAGTGTTCCAGCATGTAATTCGACGATCGGTTTAACGAGCATTAAACCAATTCCAATCCGGCGGCTGTTAATTGGTAAAAAAGATGGAGCCGCTTTGTGGCTGCAACTGCTAGATATATCTTTGCTAGTATCGACCACCGAAAACTGAATCACAGAAGTGGCATTGACACCAGAGCTTGCTCGTGTTCTCGTAACGACCAATTTGACCATGCCGCCGACGGGGGTAGAATCGATCGCTTGATTGAGGAGATTAATTAATACTTGATGTATCCGTTGTAAATCTAGCGCAACATAACCAGCAAAATCGGGAATATCTAGATCTAGTTGAATTTGCTTCTGAATTGCACAGTGTTTGACAAAGTTGATACTGGAATAACAAAGTTCAGCAACCGAAACATTGGTAACTTCTAGTTCTAGTTTACCAACTTGAATTTTCGATAAATCCACCATGTTATTGATCAATGCCAACAAATACCATCCGCTGCGATCGATGGTAGTAGCAGCATTGAGCTGTTTCTCATTCATGCTCCCAAAGACTTCTTCTAATAATGTTTCGGACATCCCCAAAATACTATTCAGGGGATTACGAAATTCATGACTGAGGGTAGCAATAAATTCATCAGTAAAGTAGTTAAGTCCGCCCAGTTGTTGTTGCCGTTGGCGCAGGATCGATGCGAGGAATTGTGGATACCTTTGTTCGAGTCCTGCTGTTTTGGTTTTAGCTCCAGATCTCGCATAACAATCATAAGCATCTTGGAGATAAACGACAGCGATTTTTTCTTTACCCCATTCTAAATAAAATTCAGCAGCACATTCATGGGCGATCGCTTCTGCTGCAAGTGAATTACTGGCTTGTGCCTCGAGAATAGCTCGATCGAGTCGTAAAATTTCGGCGATCGATGGCTCAAAAGTATCCGGAGTTAGGGTTGGATCTGTTTTTTGAACATAATCGTAGCTATCGAGAGAGTTCATAGTTATATAAATGATTTTGCTTATAGCTACTGAGATCGATCGCTCATCAAGTATATCTGGATCATTAGTCGAAAAATCGTAGGTTGGATTGCGCGGAGCACTAGCGGTAGCATCGACATCAGGAGATAACCCAACTAACACGCCAATACCCTAAAGATGTTGGGTTTCATTCTTCAACCCAACCTACGGGAAAAAGATTTGTCCGTCAATCAGGCTACGGAGATCGATCGCTCATCAAGTATATCTGGATCATTAGGTGATTTTGGGCGATCGGATCGACGTTAATATGTGATATGGATCGTCTATGCTGAATTAATTCAAATCTAGACACTCCTGAATAGTCTGGTGCAGTTCCCTAAGTTTGAGTGGTTTGCTGAGGTATTTATTTGCACCTGCTGCCAAGCATTTTACGCAATCTCCTGGCATGGCGAGAGCGGTAAGGGCGATGATTGGAGGTTGGATCTGGGTGGATTGTTGTCGAATATATTCGATCGCCGCGATGCCATCCAGATTTGGCATTTGGACATCCATCAAAATTAGATCGGGCTGTTGACTTTGATACATGGCGATTGCTTCATGTCCATTATTTGCAACGATCACTTGATAGCCTTTAGCGATCAGATAACTAGAAAAAGTATGAATATTTAGCTCGTTGTCCTCGGCAAGTAAGATCAGCGGAGCCGTAGGGATATTTGCAGGGATATCTATTGGGGTAAATTCGCTGGGGTGGAGAGCGATCGATCCGCCCAGAGAATTTAAGTCAGTCTGCGGTAGCATAATACTAAAACAACTACCTTTACCAACTTCACTAGCGATCGAGACAGAACCACCATGTAATTCTACAATTTGTTTGACAAGTACTAATCCCAATCCAGTCCCTTGATATTTACGATTGAGATTGCTATCAACCTGAATAAAAGGTTGAAACAGTTTAGCTATATCATCTTTGGCGATGCCAATCCCCGTATCACTGATGTCAAAACACAAACTATAGTCTGCTGTTTGATGGCAGACTGCGGCAGATTTAACGGAGATAGATAGTGTGACTAATCCGCCATTGGGTGTGAATTTAACCGCATTATTCAGTAAGTTAATTAACACCTGACGCATCCGCCGTTCGTCAACAAAGATTTTCGCTAAATTAGCTGGAAAATGAGTATCGAGTTGAATCTGTTTTTCAAATGCTTTTTGTTTGATGAATGCTAAACTTGATTTACACAAGTCAACCAAGGAAACTTCGGTGATATTTAGGGCTAATTTGCCTGCGGCAATCTTGGAAACATCGAGGATATCATTAATCAATGATAGTAAATGTTCACCGCTCTTTTCAATGGTCGAAATCGACTTAATTTGACGGGGATTAAGAGAGCCAAATACTTTCTCCTGCAAGGCTTCAGACATCCCCAGGATGGCATTAAGAGGTGTCCGCAGTTCGTGACTCATGGTAGCGAGAAACTCGTCCTTGAGACGGGTTGCTTGTTGCAGTTGGGAGTTGGTCAGTTCTAGTCGTTCATTTGCTTGCTGTAGCTCTGTTTCAACTTGTTTGAGATCGCTAATGTCGATGAATAACCCATTGGTGGAGATCGGATTGCCATCGAGATCGCAGACAATAGTCGAAATATCATAGATCCAGATTGCCCGACCATCAGCGGCAATCAGCCGATATTCAGATTCACAACTCTGATGATTCTCAATCGCTGCATCATAGATTTTGAGTGCTGGGGCTAGATCGTCTGGATAGATGTGACTCTGCCAAAAATCACTGTGAGATAGCCAGTCTGAGATCGGATAACCAAATAAGGCGACGGCTCGATCGCTCACAAAACTAAATCGATCGATTGTGAGATCGTATTCCCACACCACCCCATTAATTGATTGGATCAAGTTGTAATATTTCTGTTGGGATTTGACCAGATCTAATTCTGCTTGCATCCGTTCGCGTAGCGCAGTTTGCTGTTCGGTAATATCTAACAGTACGCCATCCCACACGATCGACCCATCCGGTTGCCGTTCTGGACGGGAAGCTGATTTGATCCATTTGATCGTTCCTGAACTCAACACAATCCGTCCTTCCCATAGCTTAGGAGTCATATTTTGAGCCGACTCAGCGACAATCCGCCGAAACTCCGCGAGATCGTCTGGATAGATCGTGTCGATCAAAATGCTACCATCAGCAATAACTGCGGCTGCTTCGATTTCAAATAGTTCGTAACAAACCGAGCTAATGTAGGGAAAAACGATCTTCCCATCAGGGTTTAATTGAAACTGATAGATCACACCAGGAATATTTTCAGCTAACTTTTGATAACGTGCTTGTGACTGACTCAGAGCTAGCTCTGCTGCTTTAGAAGCGGTAATATCTCTAGTGCGGGTAAAGTTGTATTCCTCGCCGTCAAACTCAAAATAATTCAGACTAATTTCAACTGGATAGCGGTTGCCATCTTTACTTTGATGATGAGTTTCAACTGAAAATCCCCCAGTTGTTTTAAGCTGCTGCCAATGATTTGGCCAGTTATGGGGTGAGGCTTGATCGTCAATATCCCAGATATGCATTGAGGCTAATTCCGTTGAGGAATAGCCTAACATCCGACACATAGATTTATTGACATAGGCAAAAGAACCATCGGGCTTGAGCAGGGCAATGCCATCGACAGAATTGTCTACCGCGAATTGGGTAAACTCTAGCTTCCGTTCGGCAGTTTTGCGATCGGTAATATCTAAGGCAATCCCTACAGTTCCGGTGATGTTTCCATTGCTGTCTCTAATTGGTGTTTTAATTGTTTCTAGCCACCGCTCTTCTTTCTGACTAGTTAATATTTTCTCTTCGACTATTTTACGCTGCCCCGACTGCATCGTGAGTAAATCATCATCGAAATATTTTCGCGCTAATTCAACTGGCCAAATATCTAGATCTTTTTTACCAATTATTTCTGCTGGCGCATATCCGCTCATGTCACCAAAAGCTTGATTTACAGAAATAAATCGGCTACTTTCATCTTTGAGCCAAGCTATATGTGGAATATTATTAAGTAGTGCTTCTAAATAACTCTGCTTGGCACTGATATTTACTGCGGCTACCTGAGCATTGTGATAGAGATTTGCATTATCAATGGCGATCGCAGCTTGACTACATAAAAAAGAAACGATTGTTTTTTTATCCATTGTGAAAATATCTGGAGCATGACGATGTTCTAGATATAAAACACCAATTGTTGATTCCTGTTTGACGATCGGAATGGCAAAAACACTCTGCGGTTGATGATCGTATAAATATTGATCTTCGATTATTGATCCACTAAATTTATCTAACGCTAGTCGCTGACGAGCATCAAAGATAACAGTTCGTTGGGTGTTCTTAATCCAATAAATTAAGTTTGCTGGGTACTCAGGATTATTTACCAGTGATTGTGGCGTTTGATTAACGTTGATGCTACCAGCATTGACGGTGGCAACGGCGTGAATTTGCCACTCACCATCGCAAGTATCGACGGTTAAATTGCTAGTAGGCAACGCTAATATACAGGTTTCGGCACCGGAATTCTTGAGAATAATTTCGACAAGTTGCCGAATCAGTTGGGTGATATCGAGAGTACTAGATAAAGCTTGGGCAGATTGAATCACCGCCGCCAAGTCAAATGTATCGATACTCTGAATACTCTGGCTATTTTTTAGTCGATGATTAGTAATCGTACTAAGAGTAGATAGGGGATTAAATGTTGGTTGCTGTGCGTGGAAGATGGGGATCAGCAGTTGGGGATAGTGTTGTTCTAAATCGTTGGTTTTAGCTGTGGCTCCCCAACGAGCATAGCCATAATAGGCTTCCTGCATATAGGTGGCGGCAATTTTTTCTTTACCCCAAGCCAGATAAAATTTGGCGGCGAGTTCATTAGCCAAGGCTTCTTCATGTTGAAATCCAGCTTTTTTTGCTGCTAAAATTGATCGATCGTAATAATCGGCAGATTTGGAAAATTTACCAGCTATTCGGTAGCGTTCTGCTTCAACCAGATCGTAACGATTTTGAATGTTTTGGTTGCTAAATTTAGACCATTTTGCAAACCTTTTTTGGTTAGATTTCACGCGGCTCAACATTTTATGATGCTGGCTTCGGCTGGCATTTTTGCAAGCACTCAGACAAATCAAAGAGTCTAAGAATATGACACAAATCAAGGCTTGTTCGGAGCCTAGACCTTTCCAATACGGACGTGATAAATCTTGGTATTTTAATGCTCGTTTGATATCGCTAAAGCAATAGGCGTAGTGAGCCTGATATCCATAAATAGCACACAAGCTCGTTAAATTATTAGTGTTTTTCCAATCAGCAATCCAACTAGATTCACGTCCATGATCTTGACAAAGATAACTATCTGGAGGTGGCTCGATCGAGAAAGATTGACATAGTTGTTGCAATACATCAAAGAGTTGGATAATCGATCCTTCCTGAACTCGATCGATCTCTGGTCGATATATTTCACAACGCTGCAAGATATCATCGAGAGATTCACCTGCATAAAACATGCAAAGTATTTCACTAAATCGGCTGGTAGCAACATAACGTAGATCGCCAACTTCTAATGCAACTTCAGCCGCCGCACGGTTCATGAGGATTGATTTCTGGAGTGGTGATTTCCATGCTAGAATTAAATTGGCGACAGTATATTGAGCTTTTGCCCGAATTGCTTTAGCACTAAAATCTTCAGCTAATTTGAGAGCAGTTTCGCCGAATTGAGAGCCAGTGCTCAAATCGTTAGTAACACACATTACCATGCCGTAGGTCGAAAATAGCATCGCTGCTAGAGGAGATTTACCTTTGTCAAAACAGAGTTTAACTCCATAGCAACTCAGCAAAGCGATAAATCTTTGCTCGACAAAGAAAGCTGGGAAAATAAGTAAATTCATAATTCGCAAAGCTGCCAAAGCCGATCGATCTACCATCATTGATTTATCTAAAATCTGACTAGGTTTTGTAAGCGATAGACCGATCTTGGTATTCACAACTCGCAGCAAAACATCCATGTCAGTTGGAGCTGATGGTAAATTGACCCCCAACTCTTTTAAGATAGACAAACCAATTTTTAAAGCTTGCCAAAAATGCTGTTGAGCGACTTCCACTTGGATCAGGATATCATAAGCATCAATCTTATCCAATGCAACTTTGGCGACATTTAAAATTATTTTTACCTTGTTTTGTGCCTCTAAAAACTCACCATTTAAAAAAGCTGTCTCCGCAGCAAGATTAGACAAATTTAAGCTGAGTTGATACTGTTCTTGCCAAGATCGATCGGTTAGCAAAGACAAGCCAATCCTCGCAAAATCAGCAGCAGCAATATATGCGATCGATTGTTTGGCACGTAATCCTGCTCGATAATTTAACTCAGCTAGTTGGAGTCGATCTCGATCTGTTGTTAAAAGATCTCGCCCCAGATTCATTTGCAGAACAATATCAAAAATCAAAGTTTCTATATCTTCATCTGATGTACTTTGCAATAGTAACTGACCAATTTGAAGATGAGTACTTTGTTTTTCAGTTTCGCAAATCAAAGAATAAGCAGCTTGTTGAACTCGATCGTGCAAAAAGCGGTAAGATGAGTTTGAAAGTGAAAAAGATAATAATGACTTGTCAGGCATCCGATTCACTCCATCAACATAATCCTCCAAATCCTGAAAATCCTGAAAATCCTGATAAAACTTGTAGATGTGACTATTAGGCACAATCAACCCAACTTCTAGTCCTTGCCATAAGTCTGAGGCTGCATTGAGTGGTGATTGTTCCGAGACGATCGCTAAAGTATTTAGATCGAACTGATTACCAATACAGGCAGCTAATTTGAGGATTTCTTGAGTTTTAGATGGCAATTTCTGCAACTGAACTGCCATGAATTCCACCACATCATCCGTCAATGACAGGGCTTCTACCCGCGTAATATCACATTCCCAATAGCCTTCAGGATTGAACCAAATCTCGCCATCACGATGCAATGCTTGGAGAAACTGAGTAGTGAAAAAGGGATTACCTTGAGTTTTGACATCGATTAATTTTGCTAATGGTTGCGATCGATCTGTCGAACAATGTAAGGTATCAGCAATTAATTGATTGGTATCTCTAAATCCGAGCGGTGCGAGGGTAATAGTTTGGACAATTACCTGGGCTTGTTGCAATTCCTGCACCATCAACATCAACGGATGAATCGGTGACACTTCATTATCCCGATATGCCCCCAATAATAGTAGATATCCATTCCCACCCATTAATAGTTTCATTAACTGGAGCGAAGCTGAATCAGCCCACTGTAAATCATCCAAAAAGATGACTAAGGGATGTTCCGCTGTGGTAAATATCTCAATAAACTTTTGAAATAACAGATTGAACCGATTCTGTGCTGCCGTTCCTGATAATTGAGTAATAGTAGGTTGAGAGCCAATAATTAACTCTAATTCGGGAATTGCTTCAATTAAAACTCGACCATTTTCGCCCACGGCTGCCAAAATTTGGCTTTGCCAATTAGCTAGTTGAAGATCACTTTCACTCAATAGTTGACCGATTAAATCCCGAAATGCTTGGACAAACGCCGACAAGGGCAGATTGCGATTAAATTGGTCATATTTACCTTTGATAAAATAACCATGTTGACGGGTAATCGGCTTGTGAACTTGATTCACAACCGCTGTTTTACCAATCCCCGAAAATCCCGCCACTAGCATCAATTCCGTCTGTCCTTGACTGACACGAGTAAAGCCATCAAGTAAGGTTTGGACTTCTGCTGCTCTACCATAGAGCTGTTCAGGAATCAGAAATCTATCGCATAAATCTCGCGATCCTAAGTTAAATAGATCGATTTTCCCCGTCAATTGGTATTGAGTTAAACACTGTTCTAGATCGTATTTAAGCCCCAATGCACTTTGATAGCGATCTTCGGCATTTTTTGCCATCAGTTTGGCAACTATTTGGGAGAGTATAGCGGGGAGATCTGGATTGACTCGATTCTCCACAGGAGAGACTACGTCAACGATCGGAATTGGTTGCTGTGCCAAATGACAATAGATTAATTCGGTGACATCTTCCGTCTCAAACGGCAATTTACCCAGGAGCAACTCGTACAATGTCACTCCCAAGGCATAAAAATCAGTGCGATAATCAATCCCGCGATTCATCCGTCCAGTTTGTTCGGGCGAGATGTAAGCGAGAGTGCCCTCTAATAAGCTAGGACTGAGCATTGATTGGGTTTCTCGCGGTAAGAGCGAAGCAATACTAAAGTCAATTAGCTTCACCTGTTTGGTGGTGGGATTAATCAGAATATTGGCAGGTTTGATGTCTTTATGGACGATCCGCTGTTGTCCCAATCCGTGGAGCGTGTCGGCTAGCCCAATCGCAATATCTAAAACATCAGGGCAGGATAAGGGCTGATTTTGACGATACTCAGTTAAAGATATGCCGCCAAAATCTTCCATGATGAGGGCATAACCGCGATGATATGTTTCTAAGCTATAGGTACGAACAACACCTGGTAGATCGAGATTTTTGGAGATCGCATACTGATGGCGAAAATTTAGTAAATCTTGGTAGGCTGGATATTCCGATGACAACACCTTCACAATGACAGTCTGAGCCACGCTAGTCATCATGGCTGTGGGTTGTACTCGGTAGACGACAATTTTCGAGTCACTGTAGAGTTGCTCGATCTGTCGATAACCAGGGAGATTAAGATTAGAAATGCTCATATTCAATATGCTGAGAGGATGTTTGGAAAGTATAGGTTGTTACTCGTAGATCCGATGAATCCCTCTAAATCCCCCTTAGAAAGCTACCGTGTATACACAAGTCTCTCTGAGTTGATGCGTAGATTCTTACCCCACCCAACCTCCCCTTGGAAAGGGGAGGAGCTAAGTTATCGTTGACTATCTTCAACTCGTTCGCGGTAGCAGAGCGTTTGCCCCAGCAATAGCGTCTCTGAAAGAGAATATATGATAAATTTCCCCTTGAAAAGTGGGATTCTTGTCCCCTCCCCTTTCCAAGGGGAGGGTTAGGGTGAGGTAGAGGTCTACGCATCATCTCAGTTAATTTACCGGAATTAATCGTTGAATGTTTTCCCTGAGTTGCTTGAGTTTGATTGGTTTGGTCAGATAATCATTTGCTCCGGCTGCTAAACATTTTTCGCGATCGCCAGTCATTGCCAAGGCGGTGAGTGCAATAATTGGCAGATCGGTTAGTTGTAGATCTTGACGAATCCGTTGGATCGTTTCCAGCCCATCCATTCCAGGCATTTGGATATCCATTAAAATCAGATCGGGAAGATCGGCGGGGGTGTTGAGACGGCTTTCTAGGATCGAAATCGCCTCATGACCATTGCTAGCCAGAATCAGTCGATAGTTAGATGCCTCCAAGTAACTAGAAATAGTCTCAATATTATCTTGATTGTCCTCTGCCAGCAGAATGAGTGGATATGCGATCGAGGGCAAATATCCATCAGTTATTGATATTGGTGTTGGCTCTGGGCTAGAGATTATTTGCTGTGCCGTAGCATGATATGGTAATCGCACCGTAAAACAACTACCTTGCCCGAACTCACTAGCCAGCGTGACCAAACCACCATGCAGTTCGACGATTTGTTTGACTAGAGTTAGTCCCAATCCGGTACCTTGATACTGGCGGCTGAGACTGCCATCAATTTGGACAAATGGTTTGAATAGCTTCGATTGATTTTCAGGGGTAATCCCAATTCCCGTATCCGTCACCGCAAATAGAATCCATGCGCCAGAATCGAGCTGTTGCCGCAGATCCATACTAGTGGGTACACAGAATTCAGCTTGTTCGAGCTGGACTTCTAGTGTCACTCGACCACCAGCAGGGGTGAATTTGACCGCATTATTGAGGAGGTTGATCAGGACTTGGCGGATGCGGCGTTCGTCAACATCGATATTTCCCAAGTTAGGCGGGTAAGTGGTGGTGAGTTGAATTTGTTTGTGATGTGCTAGTTGTTTGACAAATGCCAGGGTGGAATTGGTGAGGGTAGTCGCTGATACAGTTGTTATTTCTAGATCCAGTTTTCCGGCTTCAATTTTCGATACTTCCAGAATATCGTTAATCAAGGAGAGGAGATGCTGACCACTCCGTTCGACAGTGGAAATCGCTTTTTTCTGACGATCGTTGATTGCGCCCAATACTTGTTCTAGCAAAGATTCGGATAGACCCAAGATCGCGTTGAGCGGAGTCCGGAGTTCATGACTCATATTGGCGAGAAATTCGTCTTTGAGCCTGGTAGCGCGGATTAGTTCTTGATTGGAGACGGCGAGTTGGTGATTGGTTTCGGTCAGCTTCACCTCGGCTTGCTGTTTTTGGGCTAGTTCTTGCTGTACCTGCTCAAATAGATTTGCCTGCCGAATGGCGATCGTCAACTGGTTGGCAATTTGCTGAGTCAGGTCGATGTCTGACTGCTCCCAGTTGCGGGGGGCTGCACATTGATGGATGCAGAGTAAGCCCCATAAATTATCGCCACAGAGTAATGGCATCACCAGATTTGCCCGCACCTGAAACTGTGCGAGGATATTGGTGTGGCAGACGGAATCACCGTTTTGATAGATATCATTCACCACATAGGATCGCCCTTTGGCATATAAAGCGGCATAGTTTTCGCCAAAGCAATGATCTTTGATCCGAACCGCTATTGCCGAAGCAAACTCTGCGCCAACTGATTCGGCGACAAATTCACCATCGTCAAAGTGGGATTCAGGATAAAATTTAAAAATGCCCACGCGATCGGTATGAGTGATATCGCGAATATCCTGACAGGCAGTATCAAAAATCGTCTGGAGATCTAATGATTGACGAATCCGTTGGGTGATGTCTTTGAGTAAGATGGCGCGTTCTGCTTGTTCACAAATCAGATCCTCTGCCTGTTTGCGAATGACTTCTTCGTGCTTGGCTGCGGTAATATCGCGGGCGACCCAAATCACAGATCGATCTTCAAGGGGAGAGCATTTGGCATTAAACCAGTACTCAATATCGTCGATCGTCAGGCTATATTCACACACTTGGGTCTGTTGTGTGGTCAGAGTCTGCTCGATCGTCGATAAAAATTGCGCTGCTTGCTCGGGCGCGAAAAAATCTTGAATGTTTTTACCAAATAAGCTATCAGCCGGGAATGTATTACCTTGACGCGGCTTGATGCTGATTTCCCCCGTTTGGCTCTGATTGGAACACCATTGTCGATTGAGATGGTCATAGAATAATGAACAGTCGGCTGGTGTGATAAAGACAATCAGGGGTGTACCAACTAAAAGATGTGGTGCAACGCCAAGCTGATGCCCGATCATCTGATTGGCTGACTCAATGACACCGAGCGGAGTGGTGACGAGGTAGCCATCGGGAGCAAAATTAAATAAATCTTGGTATTTCAGTCGCTCCTCTTCTAGCTTGAGGTTCTGTTGCCTCAACTCCTCTTCTGCTGTCCGCAACTCTTCCCAGACTTCTGGCAACGACCAATTTATTTCGGCTAAGTGCTCCGTCGGTGCTACTACTGGTTCAATTCGATCGATCGCTCCCACCACTGGATCTGCTGCCACAGTATCGATCGAATCTTCCGGTTTTGACTGGCTTGAGCTACTGGAATTATTCATTACTCACGTTCCTCCTGGAACTATGTGGCTGGGGAGCATTCGATTACATCGCCTCTCCGCGAGGAGAAACTCACGCTAATACTAGTATTCCCTGCCACATTAAATTACTACCGCTGAAGTGTCCTAACAGCCTTGGTGGTTGCCATAGTAGTAAAAAAGAAGTGCAACTATTGGTTGCACTTCTTTCGATCGTTGGCAATCTACATCAACTAGACATAGCTAAAGGATGTACTGGTGAGACTGAGAGTATCAGCAGTTTGGACAATACCAACTAGTTCATCGGTAGTGATGCCATGACGGTAAATCCCGACACCACTAATGCCAGAGACTGAGGCACCTAAGATGTAATCATTGGCTGTACCACTGAGTTGAATAATGTCTTCAACATTACTGAAGTCGGTAATTAAAGCGTAATCATTCAAACCAGCAGTAGCAGTATTTGCATCATCGTAGTAGATTTTGCCAACTGCACCGAGGATAAATCGATCGAACCCACCACCACCACTGAGAATATCGATGGTGCCACGCCCTAGATCTATCGTGGTGCTCACGCCGACTAAGATGTCGTTGCCATTGCCACCCCAGAGGATATCATTACCTTCTTGACCGAATAATTGGTCATCACCATCGCCACCATCAAGAGTATCTGTCCCGTTACCACCCTTGAGGATATCTTGTCCGCTACCGGATTGGATGGTGTCATCCCCTGCGCCAGCATCGATGGTATCGTTACCAGTTCCACTAGTAATGTTGTCATTGCCATCGCCGCCGAAAATGGTGTTGTTACCATCGCCAGCGTTAATAGTATCGTCGCCGATACCGCCATCGAGATAGTCATTTCCAGTACCAGTAGTAATCGTGTCATTACCAGCTCCACCGAGGATTTTGACAGGTAGAACCATGCCCAGAAAGATGTCATTACCAGCTCCACCGACGACAGATTCGATGTTGGCTGTATCTAAGTTGAGAGTTACAGCATTAGCATTTTCGACGTAGGCAGTATCATAACCAGCACCACCATTAATGGTGTCTTCGCTATCGAAGTAGAGACTATCATTGCCTGCTCCACCAGCAAGGGTGTCAGCACCAGCACCACCTTTGAGCACATCATTTCCGGCACCACCATCGAGGATGTCGTTACCAGTACCACCATCGATCGAGTCTGCTCCTGTACCACCAGTAATCGTATCATTACCAGCTTCACCCATTAAGGTATTCGTACCACCAGCAGCAGTAATTGTATCGTTGCCGTCACCACCAAATAGCTCGCTGTTGCCAGTGCCACTGCTGAGGGTGTCATTGCCGCCATAACCGAACATTTTCACTGTTGTAGCGGAGGTAGCTGTAAATACATCATCACCCGCGCCGCCAGCGACTTCTTCAATGCTAGTAGCATCGAGATTGAGGGTAACTCCAGTGCTACCTTGGTATCGAGCCACATCGTAACCCGCACCACCATTAATAGTATCGAGATTATCGAAGTTGAAGACATCATTACCCGCGCCACCAGTAAGAATATCGGCTCCGGCTCCACCTGTTAATGTATCGTTACCATCGCCACCATCGAGGGTGTCATTACCCGCGCCACCGTCGAGGATATCGTTACCCGCACCAGCATTAATAGTATCGTTACCATCTTCGCCGTAGAAACTTTCGTGTCCAGCACCACCAGTTAAGGTATCATTACCACCTTGTCCGTGCATTTCGACGCTACCAGTACCAGAATTGGTGAAGGTATCATCGCCACTCGCACCATAGGCAACTTCGATGTTCGCAGTAGCTAAATCTAGCGTAACGGCTTGAGTACCTTGAGCGATCGCGGTATCATAACCTACGCCACCATCGATCGAGTCGCTATTATCAAATTTCAAGGTATCATTACCATCGCCACCAGTGAGGGTGTCAGCACCCGCACCACCATCGAGGGTATCATTTCCGGCACCACCAATCAGAGTATCGTTACCTGCTTCACCTTGGAGATTGTCGTTACCATCGTCACCATTGAGGAGATCGTTACCATCGCCACCGAGGATCGTATCTTCACCTGCTGCGCCAGAGATCGTATCGTCGCCAGTACCACCATTGAGATAGTCGTTAGCCGTACCACCAGTAATATTGTCTTGTCCGCCATTACCAAAGACAGTAACACCGATCGCAGACAAAGCACCGCTACCATTGGTAGTAGTAAAGGTGTCATTACCTTCATTACCTTTGGCTTGTTCGATGCCACTCGCGCCTAGATCTAGAGTGACTCCAACTGCGGAATCAACAATCGCGACATCGTAACCCTCGCCACCGAGGACGCTAGTATCGGCAGCATCAAAGAATAATACATCATTACCCGCGCCACCTTGTAATCGATCGATCCCAGCACCACCGCTGATGACATCATCACCAATTCCACCATCGATCGTATCATTACCATCGCCACCAGCTAACCAGCCATCGTTACCAGCACCACCGTCGAGGGTGTCATTACCGCTACCGCCTTCGAGGACATCTTTACCATCGCCACCTGCGAGGATGTCATTACCATCGCCGCCGTTGAGATAGTCATCACCAGCATCGCCACTGAGATTATCATCATCGGCATTACCAAAAATGGAATCGTTGCCGTCGCCACCGCTAATGGTGTCATTCCCAGCACCACCAGAGAGGGAGATATCGTTACCAGCTCCGCCGCTAATTAAATCTGCGCCGTCGCCGCCTTCGACAATATCCGCACCATCGCCAGCAGTAATGGTATCGTTACCAGCCCCACCTTTGAGAGTGTCATTACCATTCCCACCATCGAGAATGTCATTACCATCCCCACCATCGAGAATATCATTACCATCCCCACCATATAATCGATCGTCACCTTCATTCCCCAGCACGATGTCATTACCCGCGTCGCCGTAGACGAGATCGTTTCCCGCTCCCCCTGCAACCACATCGTTACCGTTCCCGCCAGAGACAGTATCGTCACCAGCACCGCCATCGAGCCAACCATCATCACCCTCACCACCGATGAGGTTATCATTACCCGCGCCACCCATCAGGACATCGTTACCAATGCCACCATCCAGGGTGTCGTTACCAGCACCGCCATCGAGAACGTCGTTACCCGCTTCCCCAAAGATCAGATCGTTGCCATCGCCACCAGATAGCCAGCCGTCGTTACCGTCGCCACCATAGATTTTATCGTCACCAATTCCGCCTTCGATACTATCGTTACCAGTACCGCCATAGAGCAGATCGTTACCCGCACCACCATTGAGGGAATCATTACCATCGCCCCCATAGAGAGTATCGTTACCATCTTCGCCAGCTAAGACATCGTCGCCATTACCACCAGCGAGGAGATCGTCACCAGTACCGCCTAATAAGGTATCGTTACCATCCCCACCATCGAGAGAGTCATTACCCGCACCGCCATCGAGGAAATCGTTGCCAGCTAAACCAGTCAGGCTATCGACACCATCGCCGCCATACATCGAATCTTGATCTTGTCCGCCGATGAGGGTATCGTTACCATCATCGCCATAGAGAACGTTATTACCGCTACCGCCGATGACTAGATCGTCGCCACTACCGCCATGGAGGAGATCGTTGCCAGCACCACCATCTACGATGTCATTTCCTTCATCGCCATCGAGGATGTCATTCCCATCGCCACCAGAGAGGGTATCGTTGCCAGTCATCCCCCGTAGCATATCATCGCCAGCATCCCCATAGAGGAGATCGTCCCCTTCACCACCGCGCATTTTATCATTGCCATTGCCACCATAAATGGTGTCATTACCTTCACCACCATACAAACAAACAACCATCGTCGCCATCGCCACCGTAGATGGTATCATTCCCCGCGCCACCGTCGATGAAATCATGGTCGGCACCACCATAGATGATATCGTCGCCAGCACCACCACTGAGATTATCCTCACCAGCACCGCCGTAGAGAGTATCGTTACCCGCATCGCCATCGACGATATCGTTACCATCGCCACCCATCATCAGATCCGCGCCATCGCCACCTTTGAGCGTATCGTCACCAGTACCACCATCGATCGTATCGTTACCGACACCGCCATCTAGGAGATCGACACCAGCACCGCCGGAGAGAGTATCGTTACCCGCATCGCCATAGAGCGCGTCGTTACCATCGCCGCCATAGAGTGTGTCATTCCCCTCACCCGCAATTAAAATATCGTTGCCAGCTTCACCATAGAGGGTGTCATTTCCATCACCGCCGACGAGATAGTCGTCGCCATTCCCAGCAATTAAAGTATCGTCACCAGTTTCGCCATAGAGTGTGTCATTACCATCGCCACCAAGGAGCTTGTCGTTACCCGCACCACCTTTGAGTAGATCGGCACCTGCGCCGCCATCGAGTAAGTCATTACCGTCGCCGCCATCTAGATAGTCATCGCCAGTACCGCCATAGAGAGTATCTTGTCCAGCACCACCCATTAATTTATCATTGTCATCGCCGCCCATCAGGATATCGTCACCTGCGCCGCCGTCGAGGACATCATTACCAGCTTCACCGTAAAGGACATCATTACCGTCGCCACCAGACATCCAGTAGTCATCACCTGCGCCGCCGATGAGTGTATCATCTCCAGCTTCGCCCTCTAACACATCGTTACCGTCGCCGCCGATGAGTTTATCATTGCCCGCGCCACCTTTGAGGTAGTCAGCACCAGCACCGCCATCTAAAATATCATTACCATCGCCACCATCAAGATAGTCATTACCAGTACCACCTTGGAGCAAATCGGCACCAGCACCACCCATCAATTTGTCGTTACCTGTACCGCCATTGAGAGTGTCGTCGCCATTACCGCCATCGAGGATATCATCGCCCGCATCGCCATTGATGATATCGTTGCCATCGCCACCAGAGAGCCAGTAATCGTCGCCCTCGCCGCCATTAATTTGGTCGTTACCTGCGCCACCTTCGATCGAGTCTTTACCTAATTCGCCCAGTAGTACATCATCACCATCACTACCAATGATTCGATCGTCATATTCTAATATAGTTTCGGATGTATTGGCTGGAATGATGGGAGCTATTGGTGTCGTTACAAAGCCATTGCCAGTGGTGTCGATTTCTCCTACATAGACATATTGACCTTGAGCATTTAGGACCCAACCAGATTGGGAACCATAGTCACCATGTACTAAGTTATTTCCCTTACCGCTGACGATCAGCAAATCGTTTCCGGCTAAACCTTGAATCTGATTATTGCCATCTTGGGTATAGATGGTGTCATTATAATTAGTGCCAACTGTAACTGAGGTATTAGATAAAGTAGTCATAGCTCGATCGGGGTTAAAAAGTTATAAATAATGAGATGTATGAAGATCGATCTTCGTACAAGACTTTTATATCTTAGTTTTGCCCCGATCTGGAATGGTATAATTACGAATCTTTTCCTAAGTGTAACTACTAGGTGGTGATCTCGGTAAGCTCTGAACATAAGCAGTAGAGCTAAAATATTCTACGTGCCATCAAAACCAAATAATACCAATTGCTTGAATTAAAGCGACAGATGTATACCCCACCCAACCTCCCCTTATAAAGGGCAGGGCTGATCTATCGGGTAGAGAAAAATCTGAAATCCACCTGTAGGTTGGGTTGAACGAATGTGTTGGCGTAGCCTCTCGTTCCGTTCACGTTGGCGAAGCCTTTGCCTCAGCAAAAGTGTCTGCCTGTACCTACGGCAGGCTATCGCCAACGCAGAGAGGCTCCGCCAACGAGGCTCAACCCAACCTACAAAATTATTTTCCTTTCTTCAATAGA
>JANYDE010000118.1 GCA_025359915.1 Chamaesiphon sp. 336R_metabinner_41 | reverse complement strand
GTTTGCGAATTACTTCATTCCC
The DNA here is from genome assembly GCA_025359915.1 of Chamaesiphon sp. 336R_metabinner_41. Taxonomy (GTDB): domain Bacteria; phylum Cyanobacteriota; class Cyanobacteriia; order Cyanobacteriales; family Chamaesiphonaceae; genus Chamaesiphon. Next base: position 2,639 of record JANYDE010000118.1, on the reverse strand, counting down.
TTCCTGACACTCCTCACATTTACACTGATGAATCTCTCTGTTACCCATTCAGACAATCCTGCTTCGATAGATGCTTTCTAGCCTACCCTAAAACATGAGGTTATTTCCTTACAAGCCCTCAGCCGACTCCTGGACAGTTATCACTGAAGCTGAAGCTACCAGCAAATCGCCGTCCACGTCAGAAACGGGGAGGCTTTCAGATGACATTTACTGATTTAATCGATCGATTGCCGCGATTGCCAATGGAATCGATCGAGCAGCTTGAATTAGATGTCGAGCATTAAGATCGATTATAGGGACAAACCTTCTTCCTCATAGAAATCTTGCTCCTGGTGTAAATCGCTGACAACATAACCATCAAGTTGGTCAAAATTATCCACTGGAGCTACAGCCCCATCCTGAAGGAAAGTTTCAAACTTCTTGGACTCTACCCCATTAAAGCGTTCGAGTTGTTCGACATCTCTTTTCTCAACATGAGGGAAGCCCACTGGTTCCCACTTACCATCCTTTGTCTGAGTCGCCTTGAGCATCAGCCGATGGGGTCGCATCCGCACCACGGTTAAAGTGTCTCCATCTAATTTAATATCTGCCCGACTGTTCTTAAACTTTTTACCCTGTCCTAATTTCATTACAGCCATTTCCACCGCCCGATCGAACATTGCCCGTTCGCAAAGCGTCCCCTCTGGGGAATCGAGCTTACTCAACCGCACGGGTTTTTCTTGGCTCTTAATATTGGTCGCTTTCATGAGCGGGAGATCGTCAGCAGTGACAGACACTCGATCGTTCACAACAGCCCAACTTGCTCCAATATCGCTACCTTTGGAGATCTCAGCATCTTTGAGGTAGGTAATGCCCATGACATTATCGTTCTTACTAATATTAAATCTGACATCGATATCGGACTGCGCTAATCGATCGAGCCAAGTTTGGAGATCTGGACGATCTTTGAATGAATCGCGCACAAGATGAGCGAGATGGGAATCTAACTTCAGCCCCAAAGCCTTCTCGCGCTTAACCTCCCAAGAGGATGCAACTTGCCGCAGTCCGAAGTCAATCTCGGCTTCGCGGAGGATCGATTGCATCCGATAAGCTTCCCAAGATGGATCGACACGATTGCCATCGTAGTCAACCGCACTCGTGATGATATGAATATGATCGTGATCGTGGATTGCATCGTGTCCAGGATCGTCTCGATCGTGTGCGACGACAAGGTAGGGAGTTTCTTGATATCCTAAGCCATTTAGCAGCCTCAAAGCGATCGCTTCCTTGAGCCAATCCTCAACCACCCCATCTTCGGGAGCAAATGAGACTGAAATATGTTTGACGGGTTTGGATATGCGGGGATTGCCGTTACTAATTCTCCTGAATTCACGGGCTAAATCGCTAGGAGTATCACTTGCCATATTCTCACTGAGGATACGCGGCTGTTTCTCTTTATCCAGGACATAACCAAGCAATCCGCCAAAACCACCACCGCCACCGATATTCCCAATCATCTTAGTTATTGTGCTTTTTTTGAAGTCTCAGAATCGATTGAGTGGCTCGATAGCTTTCACTGGCAATCTGTTCTAGTCTTGCAATATCGATCTCGACAGGTACGCCCATTTTGAGCAGAGTATTTAAGGCTCTCGCAATTTGGTTGAGGTTATTCCCCTGGCAACTGAGTTCTTTTCTAATCAGTGCCAGTTCTCGATATTGGAGGGTGTCGAGACTTTTGAGGGGTTTGGGTTTAAAACGGCGAACGGATTTTAACGCCTGGTGGCGGAGATAGTCAGAGCGATTCAGATTGAGCTTACGGGCTTGTTCCTCGATCGTGTCTAATTCGTCATCGGTGAGCCGGAGCGTGATGTTATTAACTCTCTTGGGCTGGAGTAGGATAATTTCTTCGATTGTCGAGCCATTGACACTCCCCCCACTCGGTTTGGTTTCGCATTCGCTCACTCAAACCTGAAAGTAGGGGGATTCTTGACTAAGACCACAAAGGGACTCTCAAAGGGGCTGACAATGACCCTCTACTGACTCCACTAAGATCTAGTCCTAGTATTGCCGCTACTTTTCTACCGATATTCGCTGCACCATTGCAGTCTGCGTTCAACAACCAGCCCTGAGCTGTTCTGTACAATCCACGCTTAATTCGTTTTCCACTAGGTCGCCACCCTTCGGGTTTTTCGCCGAAAACAGGTAGCGGATCGAGATCGACGAATGAAGCTTTGGACGAGTACGATTCTTCAGTTTCTACAAATCGAATACCATGTTGTTCGCACAATTGAGCAATTCGATCTTTAAGTCTACCAGTAGGAATCTGCACAAACTTTTGATTGGTCTTGGTTCCCATGTTGGCACCATTTTTCATGCCAACATTCCAACCAAATACAATGGTACCCAACTTATTATCTAGGCAATGAACGATTACCTTATGGGCTGCTTTGTTGATAGCATCTCGCATCGTTCGGTTACGATTTTCAGTTAACCGCTCCAGTCGCTTAGACCAATATCCATTAGGAATGAGGATTAAATAACTTACAATTCTTGATGTAATTGTGGTTTCGCTGTGTAGTTCCACTGGGGGAGGAAATCATCAAAGCAAATTTCCATTGTTTCTTTAAAGTCCTTAGCTACTTTCTTGCCGATTTGATAAG
>JANYDE010000116.1 GCA_025359915.1 Chamaesiphon sp. 336R_metabinner_41 | reverse complement strand
AATATTTTTTACCTTTGGCTTTCCGATGGTCTGGTATTTGCTTTAATTGTTCGATGAGGAGCATTTAGACTAATTTCCTTTGTGAGGTAATTTAGTCTATCCTCATTTATTTTTCTTTCCGTGTATGAAACCACCCTGCCTCCCCTTTACAAGGGGAGGGCTGGGGTGGGGTAAAGATCTACGCATCATCTCCAACAGACTTGTGTCTACAAGGTAGTACAAAGAGGGCTGGGGGGTAAAATCTCCGCCACCCCTCAAACCATCTAGAACCCGTTACGACCCCAAACAACCATCGAAATCGACCAAGTAAATAGTACTAATAGTGAAACCCAGCCTAGAGTAAGGATATCCATAGTTTGATTTAGAATAATATTTTTATGTCTGAAACTATCATAATCCTTTCCTGGCATCGTTAGCAAACGATCAGAGAGTGCTAGAAGAATGGTAACGACTGGAAGTCGTGGCTAGTGATGCAAAGTCCGCGTAGGCGGACTGGATCTATAAAGTCCGCGTAGGCGGGCTTCGCACCACTAGCAGCGGTTAAAACCGCTGAGTAATACCCAGCTAATTCCCCGCTAATTGTTGTACCTTATTCAATAATTCCTGACTTAATTTCACAAAAGCCTTAGAACCAGCCGAGCCAGGATTGTCAATTACAACAGGTTGAAAACTATCGATCGCTTTAGCAACATTTACATCCATTGGAATCCGAGTTTGAAATATTTTGTTAGCTTCAAAATCCTGGGTAACTCGTTGCATTACCTGATCGTAATAACGGGCAAATAATGTACTGCCAGAAAGAATAAAAACAATCCCTAGCAGACTGCTTTCTAAGCAATTTTTATCACCTTCGTGGGTTTCTCTGAGCTTGGCAATTCGCCGTTCTAATAACTGCATCCCAACTAAAGACAACGGCTCAGGACGTGCAGGCATAATATAAAAATGACTAGCCATAATGCCACTTCTGGTCAGCAAATTATAACCAGGAGCGCAATCAAGAATGATAAAATCATAGTCATCAATAACTGGAGCTAAAATATTTTTGACTAACGATCCTTCAAATCCGTTCCAGACATCGATAAAATCTGTATTGGGATTATCGATCGTTTCCTGATGGAGTTTTTCAGATACCAGATACTCATCATAGATATCAATATCTCCCGCCAATAAATCCAACCCTTTTACCCAACAAACATCGGGTGTAATCAAATCTTTCGTATCAAATTTATAACGACTACTCGGCTTGAGCACTTTGGCAATCGAATAACTAACTGTCTTCTTTTCACGCCGAATTCTGGCGAAATCTTGAGGTGTGACTAAGCTTAAAGTTGCACTAATCTGGGTATCGAGATCGACAACTAAGACGCGCTTTCCATGAAATTTGGCTAGACAAGCAGCTAAATTGACTGTGAGGGTGGTTTTACCGACACCTCCCTTCATATTGACAGTGGCGATAACTATTCCCATGATGTACCTAAAACAGCTCCCTGACTTTGTTGTGAGGTGCGGACAGGATCCGTAACCGCTACATATAATAGTCGGTTTCGATCGCCTTGAGATCGAAACCGACTATTCTCGTTGATATAATTTTACCTGGAGGCAGGAAGGTCTCGATCGCTTAAAGTATGATAGATTCCCCAAATTGCCATCGCTCGGAGATAGTGACTAGCGCGAAACGTTCCCGCAGAGGTAATCGCTTCGGGGGTTCTAAATTGCAAGCCATTTGTATATACTTGCTCGACAATTGTCTCGGCTAATTTTAATCCTTCCTCGCGCATTCCCATTTGAACTAAAAAGGCGGCGATACCAAAGTTAATTCCCGTCCATACTTCGAGGGGGTGGGTATCTTTGGGATTGCTCGGTGAGCCGTCGATTTTGACTCCGTTGGCGGCTCCAAATTTCCCGCCTTGGAAATTGATAAAACAGGACTGATAGACGGTTTCTAGGGCAGTTTTGGCACAGTCTAGAGGGACAATATCATCTAGTTCTAATAGTTTGGCATAGAATTGACCGCATAATTGATCTGCCATGACGACTTCGGAGCCGCTGTCTGTATCAATGCGGTAGTAACTACCATTCCACAGTTTTTCCTGATAGATGGGTTTAGCGGCATCTAACCAGGCTTGATATTGAGGGATGATTTCGATCGGGTTGGGGATGAGTTGTTCGTGGTATTGTTGGGTGAGGATTTGACCGATCGCAATTGCAGCTTCTAGAGCGGCTAACCATAAGCCACCACAGTAAGTACTAATTCCTTGCAGTCGCCAATCATCGAAGGTTTGATCTGGTGCGCCGGAATTTTCAATCATTCCATCGTTGTCTAAATCGAACTGTTTAAGATAGGCGAGGGTATCAACAATTGCGCTCCAACATTCGGCGAGAAATTCGATATCTGTTTTGCCTGTAAATATGTATGCGCGATAAACTTGGAGGACAAAATCGCTACCTAAATCTTTCCACAGATTGCAATCTTGATAACAGGTATAGTTAGTCCTTTCCCACGGATGTTCATTCGGTGCGCCGAGATCGTGAGGGGTAGCGTGGAGAGTTTTTCGTGGTGCCATCATCTGAGATCGATCGACATTTTGCGGACGATCTTCATAGCCGAATGCGGTTTGGACGTAGTAGCCAATTAAGCGTTGATTAGTATCTTCAGTGGGGATGGCTCTGGCGAAGGCAATTAGAATCGATTTCTCTAATTTTGGCCAGAGCAAGAGAACGGAAAAGGAGCCATATAACCGGACATCCAAACTTTCATACCAGCGATAATCTAGACATTCTAACACGCCAAATTGTCCGACAGGATCGCGTTCATCTGCTGCTGTCCATAATGTGCCGCCATCGGTGAGCAGATATAGCTCATTGAATAAAGCCATCTTAAACCAATCGGGCAGATCGGATCGATCTAATATCGGTTGTTGCCAGTTAACGATCTGTTGTTGCCAGCTATCATAATGTTTTAAAGCTGTCCGAATCATCGCCCAACTATTCTCGCCCGAACGTCCGAAGAAATCGGTATAGCGACGATAATAATTTACATCTTTTCCAAATTCAGTAACTGGGAAATCCCAAGCAAGCGTAAACGGAATCTTTTTAGTTTGTCCAGGTTTAACTGTAAACCGAATCGTAATCGCCGCCGCTATCCGTTCGCCTTGTTTCGCCGCACTTTCATCATCAATATCTGGTAACGAACCATCAGCCGCAAAACTATCCCATAGATCCCCACCATCCCCGATCGGATTCCACCGCGAATGATAGAATACTTCTACACTAGGATTAGCAATACTTGCGATCGACCATTGTCCTTCACCTTCACTAGGTACGTCAGATTTGCGTGCTTTATCTAATAGACAACCCACCCGATAATTATCAACAATCCACTGATTATAATTGCCTTCGCTCTCACCAATGCGGGGTTGATAATCATAAACTGGACTTCCATCGTCGCGAATTTCCACCTGACTAGATGGACTACTATTTGCAAACCACCCCACCGTATTTTCCCACGTCAGCATGATGCTCAGAATGATGGGTTGCTCTGTTGGATTATGAGCAGTCCATTCAAAGATAGCGATCGGATAGGAAGTCTCCTGATAATTATCCGCCCAAATGGGTGAAAACTGCTCGCAGGTTAATTGCGCCTGGAAGACATTTTCATAGCTGTACCAGCTCCGAGGATATAAAGCTTGATAAGTGCCCGTTGCTTGCCCTGCTAGCGTCGTCTGGGGATAACATTCCCACCGATTTAGACTACCATCATCAGGCGCAACCGTAGACATCGCATGAGCGCGTACATCTTCCCCACTCTGCTCGAAGACACTAAACTGACAAGCCGAAAGATGCTTAAAAACGTGTTCGCCACCGTCAATATGCCACAGATTGAACTCACCCCGATGAGATCTCCCGATACATCCCGCCCCAAATCCACCTAATGGCATACCATGAAATGGGCCATCATCGAGATTACTCTCATAGCGCACAGTATAGGGCTGTTCCCAATCCTGATGAAACTGACGTTGCCAAGTAGCGGTTGGAATCGATGGATGTGGTGATGGGTTAGACATATTCGATCGAGCTGTGGAAGATGCAACTCCCTATTGTAGATCGACTATCGCGATCGTAAATAATTTCCGAATTTGGAATTGCTGGAATTTGGAATTGCTGATCTCCAATCTCCCCCCAGTATAAGTTTCAAGCGTAATTGATGACTATTCTCGAAGATTGTCTGTAAATATCTATCTTTCTGCTTACGGCTGGGTACTCTAAGCGATAAGTGAGTAATCGAGTAATCAGAGATCCGTAAACCAAGCATGGAATTAACCATAGAGCAGATAGCACCTGGAAAAACTGCGATAGCAGTAGATCCAAGAGCACCAGACACCCAAATTGCGAGCAACCCGAATACCAATCCACAACTATTGCGCAAAATTGCGACAGGAAAAGATTGGGAATTGCGACGACTAGTAGCTAGCAATCCAAATACCCCGACAGATATCCTGTGGCAATTAGGGATTGATTTTCCTGAAGCCATCCTTAAAAACCCAGTTTTTGAACTATTGCAATTAGAGCAGCTTCATTTAGCTGCTGAGATTCCGCATGCGACGCTGACTAGTCTGCTGCAATGCGATGAGGTACCAAGAATTTTTATGGAATATGCAGTCAGTCAGCAGGATTATAGCCTGTGGTTGGCAGTAGCGTATAATCCCCATACTCCGAGCATCCTCCTCGAAAATTTAGCCCGAAAATCGCGGCATCAAGATCGGGAATTGATCCGTGCTGTTGCCGCGCATCCCCATACACCACATCATCTACTCGCCGAAATTATCGAGATCGGTAGTGGTGTTGCCCAAATTGTCGCCGAAAATCCACAGACATCTGTGACGATCTTAGAAAAAATCTTACATAAGTACGGAAAAGCTAACGATCCTACTTCGACAACATTGGTAGCACTTCACCCTCATCTTACCCCGCGACTATTGATGCAGATGCATCTGGCACCGAATGAATCAGCGGCTCAATCACTGTGGCTAGCAAAACAAATTGCGACAACATCCACTCAACTGATGGAGCTAGCCCAAACCGAATGGGATGTACTGCGGCTAGCTGTGGTACGCCACCCAAATACGCCTGGTACAATTGTCGAGCAAATCTGGCACAAAATGCGAACTAATCATCGCAATCCACATCAACTAGCTCGATTGATGTATGACTCTTTTGTGAGCAATCCCAATACCTCAACCTTACTCCGAGGAGAGTTGCGCAAATTATTGCAATGGTAAAGATCGTCTAATCTTCATATCTGAACACTCAAACACACCAGCATCTCCCAGCTCATGAATCCTGAAGATTTAAAGACTTATCTCGATCGCTTGATTACTAACGACCTCAAAATCAGTACAATGATTTGGGGTGCGCCAGGGATTGGCAAATCCAGTATTGTCAGCCAAATTGCTACAGCAAATCAACTCGAATTTATCGATATCCGCTTGAGTCAATTAGCCCCAACCGATTTGCGGGGACTACCTGTTGCCGAAGATGGCATTTCTAAGTGGTTTCCGCCAGAATTTTTGCCTCAGAGAGGACGCGGAATTTTGTTTCTCGATGAGATCAATATGGCTCCTCCTGCTATGCAGGGGATGGCACAGCAGCTCATTTTAGATCGCCGTGTGGGTTCCTATATTGTCCCCGACGGATGGTTTGTCTGGGCAGCCGGAAACCGGAAGGAGGATCGCGCGGGGGTGTTTGATATGCCAGCACCTTTAGCCAATCGGTTCTTGCATTTGCAAGTGGAGCCAGATTTTGAAAGTTTCAAAGCATACGCACTAGGCGAAGGGGTTCACGAGCAAATTATTGCTTTCTTATCTTTTCGCCCGACTTTGCTACACAAACTCGATCCGCAACAACCCGCTTGGTGTTCGCCGCGATCGTGGATGATGGCAAGTAGTCTACATCATAACGGACTCGATTTAGCCCCGGCGATCGGCGTAGCCGCTAGTTCTGAGTTTCAAGCTTTTATGCTGATGTACCACACATTACCAAGTTTGACACCAATTTTTGAAGGCAAAGGTAGTCAGATTCCTTTTCCGATCGAACCCTCCGCACGTTATGCCACAGTGATTGGATTGACTGTTCATGCAACTGATGCCGATCGAGCATATCATGCTTTTCACTGGCTGATCCAGGTCGCGACTACGGAGTGGATCCAATTGTTTGTCTCAGACTTATTAGGATTGATGCGATCTCGCGGACAATTAGGCATCCTCGCCGCATTAATCGATAAAGATCCCTCGATTCAAAAGTTTCTCCAAGATTATCGACAACTGGTTGCCAGTTAAATTAATTAACAATTAATAATTAATAATTAATAATTGGGTTGTTGGGATGGGATCTAAATCCCCAGCCTAACAGCAATCTACCTAAAGGTGAGATTTAAACGCCTGTTCTTTGTGAGAATTTAACTTTTGGATTTTAGATGTTCAGGAATCATCGATCGAATATTTATCTAAAATCAAATATCTAATGCTTTTTACTGCGTTCTTCCAGTGCATGTCGGAGTAAATAAACAAACATTGCCAAATTGATTGCAAATACACCGACTTTGACAGCAGAGGCTTTCTCGACAATTTCATAGATTTCTACGGGAATTGTCAGCCCAACAATCCCCACTACCAAAATAGTTGCCCAGGCTTTTTGGTGCCATAATCCAACAGCTTCTAAGCCGTTAACCGCCGCATAAATCAAGGCAACGATCGCCCCTAATTGCATTTTAGTAGTTGAGATACTCAATGCCTGTGCTAATCCTGATTTGATAATTTCACGTTTACCAGTCGTCATATAATCTTCCGCAAATGCAAATAGATCGTCATACTTTTTAGATGTCAAAAATAATCCAATTGCCACACAGATCAATAATCCGATCGTAAAACATTTGTAGATTACAATCGCAATTAACGCACGGGGACGGGGTTTCTGTTCGGACATTGACTTAAATGGGTAAGATAATATAAGGGAGAGCTATCAAGGGTTTGATCGTCTTCGGGTCTAGACTACCCAAAATTATGGTTCAATAGTAGAATCAGCGGGAGTATGCGATCTTCGACCAGGGCAAGAGTCGCCCATCATTTTTTAACCAGGCTATAGTCACAATCATGAGTTTAGATACCCAACTTGAAGTCAATTCCACAACTAAAACGAACAACGGTTGGCCGGGATTAATTGAAACCTATCGAGCGTATCTGCCCGTGACTGCGACTACGCCAGTAGTTACTCTGCATGAGGGTAACACACCTTTGATTCCTGTACCGACAATCTCGGCAGAAATCGGACGTGGAGTCAAAGTATATATCAAATATGATGGCTTAAATCCTACCGGTAGCTTCAAAGACCGAGGAATGACCATGGCAATCACCAAAGCCAAAGAAGCGGGTGCCAAGGCGGTAATTTGTGCCAGTACGGGCAATACTTCGGCAGCGGCGGCGGCTTATGCCGTAAGGGGTGGACTACGTTCTTATGTGGTGATTCCCGATGGTTATGTCGCGCTGGGTAAATTAGCTCAAGCTCTACTCTACGGTGCTGAGGTAATCGCGATTCAAGGTAACTTTGATGATGCGCTCGATATCGTCCGCAAGATGGCGGACAATTATCCGGTTACTCTGGTCAATTCTGTCAATCCGTTTCGACTCGAAGGGCAAAAAACCGCAGCCTTTGAGCTAGTAGACGCGCTTGGCGATGCACCCGATTGGTTGTGTATTCCCGTTGGCAATGGTGGCAATATTACGGCGTATTGGATGGGATTCAATCAGTATCAGCAGCATGGCAAATGTCAGCGACTTCCCAAGATGATGGGATTTCAAGCCGCAGGTTCGGCACCGTTAGTTAGTGGGATCCGAGTCAAAAATCCTGAAACCCTTGCGACAGCAATTCGGATTGGCAATCCCGTCAACTGGGATAATGCCATCGCTGCGAAAAATGATAGTGGTGGAGAATTTAATGCCGTCACTGATGCCGAAATCGTCGCGGCTTATCGGTGGTTGGGTAGCAAGGAAGGTATCTTCTGCGAACCTGCGAGTGCAGCTTCTGTGGCGGGGCTACTCAAAGTCAAAGATAGCGTACCCAATAATGCTACGGTAGTCTGTGTTCTGACTGGAAATGGCCTAAAAGATCCCGATACCGCAATTGCCAATAGTATCAATCCTTTCCAACAAGGAATAGCTGCAAATATCGATGCAGTTGCCGCAGCAATGGGATTTTAGGCGTTGCTGAGTTGAGGTGTGAAATTTGGGGTAGGGGCAATTCATAAATTGCCCCTACCCCAAATTTCAGGGGTTTTGTTTAGAGTAAATCATTTAACCCACGCTCGATCCCAGCCACTACCGCCAACTTCTAAACCAGCCACATTACTCGTAGCCGCAACAATTATCTCACCTTGACGAGTCCGTAGATCGATCGACAGTAAACCCTTGAGCGTATCTCGACAACACATGACCAAGCCCCGTTCCGTCGGCGTGTTTACCATCGTACCATTTAAGTTGGTCGTCCCGATCAGTTCCACCTGAAAATCTCCATTAGTTGCCTGAATTCTCCATTCGCCCCAGGGTTTAATTTGCCAATTAATTTGGGAATTCCACGGCACAAATTCATAAAACCTGTCGCGGTAATGAATCCCCACCATCGCAACTTCTTCCGTCGCCCACAACACTTTCCGTCTCCCACCACCTGCGGTTACGGCTAGCCCGACTGTTTCACTAAAACTATTGCAATTCAACCAAAACCACTTTAGTGGAAAAGAACGACCCCAATTCTTCTCACTATAAGCTGGAGCCTGGTTGAATTCATAGCGTTTGCCCTGCCACTCAATCCAACCTGTCGCCAAACCATGCGCCATCAGAATTTGCCATCCTGGTTCAAATATTGGCAGGTACGATAACCAACCAGCCGTGGCTTCCTGAAGCTGCTGGGGTTGTCCCCAGCCATAGATCGGGACGGTATGATAACACCAGCGACAGTTTTGCTCTGGTAATGCTCCTTGATGGAGAGTAGCGGTGACTTGATAGCCTTGAGTAATGTGAGTATCGAATGCTTCGATCGATAATAATTGCGGACAAATATCTAAATCAGTTTCGCCCCAATGTCCTAATTTTAAGCTGTCTTGAGCAGCCCAAAATTTGTGAGAATCTGAGAAGGAAGATATTAAATATTGTTCGTCTATGCCGACTATTTGCGCCGCGCTACCGCTATGTGTTTTAGTCCCAGATGGATCTTCAATTGAATACATAAAAGCAAATGATTCTCGAATTTTTGGCAAGGTGACTCGAAAATACCACCCTTCAAAAAATTCTCGATCGAAGCCATTCCAGTGATAGCCACTATGCGGTGTCTGCAAAATCATCTATTTCTAAGGGGGGAGGATGGAGCGAAAAGTGCGGTCTTGGGGTTTCCCCAAGTAGAGCACCTTTTCAAGAGAGGATGGAGGGGGGAGGATGGAGAAATAAGCTCGCCCTCTAGGGATTGAGCTTCCGATCTAGGATCGCTATATCTCCCATCCACTTAGTTAACAAAACAAACGATCGGAAATAATAGATATTCAAAGAAAAATAGTTTCCAGATAAATTGATAAAAATCTGCGATCGATTCTTTTTGTTCTAGATCTATGCCCTGACTCCGCCACCATAATAACCCAATTAATCCTAAATGAGCACAAATCATCAACCAGATATTAATCATTGGTGATATCCAGATTCCCGCACAGATGGTACTCAGATAAGCGATCGTGACGGCCCATCGAGTGAAGTTGAAAACTGTTGATTTACCTAAGGCAATCGTGAAAGTCTGAATTTTATATTGACGATCGCCTTCAAGATCTGGAACATCTTTGAAAATAGCAATAGCGACTGTAAATACCAAGATAAATAGAGTTAGTACCCAAATGCTTGGTGGTATAATATCGTTCCCTATTAAAATGCAATTAAAGTGCAAGCATAGTCCTAAATTAACGATACAACCTCGCACGGTTAGAATACAAATAGCCGCTAATAGGGGATGTTGTTTGAATCGAATTGGTGGTGTAGAATAGGCAGTACCAATTACTAAACTCACAGCAACAGTTCCCAATAACCAGACACCTAAAAATGCTGCAATCGCGATCGATAAAATTCCTGTCACCCCAACGATCCATTTTCCTTGGGTAATCGACAACTCACCACTAGCTAAAGGTAAATCTGGTTTGTTGACTCGATCGATCTCGACATCATATATTTGGTTCAATCCCACAATGTAAATATTCCCCAATAGACAAGCGATCCAAGTCCCCAAAAGTTGGGTCGCATTTGTTGATGAAATTGAACTACCATTTGTTGCGATGGCGATCGTATAGAGTGCAAATACACTTAAACTAGTACCAATAATCGTATGTGGACGTGAGAACTTCCAGAGTTGTGATAAATACATTAAGATAATTGATAATTGATAATGATTAATTTGGCTGTTAGGGCGAGATCTAGACACCTCCATATTTATCACCCCCTTTCCCCTTTTCCCCTCCCCCTCCTCCCTTTCCACACTAACAATTTACTTCATCGCAACAAAAAGTGCATCTCATGAATAAACCCCTCGGCTCCGTAATTGAAGGTTCGCTCACTGGTGGCTTGGAAGTGCGATTGCATCCAGATATCTCGGTGGAAGATATGCGGGTGGGCAAATTTTTGGTAGTGCGGGGACGGCAATATGATTTCTTTTGCTTATTAACAGATGTCTGTTTGGGAACATCTAGCGATCGAATTTTGGTCAATCCGCCGCATCCTGAAGATGATTTTTTGCTCGATGTTTTGTCGGGGAGTGGTACCTATGGAACGGTAAATCTTTCACCGATGTTGATGCTGAATAAATTTAGCCAAATCCCACCATTATTAGATGAGGGATCGAGTTTGAAAGCTAAAGGTAAAAAAGCGAAAGCCGAAAGTGGGAAAGCTGCTCTAGCATCTTTTGAAGCCCAGACAAATATGGAATGGGAACTGCTCCCTGTCAAGACAGTTCCCAGTCACTTCAGCCAGGTATATGATGCCAATGAGAACGATTTTCGATCGGTATTTGGCTGGGAAGACGATCCGACGCGCAAGAATTTCTCGATCGGGCAACCATTAGATATGGATGTTCCAGTATGTATAGATCTAAAGAAATTTGTCGAGCGGAGTAATGGGGTCTTCGGCAAATCGGGAACGGGAAAATCATTTTTGACAAGGCTATTACTTGCAGGTGTGATTCGCAAGAAAGTTGCTGTCAATTTAATTTTTGATATGCACTCAGAGTATGGCTGGGAAGCTGTACAAGAAGGCAAGAATGTTCGGACAGTTAAAGGGTTGCGGCAGTTATTTCCAAATGATGTCATGGTCTACACGCTCGATCCTGAATCTAGTCGCAATCGGGGGATTCGGGATGCACAGGATCTCTATCTCACCTATGAGATGATCGAGATTGAAGATTTACAATTAGTCTCGCGAGAGTTAAATCTTTCGGATGCGGCATTAGACAATGCCAATATTTTAGCGGCTGAATATGGCAGTAGTTGGATTAGTCGATTGTTGGAAATGACTAATGAAGATATTACAATTTTCTGTGAAGCAGGCAAGGGGCATAAGGGATCGATCTCCTCGCTCCAACGCAAATTAATGCGGCTAGAAAAGCTCAAGTATTTACGACCAATTAGTCGTCAGGACAATCTTAAGAGTCTGATGCAATCCTTGAAAGCTGGTAAAAATATTGTGATTGAATTTGGCAATCAATCAGACTTGCTATCTTATATGTTGGTGACGAATATGCTCACCCGTCGGATTCATAAAATGTATGTAGATAAAGCCGAGTTATATCTCCAAAGTAAACAAGAAGCCGATCGACCATATCCATTAATTATCACGATCGAGGAAGCACATCGATTCTTGGATCCAGCCATTGCTAAGAGTACCATCTTCGGCACAATCGCACGGGAAATGCGGAAGTTTTTCGTGACATTACTGATCGTCGATCAACGTCCATCTGGCATCGACAATGAAATCATGTCCCAAATTGGGACGCGGATTACGGCACTAATCAACGACGAAAAAGATATCGATGCCATCTTCACAGGCGTATCTGGCGCACAGGGGCTAAAATCAGTCTTAGCCAAGTTGGATTCCAAACAACAAGCCTTAGTATTAGGTCATGCAGTGCCGATGCCAGTAGTAGTTCGCACTCGTCCCTACGACCAAAAATTCTACGAGGAAATTGGCGATCCTGATTGGGAGAATAAATCCGATGAAGAGATCCTTGTCGCAGCTAAAGCAGCACAGAGGGACTTAGGGTTTTAAAAATCAATGGTCGATAAATGGCGTTCTCTCGTCTCGATCTCCAAATTTTTTGGACAGTAATTAGCGACTCCCTCCCCACTCAACAAATAGAAAATCACCATCACCGTTGCACAGTATCAAGTATCAAGTATCCACCCTAGATATCTAATTCTTTACTAGGAAACAACCAGCTTGCGATCGATTGATATAATCAGATCGAACATATTCAGTCGATCAGAGTCAAAGGTCTTATCATCGACACTTTCATTCCCACCCCCGAACTCCCAATTAATTAATTACCCAAAATCATCACCATGACCATTCGTCGTCAGTATAGTTTGCCAAATTGTACCCTAGTTTTAGACGGGTTGAGCGATAGCAACTCCGCTGGCACAGGCGATTCTCGCCCATTGATGTCCAGTTTGTTTAATGCTGAATGTCACTTCGTCGGGTGCGAACAGCCTTTATTTGGCGGGAGAGATTTTCTGACTAGTTTAGTCGCCACAGTTAGTAACTATGCCCAAGAATTTCTCAGTGGCATACCGCACCCAATCCATCCCCAGCCAACTAATAGTTTAGTATCTCTGGTCAAAGGCGATCACGAAGATATCCACCATCTCCAAGCCACCCTAGAACCTGCCACCGCACCAGGCTCCACTGCTACAACTACTCAGATCGATTTATCCACCGTTCAATTATTCGATTTATTGGAAGCGATCGATCAATTTCTCGCCGACAAGCGGACTTTGCCTGATATCATGGTACCACTGCAACCACTGAGAAAAGCCCTCGCCCAACCGATTTCCGCTCAAGCGGTACCCGCTGGATTGGGATTAGCCAGTCTCGTCGTCGCTAGTCTCATCGGCTATGCACTACCCGCACCCGAAGTTATTGCACCAAAATCGATTAATTCAGCAACAGTTAGTCCCACAAGTCCAAAGAAAACCAGCACTCCACTAGCTCAGAACAGTTCTACTCCTGCTAAAACTGGCACAAATCCTCGCAAAACAGGCATCATCACCGAAGCTACCCAAATCGGATTTCTCGAACGCAAATTGCAACGCGATCTCAATCAAAATTGGCAGGAACGCGGTCAAATTAAGCAACCTGCTAATTTTGTCGTCAACGTCAATCAAGACGGTCAGATTGTCAGTTATCAAGCCGCAGAAAAGACAAATGCCGCTCAGTCCAATCTCACGCCGTTACCAAAGCTCTCCACCAAAAACGTCGATCCCAATCAAGCACTCGGTAATTTCAATGTCGTATTTAGCCCTACAGGTGCGATCGAGATTAGCCCCATCGAGAAGTTGCAGGGAGATCGGAGCTTAGGAAAAGCAATTACCGAACCCAAATTGCAAACTACTCTAGCCGAGCAGCTCAAAACCAAATTACAGGAGTCTGTCGCTAGCAAAAAGCCACTGGCTGCTCAAGATCTCAACTATCGAGTTGGTGTCACCAAAACGGGTGAAATCGCCGATTACGAACCGACAGATAAAATCGCCTCAGAGTCAGAATCCAAAACACCCCTCCCTAAACTAGCTAAATTCAACCCCCAAGCCGCGATTTCTCAAGAACCCCTAGCTCAATACAAGGTCGTATTTGGCTCCAAGGGCGAAATTTTAGTCACACCAAAATAGATCGGGCTAGAATATAAAGATATAGCTCAATGTGCAGTTGACCAAAATAGAAATTATATGCGCAAATTTACCCCACAACTAACGAAGTCGTGGCAAGCCTTGCCTTATACATTATTGGGGACAGTCTTGTTTGCTTGGGTATCCAGTACACATTACGATCGATATTTGTCTGTCTATTTGGTCTTGCTTGCTGCACAATTGGGTACAGTAGGTATTTATTTACTAATGAGATTGATGAAATCGAAAAAATGACAGCATCACTCGTCGATTAATTAAGTAATCAGTAATCATTAATAGCTGAATGCACTTGTTCTAGACTTTTGTTACTTGGTAATATTTAGAGAGGGAGTAGACGATCGATGAGGAATCGAACGGCAGCATTATTAATCTGTTTTTTTATGGGCTTCTTTGGAATTCACAAATTCTATCTAGGCAAAACCCTTGAAGGGATAATATATTTGATTTTTTCCTGGACTTGTATTCCCGCTCTTATTTCCTTTTTTGATTTTTTAGGACTATCTTTTATGTCCGATCGAGAGTTCGATGCGAGGTTCAACTATGATAGTCCAAACTTAATCGATCACAGTGCGAGTTATCCAATTGTAAAACCGAGCAGATCGACAAAAGATGCCACTGCAACCTTATACGATCTGAAGAAATTGTACGAGGCTGAAATTATTACTGCCGAAGAATATGAAACTAAACGTCGTAAAATGTTAGACGATATTTGACTTCGTTATTTGCAGCGCGTTCCATCGGGAAAAGTTGGAAATTGATATCAGATTGCAGTCTGCCCCAAACATCAAGATTATGACTAATGCAGTTTTAAAACAAGTTCCAGATTGGGTTTGGTGGTCGCTATGCCCAGTTTTTGGTGCTCTAACTATTGCTTATGCAGGTTATTTGACCAAGACAGATAAGTGGCTGAAAATTGGTGGCGGGATGAGCGCGATTTTATTACTAGCTTCCCTTGCAAGTCAGTCATGGTTGATTTATCTAGCTGTGCCGATTCAATTTGCGATCGCGATGAGTATCAAAAGTACTTATCTGATTAAAATGGCACCCAGAGGGGCAATTTTGCCAACCGATCGACAGACTGCTCAACTTATTGCTAATATTAGAGGCCAGGTAGATATTAATAAGTGCTCGAAAGACGATCTAGTACATATCTTAGGTTTACCGATCGCTTATGCTAATAACATCGAATTAATCAAGTCTGAAGGGTATATGTTCACCCACATCGAAGAACTAACTGGACTTGCAGATCTCCCCGAACAATACTGCCAATCGATCGAGCCGTTAGTTGCTTTCAACTATTACGAACAATTCGCCGATCCGATTGATTGGCAACGCTTAAATGTTCTCCCCAGCTCCGAATTAATCGAACTCGGACTCGATCGAGATACGGCAGAAGTTATCTGTAATGAGCGTCAATTGCATGGCAATTATCGTTCCCTAGTGGAAGTCAAACGGCGAACCGGATTGCCGATTAATCTCTACAAACATCTGATCTAATCCAGGATTTCTCGCAAACCACAAAAAAGCTCCAGCCTACGGTGAGTCTGGAGCTTTTTGATTAGATACGGAGGAGGTGGGATTCGAACCCACGGTAAGTTGCCCTACACAGCATTTCCAGTGCTGCGCCATCGACCACTCGGCCACTCCTCCACAAACTAAGTGCGGATTTTAACGCTCAACTAGCATAACCTAGACTTTTACCAACTGTCAACCGATAATAACAATAGTGGCTGAAGATTAGTCTTTTTGCAGTCCTTCAACCTCTAATCCTCGCCGCCAGCCACCAAATCATGACTCGCAATTATCAAATCAAAATCTACAATCGCAAGACTGAGACATACCATCAAGTCACCGTTCCGAGCGATCAATATATCCTTCATAGTACCGAAGACTGCGGTATAGAACTCCCATTTTCCTGTCGGAATGGAGCCTGTACAGCCTGCGCTGTGCTGGTAAAATCGGGAAATTTGCACCAACCAGAAGCGATGGGATTGTCACCTCACCTCCAAAGTCAGGGTTATGCACTGCTCTGCGTCAGTTATGCTCTCTCTGATTTGGAAGTCGAAACCCAAGATGAGGATGAAGTCTACGAACTCCAATTCGGACGCTACTTTGGCAAAGGTAAGGTTAAATACGGAATTCCTCTAGATGAAGGCTAAGTCTATAACAATTGATAATTAGGTTTTATGAGTCGCCGATGGAGATTTGGGATGTGGGTGGGAGCGGCTGGAATACTTTTCCTGGCGGGATGTCAATCACCGCCACCAAAATATCCAACAGTGCAGATTAGTCGCGTTCTCAGCGGACAATCTGTAGAATGGATGGATAAGTCTCAACAACCCCCAGTCATTGAACAAGGAAGATTGATTGGTATCGATGCGCCAGATATGGGGCAAGAACCCTGGGGAAAGCAAGCAAAACAAAGATTGGAAGAATTGATCGGGACATCTGGTAAAGACGGTGTGAGCGTCGAATTTGATGGCACAGAACCAGATAAATTTGGACGCAAGTTCGTCTATTTGTGGAAAGATGGTCGATTACTCAACGAACAATTGCTCAAAGATGGTTGTGTCTTGGCAAATATGCGAACACCAAGTTCAGCCATTAATACTATCGGTGGTGCCAAATATCGCGAACGCTTCCTCCGTGGCAGTCAATATGCGCGAATCATGGGAGCAGGGATCTGGAATCCCTCACAGCCGATGCGGATGAGTCCATCTGAGTTTCGGAAGGAAGAACGTTGAATTAATTGATAATTAATAATTGGACTTGAGAGTGGGTGGATTCGACTTCGATCGAACGCTGTCGATCTAAAATAGATAGACTCAGTAAGAATTGTTTGTTTTCACAAAACTTTGATATTTAGTCCATAGGGATTTCCTAAGACTTAGATAGTTGGCAGTGCCCACCATCCAACTACTAAACTATCCTCACCGCAACTTCGCTGTCCACCTTTCACTATTCACTATTCACTATCTCACTCATGTTACTAAAATCAACAACCCGTCACATCCATATTTACACAGCGGAAGTAAAGAAAAATGAACTAATTCCCAGCGAACAAGTTTTGACATTGGATGTCGATCCTGATAACGAACTGGTTTGGCGTGAAGACACACTGCGCAAGGTTTATGGGCAATTTGATGACTTAGTAGAATCCTATAGCGGTGCCGACTTGACTGAGTACAATCTCCGCCGAATCGGATCCGATCTCGAACATTTTGTGAGATCTTTACTGCAAAACGGTGAAATCGGTTATAATCTCGACAGTAGAGTGTTAAATTACAGTATGGGTTTACCCCAAGTAGTCAGTAAAACCACTGATTAGTCAGTTATCTACTGTGCTATTGTTTTTTCGACACCTCTATATCTCGTTTACTCAACTTTATATCTCCTATTCCCTCTTCTACAATCGTGTAAGTACGTAGTCGGGGGTAGTTTTTTATGGATGGGAGATGGGATCCAAAAGTGCAGTACATTGAGGGTTTCCTCTGCGAAAGCACCTTTTCAAGACAGATGGGAGATGAGATATATGCGTTATTTGGACAGCGGTTACAGACGGGATGGCTAGGTGATTGTGAATGTAGTTCAACCATCGATTCAGCCGATCGACTGTTGACAGATCTTACTCAGACTCAACCTAATTTTATCTCGATCGCGACCAACGATCCAATCAAATTCATCGTCAATTTAATGGTTGGATTGCGATTGGAAATACCGATCTTTCTCTGCAATCCGCACTGGGGTAGAGCGGAATGGGAACAGGTATCAACATTAACTGCCCAGGTAAATCCGCAACTGCATCAAAATACAATTATGATTCCGACGGGAGGATCGTCTGGAGAAGTCAAATTTGCCATTCATACTTGGGAAACTCTTAGTGCATCTGCTTGGGGATTTCAGGAATTTTATCAGGTAGACAAAATTAATGCAGTCTGTACACTGCCACTCTATCATGTGAGTGGTTTGATGCAATTAGTTAGATCGATCCTAACGGATGGTAAGTTATTTATTATCGATTTTCAGCAGCTTTGCACAGCTCCAAGTCTGATGACTAGTCAGATCGATATAGGTGATTATTTTATCTCACTTGTACCAACCCAATTATCCAAATTATTAGATTTAGATTCACATTGGTTGGCACAGTTTCACACAATTTTGCTCGGTGGCGCGCCGCCAAGTATTGAGCTATTGACTAGAGCGAGAATTGCTAGAATATCATTAGCTGTAACTTACGGAATGACAGAGACGGCATCCCAAATTACTAGTCTTAAACCCGTCGAATTTTTAGCTATGAATAATAGTTGTGGACGAGTGCTACCTCATGCCCAGATTGAATTAATGCCGTCTGCTAATATGGATGAAAAATCGATCCGAATCACAGCTAAATCATTAATGCTAGGCTACTTTCCTAACTTAGCTTCATTAACAAACAATAATGATCTCCTCCCTGAAAATTTTACTGTCAACTGTTTAACTTATTTTGAGCCTGACGATTTAGGATCGATCGATTCAGATGGTTATCTAACTATCTTAGGTCGAAATAGCAGTAAGATTATTACAGGTGGTGAAAATGTCTTTCCGATTGAGGTTGTCAATGCAATAATGGCAACGGGACTAGTTTCAGATGCTTGGGTAATTGGTTTAACCGATCGATATTGGGGACAAGTAGTTGTAGCGATCTATGTTGAAAATAGTATTCCTGTTTCAGGCACGATCTTATCGAAGGCGATTGCTGGTAATATTAGTAAATATAAAATTCCAAAGCAGTGGATTCCCGTTGCTCAAATCCCACGCAACAATCTCGGTAAAGTACTGATTCAAGAACTAACAACACTACTAAACAACTTAGACATCTAAAATGTGCGCATTCCGAAACAATACGCACATTTTAATAATATTGACTAATTTATGCCTAGCCTTGAGCATATCCTCGACAACGGCGGACTGTGCGAATCGATGGGTAAGAAACATTTTTGACTGGAGCTATATTACCCGCATCATTAGTAAGAATTGAATGCTCTTTGAGTTTTTTTCTCGCTAAATCAAAAGCACTCCAAATCGCCACATAAATATCCTCTTGATAATAATCTGGAGTCGGATCTCGCTCGATCTTCAGATTATTATCTGGTAAAGTGAGCACAATCCGCACCTGATAAATACCTGTTTGGTAAAATACTGGTACGGCAACATCCACTTTACAGTTGAGAATGTAGCTATATTCTTGTTTGAGTCTGGCAATTTGCTGTTGAATCATCCCCGTGATGGCATCAGGAAGATCCTGATCCGCAATTAATTGCACTTCATTCGCGTTACAAAGGTTCGCTGTTTCCATCGTTGTTTGCGATTTGGTAGATGTTGATATTGTTAGATTTCCACCCAAAATCATGAGATATCTACATTATGGTAGCGATCGTTACAAATATTTAGGATAGAGGGGGCGAAAAGTGGTTTAGCGAAAAGTGCGGTCTTGGGGTTTTGTCCAAGGGAGCACCTTTTCAAGACAGTGGTTTAGCGAATAGACAATCTACGCTATGTAGAGTAGTTGTTTAGTCAGCACCTAGCACGCTGACTAGTAAGGATTTTTGGGCGTGGAGCCGATTTTCGGCTTGATCCCAGACAAGAGATCGAGTACCCTCAAGAACATCCTCAGTGATTTCTTCACCACGATGAGCAGGAAGACAGTGGAGAACGATTGAATCAGGATCCGTTAGAGTCAATAATTCGCGATTAACTTGATAGGGTTGAAATACAGGTAGCCGCGTATCAGCTTCGGCTTCTTGTCCCATACTCGCCCAGACATCGGTATAAACTACGTGAACATTGCTGACAGCTTCTTGCGGCGATTGTGTCACGACAACTTCAGTACCATTAATTGCCGCGATCGATCTGGCTCGATCGACAATCGTCGCATCTGGAGTAAAATTAGCTGGACAGGCGATCGCAATATCTATCCCCACAGTCGCACAACCTAGCATCAGCGAATGCGCCATATTATTCCCATCGCCAAGATAAGCCAGCTTCAAACCAGCCAACTGTCCGAAATATTCCTGAATCGTCTGTAAATCTGCCAACACCTGACAAGGATGCTCTAAATCAGTCAGCGCATTAATAATTGGCATTTTTGCATAGTTTGCATAAGTTTCCACATCCCCATGCGCGAAAGTCCGAATCGCCAATACATCCAAATACCGATCTAATACCCGCGCAGTGTCCGCCAACGGCTCCCCACGACCAATTTGCATCGAACTAGTATTTAGGTCGATTACCTGCCCTCCTAGCTGGCTCATAGCTGCAAAAAAGCTCACCCGCGTCCGTGTCGAAGCCTTATAAAACAGCAACCCTAAACTCTTTCGACAAATCGGTTTAATTTTACCTTGCTTGAGATCGGCGGCGAGTTGGAGCAGGGTAAGTGTCTCTTCAGCACTCAGATCTGTCATGCTCAGTAAATCTCTACCCTTTAAGCCACTCATGCGATCGACCCTCAAACAACTAATATATCAAACACGGAGAGGGTCAATTTTATCATATGAATCAGTCTAAAATCGATGCAGAATCGAATTCAAGTCTCGATTGTTGTCAAGTTACTCATATTTAACTGACTGATGGGCGTTTGGACGTAAGTTTCAGCATGTGATGGCAATAAGATCTAACTCCCAGAATTTCGCCACAGAGATCGGAATTCAATCATAACATTCAATTTTACGCAACCACCTGTTGACTGAATTCGAGTACCATTTGTCGTGCCCAAATATCAGCGGCTAAAATGTCATCTAAACTAGGTGTTAAGGTAAAATCGTTACGGTGTTTGTCACAGACTTTTTCGATCACCTTCGGAATATCTAAGAAGTGAATTTTTTCAGCCAAAAAGAGTGCCACTGCTTGCTCATTTGCACCATTTAGAACTGCTGGCATCGAGCCGCCTGCTTTGCCTGCGGTATATGCTAGGTTGATACAAGGATATTTTTCGCGATCGGGTGCTCTGAATGTTAAATCCCCTGCTGTGACGAGATCGAATTTTTTCCAGTCAGTCTGGATCCGATCGGGCCATGATAGGGCATATAGTAATGGTAGTCGCATATCTGGCCAACCTAATTGTGCCAATACTGATGTATCCTGAAGCTCGATCAGCGAGTGAATAATACTCTGTGGATGGACGACGATATCGATATCGTTGTAATCAACCCCAAATAAATAATGCGCCTCGATCACCTCTAATCCCTTGTTCATCAGGGTAGCCGAGTCAATCGTGATTTTTTGTCCCATCGACCAATTTGGGTGCTTGAGCGCGTCAGCAATCGTCACGGAGGCTAATTTCTCAGCGGGTAGATCTCGGAAGGCTCCACCGGAAGCCGTGAGAATAATTCGGCGCAATCCTCCAGCGGGAACACCTTGTAAACATTGAAAAATGGCGGAATGTTCGGAGTCTGCTGGGAGTAATTTTACCCCATGTTTCTCGACTAACGGTAGCACGACTGGGCCACCAGCGATTAGGGTTTCTTTGTTAGCCAGGGCGATATCTTTACCCGCTTTAATTGCGGCAATTGTCGGTAAAAGTCCTGCACAGCCGACGATTCCAGTGACGACACTTTGAGCGTCACCATAACTGGCGACTTCGATCGTTCCTTGCGCGCCAGCGACGATGATCGGATGGTAATCTAAACTTGAGAGCGCGTCTTTTAAATCACCTAACTTGGCTTCATTCCCAATCGCCACAATTTCTGGGCGAAATTGACGCACTTGTTGGGCGAGCATCTCCACTTTGCTACCCGCTGCCAGTCCGACAATCCGAAATTTATCGGGATTGTGTTCGACGATATCTAACGTTTGAGTGCCGATCGAGCCAGTAGAACCGAGTAAAGTAATCGCTTTCACAATATTAGTTAAAATATTTGTCTAATCTACTTATCTTACGGTGTCTGGGGATCGATCGATTAAATTAGGCGCAGGTTGCAGCGTATTTTCTAGCCTACATTTATATCGATATATGTCAATATAGGCAATCATCGATATAAATGCAAACAAGGTAAATTGTGATTGAGGACTGACATTTTAAATATTGGCGGTGAAGATTGAAAACCTGACAATCGATGCCGATTTCTACAATTCCACTGCGGCTTTAACATCCAAATAATGTTCTAACAACACCTGTAAATAACGCCGCGAGATCGCAGTTAAACCGCACCTGGAAATGGCTAGACGTGGAGCGATCTTGCCGAAAATCTGACAGTGCCGATAAAACTCCAGCCAGCTCTGAGCGAGATCGATTGTTAATTTAGTCCAATTCGGCGATCTTCGGTGTCCATTATCGCTAGGTACAATTCTGTCAGTCGATTCAAATTGCGATGATGGCAACTTCCAAATATCGCTGTAGATTGCATCTAAAGCTGCCATCAAGCTCTGAATTAGCTGTCGCTCTATAGGGTGCTCAAAAATGTGATCGAACTCTGCCGTGAGACCATCCTCGGCTGATACTACATCAAGCAACCAGTTGGATGTACTAATTTGCCATTTATCTGTAATCGCAACCAATTTCTCAGTATCAGCTAATTTTAATAACGAGCAACATCGTGCATGGGCATATATTGCTAAATCGATGCTCCCAGGGCGATGTTCTGCCAAAGAGTCAATCAATTGTGAATTACCAGCTAAAGGGGGCAAATCAATTCTCCGTTTCTCCACAGGAGAGGCTCCGCCAACGCGTAGCGTTCCGCAGGAATGGAGCAGCTCCGCCAACGACAAATCATGAATATAATTGAGCCAAATCTCGATCGATTTAGGGGTGAGTTGAAAATAAATATAGCCAGTATCGTTATACCAATAGTATAGCTCCAAGTGAAAGGATGATGGGCTAGCTGGCAGAAGCGAAATTGGGCTGTGGAGATTTTGGCAAATTTCTAATGGCGTTAATGATGATTTTGCAGCCAATTGATGCGCGATCGTGCTGACATACTGGTATTGTGATGTAGAGATTTGCCGGATAGATTTCTGAAACTGCCACTGCCAAGACAAGTCTTGCGGTAAATCAGTAACGACATGCTCGCCATTTTTTTGGAGTGCATTGAGGTAAGGTTGCTGAGAGATCGACAGTAAATAGTCCGCAATTGTTCTGGTAATTGTAGGTGCTAATGGTAGTAAAATCAGGTCTGACAAAGGAAAAATCTTCAAATCCAAACCCCGATTTAAAACTTTAAGTACATTCCAGACTAAAATAAAACTGATTAACTACATCAAAATACATGTAGAATCATTGAAAAACATCTGCCATTCTGCTGGTTTGTTATGCATTCATCATCATCTACCCAACAAAAAAATACTCGTTCGCTCTCAACCTGGCACCGACTGCTAGATTGGGCGCAAGAACATTATCGCTATCGTACATTCGCTAAAGACGCTCAGATCCCGACTCGATCTGGGTTGCTATATTTAGTTCAGCGTGGTACTATCCGCCTGACTGGTACAGCCGAAACCGAACCACCACAATACCCACACCAAAACATCGCTCCAGAATTTCCACTGCAAAGTGGAGATGAAACCTTTTTGGGCTTTGTTGGTGCGGGACAGCCCTTTGAAATTATCGATCGATCTCCATTTACACTTCAAGCTTTTGCCCATACTGACAATACGGCGATTTTTTGGATGTATTGGCACGATTTAGAAAATTTCCCCAGTTTCCGCCGTGAAATCTTAGATTCCTTCCGTTATCAACACCAACGGAAGTTACTATGGTTAAATACCCTCGGACAACGCCACACGATCGAGCGATTACTTGGCTATTTAACCCTGTTAATTGAGGAATTTGGCGAACCTTGTAATGAAGGTTATTTTTTGCCATTTCCACTCACTCACGCTCAAATTGCTAGTGCGATCGGGACTACTCGCGTTACAGTAACCAGGCTGATGAAGGAATTGCGTGAAGATCGTAAAGCCATCCAAACCAAAGGTGATAATCTCATCTGTTTGCTCAGTCCCACTCGCATCGAGTAATCGCCACTCGTGGCAATATTACTTGCACTCTGTAGGGTGGGCAAATTTCTGTTGCAGCAACGGTTACACCAATAGCTATATCGCACAGATCGCCGCCCACTATCTACGTTTGGTTCAATTATTAAATCTTGAATATTTGAGCGTCTCAATTTTCTTGACCAGAGGCTACACCAACGAGCTAAACTAACGATAGACTCATCTCATTATTCTAACAGCGATCCCCATGATTTTGCCAGGTTCGACTATTCGCGTCAAAAATATTAACGATATCTACTACGGTTTTCAAGGATTCGTCCAACGAGTCACCGACGGAAAAGCAGCGGTAATTTTTGAAGGCGGTAACTGGGATAAAATGGTCACATTTCGCATCAGCGAATTGGAATTAGTAGACCTTACTCAAAAATAAACTATTGTCGCTGAACAGCATTAACCTTTCCCCTTTACTTTACTATTCGACTTAGCTGCTTACTAGCTTATAATGTTTGACTTGCAAGGACTAAATATTTATCTGATTGGTATGATGGGTTCTGGTAAAAGTACCATCGGTCCTTTACTCGCCCAGCAGTTAGGCTATAGTTTCCTCGATACTGACTCTACCATCGAAAAGTTAGTCGGTCAAAGTGTCGCCGAAATTTTTCAAGCAGTTGGCGAAGCAGAATTCCGTCAAACAGAAACGAAAGTGTTGGCGGAAGTCTCTGCACATATTCGGTTGATAGTTGCGACAGGTGGCGGCATTGCCATCGAGCGGGAAAATTGGAACCACTTACATCAAGGCTTGGTAATTTGGCTAGATCCATCGCTAGATCTCCTCGTCGAACGTCTTCAGGATGACACCACGCGCCCACTGCTAGCCACTGCAGAAGATCTTCATGCCAAATTAGCTACGATTCTGGCAGAACGTCGCCATCGATATGCCCAAGCCGATATTCAGATTTCGATTAGTCAAAATCTCACTTCGGCAGAAATAATCGATCGAATTATCACCGCAATTCCAACAGTATTAAAAGCACCATTAGCTACTCCAGATTAAATACGGATATCTCGCCAGAAACCCGACTTTTTCAAAAAGTCGGGTTTCTTTAAATTGATAGGGTGTAAAAACATTATTTAATCACTCGTACAGATCTGACTTTCACAACTTGTCCAACTTGACAAATAGTGACAATATCTGGATCGATAACTCCACGTACCTGCACTCTCGTCCCCTCTATTTTCGGAAACTTACCCATCAATTCGTACTTCTTACCATTATCAGTATCCAGTTGATAACAGGTGCCTTCTACGGCTAATTTATGAATAGTTCCAGTCAGATTTACAGTCGCTGGTTTGACTTTTACCGTACTAGAATTTGGATCTGCAAATGTCGGTGAAATTGGCAAAAAGATCGCAATCGCCAAAATCACACTAATTACCGTGATGTAAGTTTTAATCATTACCTATTACCTATTACCTATTATCTATTACCTATTACCTCGCACGACCCAAAGTAGTAATATAAAGTACCGCCTCATCATCTGGAATACCCAAAACTTCATTAACTCGATCGTCAAAAAATCCGGCAATTCCACTCACACCCAGCTCCAAACGAATCGCTGCCAAATTCAACCTTTGCCCTAAATGTCCGGCATCTAAATGTAGATAACGATACACTCGATCGCCATATTTGAGAATAGCTTTTTTTAGATCCGCTGTGTGAAAAATTACCGCGCCAGCATCGCGTCCTAATTCTTGCCCCAAGCAGAGATAATGCAACTCTTGTCTAAAGTTTTTGAACCTAATTTGCCGTAGCTCTTGTGCTCTAGGTGCGTAATAATAACAGCCTTCTTCCAGTCCTTTCACCCCCGAAACAGCAATGAATGTTTCGATTAAACTTAGATCGAAATAATCGGGATGCGGATCTAAATGTTGGTTGGTATAATGGGCGGGATGATAGGTAAAATCGAGAATGGCTCTGAGTTCATCGATTGTTAGTTCTGCACCCGTGAAAGAGCGGGTAGAGCGGCGTTTGAGGATAGTATCTTCTAGTCCAGATAAGGGTAAATTATCTTGCCAATCGATCGGATCTGTTGCTGTTGATATTTTGAGACAGAACGGGAAGTTATACTTATCATCCAAGGGCACTGGATCTACATCGGCGGGGTTGGCTGGTAACTGTCTAAAGGTAGTAATCTCAGTCATTTCATGACAATATTTTAGCAATTGTCCGTCGGGTAAATCTGGATATTCTAGATTAGTTCTCGAAGGTAATGCCGATGGAAAAGATGGTGTAATTTTATCTGAATGGATATCGAGATCGACACAAGGAATAATGGTGACAGCACCTTCTTCATCTGCATTGAGATATAGGATGTCGTTAATAGATCGATCGACAAAAGCACCGACAAAATAGGGACGGAAACCATTCATCGATCCAGCTAGTTCAATATTAGCTAATAAGTGCCCAGTATCGAGAAAAATTCGGCGGTAAGCGCGATCTTGATATCGCCATGCCGATCGATTAAATACGGCTGTAGTAATTAACGCGATATCCGCAACCATTAAGGCTGGATGCATGAAACAAGCTACCTGAATATTTTGCCAAACATCATTCGCCCAAAAGTGAATCAGAGTATGATCTTTGACTTGATAATTGTATAGTCCAGCGGGTAATAAACTATTACCCCGCGATACTAAATAAATCTCTGCTGGATACAATCCTCCCGCCGATGGAGCCGCCCGTAAATACATCGGATCGCCCATCGTCTGGACTCTAGCCGTCAATCCATAACTACACAATAAAAATAGTGATAATCTCTGCCACCAATGATTATCTGGATCTTGTTTTGTCGATTGTAAATATGGCTTAAGATCGTAAATCGTGCCGATTTTATATTCCTTATATGGTGATGGTTGTGTACTCCAGTCTAACCCCTGACTTTTGGATGCGATCGTTTCTGGATCGTATTTTGTGCGTTGATGATAGTGCTGGGCAAATGAGTCAACCATAGGAATTATCGATCGTCAAGTTAATTAGATTGTGATTGCTGTCCAGATTGTCCAAACATCGGTTAATAATAAGAAGCCAGTTAATCCTAATAGGGCAAAATACATCCAGGGTTGAGCGAGTGGATAGATATCTGTTGTATCAATCGAACTATATTGTTGAATCAGTTTGACTAAGTTATTAAATCCAGCAATCCGCATCGGTAGCAAAAAGCCTGCACCCCGATCGTTAATAAAATAATAAACTAATCCACCCTGTCCAGTCGTCCGCATTTTTAATTCTTTAATATCGCCCCAAACTAATGTCCAACTTTTGGCAAAGAAATTTGGTACCCAGATGGGATAATTAACGGCAATAGCTCTATCTGTCACGACAACTCGCTGACTCAATCCGCCTTGCAATGCGCCAAATCCCAAGCCAATTCCCATCCACAACAGCCAAGCTGGAATTTCTGCATGGGTAAATGTTGCTAAAAATGGCAACGGAATCATCAATGAGATATGCAATAAGCTCAATGTAATCCGAATTAGTGGAGAAATGTAAAAAATCTGCTCTGTCATAAAATCGGATCGTGAACGGTAACTAATTTGGTACCATCAGGAAATGTAGCTTCGACCTGAACATCGTGAATCATCGAGGGAATCCCTTCCATCACATCATCATGGGTGAGTAGAGTCTTACCATAATTCATTAATTCAGCCACGGTTTGCCCATCTCTAGCACCCTCTAGAATCGCCGCAGAGATGTAGGCAATCGCTTCTGGATAGTTGAGCTTCAATCCTCTAGCTTTGCGACGTTCAGCGACTAGTGCGGCGGTGAAGATTAGAAGTTTATCTTTTTCTTGGGGTGATAGCTGCATGATGAGAGATTGGGGGCAAAGAGGACTGCGAATACACTTCATCTTAAGTATAAGCTGACCGTTGCACCTTCAGCATTTACACAAATCCGTAGGGGCTGGTTTATGCTAATTAATATCGCTGTGGAATTAACATCTAAACAAAACCCGCCCAACCTCACCAGCATTTAACAACCGTTTACAACTATTGCGATACAACCGCATCTGTGAATTGATGCCAATATGGAGGTCGTTTGTGGGGGTGGGCGGGTTTTGTTTAAACGTTGTTATTACTAAGCTTAAATTACTAGCATAAACCAGCCCCTACGGATCTGTGGATGTAAATTTTACCGAATTTTATGATTGACATCTGTCTGCCAATTTATAGGATTATCGATAATATATTGTCTGACATAATCTAATTCTGTTTCGGTTCTAAATAATGCGCTCGTAATAATTTCTTTGCCAGACAGGAACGCCATTCAGTTGGCGAATCTTGTTGATTGCTCTCGCCGAAAATGTTTTAAAACTGCCAATAATTTCCGAAATCGACTTGCTATCGTCGTTGGCATAGCCTCTC
Organism: Chamaesiphon sp. 336R_metabinner_41; assembly: GCA_025359915.1. Classification (GTDB taxonomy): domain Bacteria; phylum Cyanobacteriota; class Cyanobacteriia; order Cyanobacteriales; family Chamaesiphonaceae; genus Chamaesiphon. The sequence continues at coordinate 19,695 of JANYDE010000116.1, read as the reverse complement.
TCGTGGAGAATCGATAAATCCAATAAAATAATACCATGCAGATGATTGGGCATGACTACCGATCGATCTACAATTAGATGGGAATAATGTCGTGCTAATTTCTGCCAATGTAATTGAGCAATATGCCCTAATTCATTTAGAACCATTGTTCGATCGAGAACATCGCCAAATGTTTGTTCTCGTTCGTGAGTACAAATAGTAATAAAATAAGCCCCAGCCGTCGAATAATCATATCCTTTCAGCCGGATCGAACGCCGATGATGGAATTTGGGATTATAGTTCATTATATCAAAACACTTAAATGCGATCGGGAAATATTACTGCCATACTCGTAGATGAATGGGTGGACTTTTGAGAAATGAATAGCGGAGTAAATGCCAAACAGCGGTAAACCACTGACGAACTTCAGTGGTGGAGTCGCCACGATAACGACATAATAACCCTTCTGTCAGACGGGTGACTCCTATTTTACTAGGTTCGCCATCGAAGATCGATCGAGCCTCAATTACTAGATCTTTACTTACTTCTGCGCCAATCCAGGCGAGACTACCGACGATCGAGTGTCCTGCTAAACTATGAGGACTATCGACCATTTCATCACCATATAATACCTGTCGATCGATCCAAATTGGTTTATCTTGGCGATATACTTCCGTTGCGGATTTCCAGACACCTTGGGTAAATCTTTCGCCGCGTGCAGTTCTGCCAAATCGATTTATCTCCCATCCCAACCAGCTCCCCGTTGGGGCTAAATTAACTCGTAAGTGCTGGTGAAAGATTGCTTGATTAAATACGATGTTTTCTTGGGGTAACCACTCTAGACAGGCATTTTCGCCGATGTTCTGCACGATCGATTGAATTGCAGCCGTACCATTACTACCATAGATTTTACCAGCCGCTGCGGTGGTAATTACCGCGCGAGATTGGGGTTCGAGATCGATATCGAGTTGGAGTCTGTCACCACCAACGATTCCACCTGCTGTATGCAAAATCGTATTGTGACAAATCGCCGCATCTTCAGGATAAAACGAGCGTTGGACTTTTAGTGGCGCGGTACCTTGATTTTGCACCGCTTGAGTTGTGGCGCGGTGGTGGCGATAGGTTAACTGTAAATGTCCTTGCCAACCAGGGAATGAATTAAGATTGGGCTGTGTCATCATCTACTTCTACATCGATCATCGGGGCATTTTCGAGTAAGAATAATCGCGCAAGTTTGTCATATACACCTGCGCCAATATACTGAGGATATGTATGCGATCGACTGTAGATCCAAATCAACTCTTCGCCATCAAAAATGCGAATATCTTGGAATAAACTCTTACACTTCGACTTGAGCGAATTCCCCGCTGTTAAAGCATCCGTCCATCGATCGAATGTCCGATCGTAATCTTTTGTAAATACTCTAAACATCGGTGATTGAGTGATAAGTTATGCTAAGTTTCGACTAGAGCCTAAAGCGGTGCGAAACAGGACAGATTGCGGATGGCACGGCAATTCTAGTATGCTGAGATCATCATCGATTGATTTAATTAATCTCTTACAATTATGTCCTTATTTCGTCCACTCATATCCCTGCTGCTTGTCTTTATTTCTGTCTTCGTCGTTAGTTGTGGCGATGGCACCGAAGCCAAGGCTCCCACTTATAGTGCAGCTCAACTGGTCCAAATTCAGACTTCCACCAAGAATGTTACCGCACTAACTTCTCGACTACCCGAACTCGCGACAATGATTCAAAAACGCGATTGGAATAATGTCAAATCCTTTATCCACGGACCTATGGGCGATATCCGCATCCTGATGTCTGGTTTATCCAGAGAGTTATTACCTGGTAGCAAAGAAAAAGCTTTAGCGACTAGCAAAGAAGTCTTTGTTCACTTCAATAAAATCGATGAAGCCGCTGGTAACAATGACTATGCAGGCGCGATTCGCAACTACGGCGAAGCAATGAAAGATATCGCTACTTTCTCCAGTTTGCTGCCTAAAGCGTAATTGAGGGGAAAGGGGAAAGGGGAAAGGGGAAAGGGGAAAGAAATAACTATCGCCCCATACCCCATACCCCATACCCCATACCCCAACACAAAATCAAAATCAAAATCAAAAATGCCTACCAGCATCACTATTATCGGCTGCGGCATTATTGGCGCGACAATTGCTTACGAACTGAGTTGCTCGAATGAATGTAAAATCGATGTCTACGATAGCCAACAGCCAGCTCAAGCAGCAACAGGAGCAGCTCTAGGCGTATTGATGGGAATCATCAGTCAAAAGGTAAAAGGACGCGCTTGGAACTTCCGCAAGGAAAGTATTACTCGTTATCAAAGCCTGATTCCCGAACTAGAAAAGATTACTAAATCGAAGATTCCCCACAACTCCCAAGGCATCGTCAAAATATTATCATCTGAGGATGATTTAGCTAAATGGGAGCAATTAGTCGCCACTCGCACCGAACAAGAATGGCAACTAGAATTGTGGAATGCACGTAAATTAAATGCCCAACTTCCGCAAATTAATCGTCAATTTACAGGTACCGCTGTCTACTCGCCCCAAGATTTACAAGTAGATCCAGTTGCCCTGACAAATGCCTTAGTAGCTGCGGCAAAGAAGAATGGGGTAAAATTTCATTTCGATCAATCGATCGAGTCTATCACCGCTGAGAACCCCCTAAGCTGTGATATTTTCACACCCGATCGATCTACCATAACTAGTGAATGGGTCATCGTCACCGCTGGCTTGGGTTCGACTAGTTTACTCGCACCACACGCCCCAATTGAGATTCAACCTGTTTTAGGACAAGCTTTCCAAATCCGTCTACCTCAACCATTGGGTAATCCCGACTTTCAACCAGTAATCGTTAGTGATGATGTAAATATTGTCCCTTGTGGCGGTAACGATTATTGGATAGGTGCGACAGTAGAATTTGCCATTGATGGTGTGATGAAAGCTGAAGCCGAACATTTAGACAAAATCAAACAAATTGCGATCGATATTTGTCCAGATTTAGCTCAAGGTGAAATTATCCGCACCTGGCAAGGATTGCGCCCTCGCCCCAATCATCGCCCAGCTCCAGTAATCGATCGAGTCGGCACTAATAAACGGGTATTAGTCGCGACTGGACACTATCGGAATGGGATCTTACTCGCCCCTGCAACCGCGCGAATTATTGGGGATATGTTGTCGGGCTAAATGTTAGTAAATTAAATTATTGACGACAAAATACGGATTTCAAGCGTTTTATTTTAAAAAACTAGACTACTAGAAACGTTTAAGGACTGGACTTTTCGGAATTACGCTACAGCCCCGACTTCTCTAAGAAGTCGGGGCTGTGTCTTACCGGAGGGTTGGCACTTCACCTCGTCTGGATTTCAGCTACAGACTATCAACAGCAGATCGTAATTGTCCGTGATTCTGAGCTAAGATTTCTTCTGCTTTCGATCGATCGACTTTAGTCCAGTGCATTAATAATGCCACTTTAACCGATCGACCGCTAGCTTCCAGTAGCTCACTCGCCGCATCCCGTTCTAATTGTGTCAAATCTTGAATCATCTGCAAAGCTCGATCGAGTAACTTAGTATTAGTCACCGCCACATCCACCATCCGATTCCCATACACTTTACCCAATTTTACCATCGAGCCAGTCGAGAGAATATTCAAAGCCATCTTCGTCACAGTCCCCGATTTTAGCCGTGTAGATCCCGATACAATCTCCGCGCCTACAGGTAATCGGATATCAATATCAGCGATGCTAGCGACCTGATTTGCGGGCACACAGGCGATAAATACCGTCTTCGCCCCCCGTTGCTTGGCAGACTCGATCGCCCCATGTACGTAAGGCGTAGTACCACCAGCGGTAATGCCCACTACCACGTCATATTCACCAATATGATTATCTACCATCGCCTGAGCACCATCACTCGCGATATCCTCCAACCCTTCCGAACTCTTCACCAACGCCCCAGCACCACCAGCCAGCAATCCCTGGACTAATTCCGGTGGCGTACAAAAAGTCGGCGGACATTCAGCCGCATCTAATACGCCCAATCTTCCACTAGTACCCGCGCCGATGTAGAATAAGCGTCCACCCTGACGGAGATTATCTGCAATTAAATCGATCGCCTCTGCTAATTCTACTCTAGCTCCGGCGATCGCATTGATTGTATTAATATCTTCTTTATTAAACAAATCTACCAGATCTAATGTGCTGAGTCGATCGAGATTGGCACTATTTACATTGACTTGTTCGGTTAATAAATGTCCGCGTGTACTTGGGCGTTCGATCGTCATAGGTTCGGAGATAGATGCTATATTTTGATGAATTATAAAATTGAGAATCAGCTCTCAATGAATTTCTTGCAGACTGGCAATGCTAGCATCTAGAGTAGCTTCAGCGGACTCAATTGTCTGAACTATGATTATAGTGATTAATTAGATAGGCTATGATTGACTCCTAGAAGCCCATCATAGTTCATCATTCAATCATTTTAATCATAGTTCAGACGAATTATCTCATATCACCGATCGCACTCATAGCTGTAGCTGCAATTGCTTGCTCGGTTGCTTTTGGTAAATGATGATATTTACCATTAGCTTGCTTCGCTAATTCTTTCGCAAAACCAGTCGAGATAAACTTATTCTCGGTATCGATTACCAATAACTTAATCCCAATTGCTCGAATCCGCGATGCAATATCTAATAACTCCTGCTTAATATCTGGCTTATTCTCAGGATCGATCGTATCACCTAAAGAACGTGCTAACGGCACATTTCCGCGTCCATCGGTAATCGCCACAATTACCACCTGTCCGACATCGCCCGTACTTTGAGCATTCACACCCACCCGCACGGCTTGAGTCAAACCATGTGCTAACGGCGAACCGCCACCACAGGCGAGGCGTTCGAGACGGCGTTTTGCCATGGCGATCGATCGAGTTGGTGGTAATAATACCTCAGCTTGTTCACCTCGGAACGGAATTAAGGCAACTTGATCGCGATTTTGATAGGCTTCCGTCAGCAGGCGCATCACCGCACCCTTGGCTGATTGCATCCGATTCAGAGCCATCGAACCCGAAGCATCTACCACAAATATTACCAGCGCACCCGATCGACGCGCCAATTTTTTACCGCGAATATCGCCCTGTTCGACGATCACCTTGCGATCGGGTTGACGCAATCTTCTCGACTTCTGATAGGGTGCCGCTGCTCTCAATGTTGCATCTACGGCTATTCTACGGACTTTCCCCTTGGGTAAAATCGGTTTTACGTACCTGCCCCTGTCTTCGGAAAATACCATGCTGCGGCTGCCCGATTTGCCCTGTTTCTGTTGAGCGGTTTGAGCAAAGGACATCACGGAGTCATCCAAGATTACCCCTTCGATATCAAAGATAAATTCTTCGGGAATATTCGGCGGCTCATCCGGCTGATCTTCATTATCCTGCTCCTCGTCCTCATTATCATCCTCTTCCTGCTCATCTTGATCCTGTTCGGATTCGTCTTGCGGCTGAGGTGGCGGCGGTGGTGGTGGGGGATTATTCTCGTCGGGTGGAGTTTGCAGCACTGTGGCGCGAGGAACGATGACCAATTCTACCGCCCGACGGAGATCGTCCGCATTGACATTTGTCCGTCCTTCTAGAGCCGCCGCTGCTTTTGCTACCCGCACGGCAAATAATTCGGCGCGATGTCCCATCACCGCACCCCGTAAAGCTTCAGTGACTAGATATGTAATTTGTTCTCTAGTAATTTCGACATCTTTCAACCATTCCCGCGCTAACAGGATTTGGGTTTTGATATTATCGATTTCCTCAGTATATTGGGCGAGAAAAGCTATCGGCGATGAACTATAGGCGATCGCTTGTCCTACCGCTTCCACTCGTTGGTCGATTTCCAGCACGCCATCAGCCGATAAAGAGATCGCGATGCGATCGAGCAAATGTTCTCTCAAGCCCCCTTCTGCGGGGTTGTAGGTGGCAATCAGCAGCGGTCTACAGGGATGTTGAAAGCTAATCCCTTCCCGTTCGATCTGATTGCGTCCATCTGTCAATACACTCAGCAACAGATTGGAAATTTGGTCGTCGAGCAGATTAATTTCATCGATGTACAATACGCCCCGATGAGCTTGAGCCAATAATCCTGGCTGAAATACCGCCGCACCTTCCTGCACCGATTTATCCAAATCCACCGAACCCAATAACCGATCCTCCGTCACTCCCAACGGAATCTGAAGAAATGGAGCCGGAATCACCATCGTCTGTAATTCCATACTGGGATTGGCTTCCCGTGCCTCCAATAACCTGTCATCCCACTCATTCGGCGCATTCGGATCGCAATTACTAATCCCACCCACCGCAATCTCAATCGGTGGTAAAAGCGAGTGAATCGCCCGCGCCATCACCGATTTAGCCGTACCGCGTCCGCCAGCGATCGCAATTCCGCCCAAACTCGGATCGACAGCAGTCAGCAGTAGGGCTAATTTGATCGCCTCTTGCCCAACTACAGCCGTGAGCGGAAACGCAGTCATATTTGAGGTTGTAGTCGCTGTCGGCATTGCTTTCGTAAAATTCTTCGTTGCGGCTCATGAATCTAAATTATCTCATACTAGCTGTCAGGAGCTACTTAGATATTTTGACGTTGCTGAATTAAATATATGATTTTTCATGTTGGATACTCACAAATCCCCCAGTCTCCCATTCCCCAATTCAGCAATTCAGCAATTCAGCAATTCAGCAACGCTGATATTTTTAGAAGTTGGTGTTAATCTTGGAGATCGAGTGGGAACAATTGAGAGAGCACGTTCATCTGGAATAGAAAATTGCAATGTTAAGTTATAAATGTTGATATAGTTAGTCACTCCTCTGCGGGCAACTCACAGGTGTCTCATAGAGGATTTGAGCGCAAATCTTCGATCGCAAGTCTTCGATCGCAAGTAGCACTAATCTACCAGGATTTTTCATACCAGTGGAATCAGTGTTTATACGTAACGTCGCCAAGCATTTTATCTGCTACTAAATACTTCAAGAATTCAGACTGATCTAACTTGGATATAAATTTTAGTAGCAAGCATATCCTCGCTCTCTGGCTAGATCCTATCTTCAATAAACTCCGCTCAAATTGCTATATCTAGACTAGGGAACTTAGTTAACAGCTCATGCGATGACCGACTATATATTGAAGTACTAAACACAAAAATGATCATGTCAATAGATCCTAGTTGAGTAATATGGCTGACGATTGTCAACAGTGCCATGTTAGTATTTAGAAAAATGTAGTAAGGTAAACTAAGTTCGAGCTTGTCTAAGCATAATAGCTGATATTTTCGATCGGTATAGCACTATCATCAATTTTAACTCTATAAAGATATTCGGGAAAATTCAATCATGAAGCAATTACTGTGGTATGTTGGCTGTTGTTGGACACTGTCTTTAGTCAGTGCATCAGCCGCTCATGCTAGACCCGACATCAAGTCCAGTGCAAACCTCGCAACTGGTAATGCCGCTAGTTTGGGTGGATTTTCCAACCTAGGTTACTACGCAACCACAGCAACACCAGTGGTTGCAGACAGCACTTTAGCCCAAGTTCCACCAGCACCTCCCAGTCCGACAGAAACGCCTACTAATCCTACTAATTCAGAAAACAAAGAATTGCAGGATCGGCTGAATAACATTAATAATGGTACTCAGCCTCCAGCAACAGACAAGTTCAATAGCTATAATCCCAGAACCTCTCCTGGCTTTTCGGTCTTCAATCCAGTTGGGTTCGGTGCTGATAATAACCTAGTTTTCTTTGCCCTAAGTTATCAAAATCGCACTAGATACACCCGAACTTCTGATGGTGAAGCAGGTTTTGGAATTGGATTGGGCGATGCGACAAATTCGGTTGGAGCTGAGTTATCGTATAGTATCAATAGTTTTGGTTCCTCTTCGGCTTTTGGTAGTGGTGCATTTAACATCAAAGTGCATAAGCGGTTAAGCGAAGACTCTGCTGTAGCCGTCGGTTGGAACCAGTTTATCCAAACTAATTTTGGTCCAGGTCGCAATGGTAATGCTGTTGCGGGATCCAGTAATAATGGCTCTGATTATCCTACTAATTCCTACTACGCTGTCGGTACCAAGATCTTCCGTACTCGTGAAGATATCAACGAACCATTCAGCCGTGTGGCGGTGACAGGCGGAGTGGGAAGTGGTGTATTCTTACCTTTTAATGAGAACATCTTAAATCCAACTGGATTAAATGTGTTCGGTTCCGTTGGAGTACGAGTAGCTAGACCAGTCAGTGCAGTCGTCGAATGGACGGGGCAAGATCTAGCCGCAGGCGTATCAATTGCCCCATTCGAGAACTTCCCGTTGGTAATCACTCCTGCTTTTCGGGACATTGCTGGAATCTCAAATTCAGCCAATCCTAGTGCAGCTCCTGCTGGCGCAAGATTTGTATTGGGCGCGAGTGTAGCTTTCAACTTCTAGAGTCATTAGACTTTTTAGAGCAGATTGCAACTCTCAAAAATCCACGGCTGTCTCAATTTTCAACAATCAAACATTCACTAACGTTCGATACCAATGCTAAACATATCTAAGTATCATAAACTAATCGTGGGCTGTAGCGCGATCGCGACAGCATCAATCGGTGGCTTTGTTCAGTCTGCGAATGCAACCGAACAATTTGGCACCAAAAATTCTCAATCCAATCTGGGTACCGTCCTAATCGCCGGAAACGTCTCCAATGGTGGTGGTGGTAATGTCTCCAACGCTGGTGGTGGTAATGTCTCCAATGGTGGCGGCGGCAACGTCTCCAATGGTGGTGGTCCCAACGTCTCCAATGGTGGTGGCAAGGATGTCGGTGGTGACAAGGGCAAGGGTGACAAGGACAAGGACAAGGACAAAGGTGGTAAGGGTACTACTGATATCTCCAATGGCGGTGGTCCCGATATCTCTGGCGGTAAGGATAATTCTGGCAAGGATAAAGGGGGTAAAGGTATCTCGAATATCTCCAATGGTGGTGGTGGAGACACCTCAAATGGTGGCGGCGGTTTTACGGCTGGTCCTAACCGCAGCAATGGTGGTGGTAGCGGTTTCAAATCCGGATTTAGCTCCAGTCAGCTCGCTGCGGCTAAAGGCATGGGAGACCGGTTTAGCTCGGCTATGGGTAAACATTCACTAGCATCCGCAGCATTAGCAGAAGCAGAAGCGAAACAGGGTAATGCCTCATCCCGTAATAACTCTGTACGTTATGGTCGCGAACCTGGCGATATTGCAGCCTGCGGTTGCCCAAATGCGGATGTTGTTGGTAGCAACAACACTACTCCTAGCCCAGAATTGCTGGCAGCCAGAGCTGCGGAAGCAGAAGCAGCAGCAGAACTCGCTGCTGCAAAAGCGGCAGCGACTCAGTTCCTAGAATCTGTGAAGAGCGGTGGTGGATCTACTAGCGATCTGACAATTTGGTAAGAGATCGAATTCACTAATCCAATCTAGAATTTGAGAATTAAAGACGATCATAAAGATCGTCTTTTCCTCCAGCCTCGACTCAGTTATTAAAATCACGCTTAATACAAATGATACAACTATTTAAAGTTCGGAATTTGTTCATCGGTTGCGGTGCGATCGCGACAGCAGCATTTGGTACAATGGTTCAGTCTGCTAGTGCAGCAGAGCAATTCAATAACCAAGCAGTTCAATTCGATCGAGATACGATCGTTGAATTTCAATTTTTAAGCTCCAATAATGCCGCTCAATCGACTTTTGGCGTACTCAATACTGCAACTGGCGAGAAAACACCACTAATTAGTGAAACTCGCGCCACAGATAAACCAGGTAAGAATTTTACAGGTACTGCTGGTAAATCCGTCAGAAAGCCTTTTGCTGAATTTACCTTCAAATCTGGTACTGCTTATACACTTTATCTGGAGTCAACGGCTAAAGGTAAACCAGCGACTACTGTTTATTCTGCTCCAGATAAAAATGGCGGCAAACAGTTGGCTAAATTTGATAATGATGCTACTGCTTTGGGTACTCAAGGTGTCAAGATTGCCTGGAATGACGGAATTTCCGGCAAAAATAACGACTTCAATCAGTTTCTCGTAATTGCTGGTGGCGGCATCGGTTGCCCTTGTAAGCAAAGCCCTGTAATGAGCGCGCCGATTGCACCTGAAACAGCTCCAACCAGAGGTAACGCACCTAGCGGTCGCGGTTAATTTGGTTAGTAGTTAATTAACGAAAGCAAGGGATGAAACATTGTTTCACCCCTTATTTTTATTGGTGGCATCTTGCGTTAAGTTATTAGGAAGTAAACTAATGCCTTTTACTCTTAATTCAATTTAAAGAATTAATGCGACAGATGTCTACCCCACCTAACCTCCCCTTTCCAAGGGGAGGAACCAATCTGTCGTTTGTTCAATTTAATTTGGTATTAATTCAATTTAGCCCCACACTAGCTCGTTCCCTTTGACATGGCAATTATTTCTTCCAAACAGCCAGCCGCCGATGCCGAACAGCCACCCAAAACGAGGAAGAATAGTACTCCGAAACCAGCCGCGATTCCGGCACCATTAGCCTCTGCGGATGCGGAGATCTTGCAAGCTGAGACTACCAACTCTGAAGAAAAGATTCAGGAAGAAAGCCTCAGACCTAGTAGTATCAGGGAATATATCGGTCAAAAAGATCTCAAAGGTGTTTTAGATATTGCCATTCAAGCGGCGAAAGTTCGCGAGGAATCGCTGGATCATCTGTTACTATACGGCCCACCTGGATTGGGAAAGACTACGATGTCCCTGATTCTGGCGACAGAAATGGGCGTAAATTGTAAGATTACGGCTGCTCCAGCATTGGAACGCCCCCGCGATATTGTCGGGATTTTAATGGGGTTACAGCCAGGGGATATTTTATTTATCGATGAAATTCATCGCTTACCGAGGATGACGGAGGAAATTCTCTATCCAGCAATGGAGGATTTTCGGTTGGATATTACGGTAGGTAAGGGATCTACTGCGAAAATCAGGAGTATTCCCCTGCCTCGATTTACGCTGGTGGGGGCAACCACAAAGGTAGGCTCGCTCACGGCACCATTACGCGATCGATTTGGACTCGTTCAGAAGTTACGATTTTATGAGGTAGATGAACTAACTCTAATCGTTCAACGGACTGCGGAAATTTTGCATGTGTCGGTGACGAGTGATGGAGCCGCCGAGGTGGCTAGAAGGGCACGAGGCACGCCCAGGATCGCAAATCGACTCTTGAAGCGGGTGAGGGATTATGCCCAGGTTAAAGGGCATTCTACGATTGATGAATCGACCGCGAGTGCGGCAATGGAGATCTATAATGTGGATCCACTCGGATTGGATTGGGTCGATCGATTGTTGCTGACAACGATGACGGAGCAGTTTAATGGTGGTCCGGTTGGATTGGAAGCTTTAGCCGCATCGACGGGAGAGGATAGTCATACTATTGAGGAAGTTTATGAGCCTTATTTATTGCAAATAGGCTATCTCCAACGAACTCCCAGGGGGCGAGTTGTCACAGAGGCAGCGCGGAAGCATTTGGGATTAAGTGATAAGTAATAGGTTCGTTTTTAAAGACAGGGATTTAACCAAGGTGTCCATTGCCCAGCAGCACTTTCCGATTCCCTGCGCCCATTTTTTCTAGCTTTTCATAGCCCAATTCAGTAACGTTGCTTTTTTATGTCCGATTTAAAGATATCTTGGGATGAATATCATCGATCGATCGAATCATTAGCCAACCAAATCCATCAATCACAATGGGAATTCGATCGCATTGTCTGTATCGCTAGAGGTGGATTACGAGTAGGTGATATTCTCTCGCGGATATTTCATCAACCTTTAGCAATTTTAGCGGCTAGTTCTTATGGTGGCGAACATCAAACAGAGCGTGGTAAATTATCGATCGCTAATCAACTCACGATGACTGGCAATAGGTTTGGTCATCGCATATTATTGGTTGATGATTTAGTAGATTCTGGCGTTACCCTCCAACAAACAGTAAGCTGGCTGAAAGACCAATATCCAGAGATTCAGGAACTCAAAACGGCGGTCATCTGGTACAAAGCTTGCTCTATTTATAGACCTAATTATTACGTTAGCTACCTTCCTGATCATCCGTGGATTCATCAACCATTCGAGCGATACGATAACTTTGAATTAGTTGATAATTAATTTATCTAGCAACTTGGGGGATTTTGCCTGCTAGTCCAGTCATTAATCGTAGAGCTAGGTATTTAAAGACTGGAATGCGATCGAGTAAAAATAGTCCAATCCGGCGGATAATGACGATCGGGAGAATTCGGGTCGAAAAGACTCGATCGAGAAAGTCGGTAAAAGCCAGAATCACCCAATTCTCCGGCGAACGCCACTTCGCATATCTTGTTAGCACCGCATTACTACCAATATCTTCGCCTGCTTGATGAGCGGCGATTAATACCTCTGCTAGGGCGACAGCATCGCGAATGCCGAGATTCATTCCTTGTCCCGCCACCGGATGACAACAGTGTGCGGCATCGCCAATTAATGCTAGTCTAGGGGCAATATATTGCTTGCTTTGCATCAACTTCACTGGAAATAACCACCGTTGACTATCCAGTTCTAGTTTACCTAGTAGCCCACCCGTGCAATGCTCCAATTGGTGCAGAAAATCACTCACAGGCAGATCGCGTAATTCCTCAGCCTGCTGATGTGGCACAGTCCAGACTACCTGACAGCGACCATCCGCTAATGGTAACACTCCGATCGGTCCTGCATACCAAAATCTCTCATAGGCAACATTTTGATGCGATTTTTCCGGCTTAATCGTCGCGGTGATGCAAGATTGCCAATAATTCCAACCACTGGTTTCAATTCCGGCTTGACTGCGGAGTGAAGATTTTGCGCCGTCGGCGGCGATCACTAAACTAGCGCGAATTTTGGTATGTGCGTCACTATCTGGGGTATAAATCGTAATCTCCGCACCAGTATCCTGATAATCTACTGCCACAACCTGGGCGGGACACAGAACCGTAGTATTTTCAGCCATTGCTAGCTTGGTTTGCAGTGCGGTTAATAATACCTCATGACTAGCGGCATAACCCAATGTATCCGTCCCCAAATCCTGGGGATACATTTTCACCACCCCCGCATAATCAGCGTCAGAGATTTGAATTTGACTAAACTGTGTAACTTGGGGTAAAACTTGTTTCCAGATGCCTAAGCCGTCAAATATCTGCCCTGAGAGCATTGATAGCACATAGGCTCGACTCTTGGAGACCGATTCTGACTGAGCTTGGGATTCGATCGACACTACCCGCAATCCTGAATTTTGGAGCGCGACAGCCAGGGTATTCCCAATAATACCACCGCCAACGATCGCTAGATCGTAATCTAATTGCAGTGATTCTGCTACGATACCATCGGTTGTAGGATGAGGATAATCGAGACGTGGCATGGGATTTTATTAGATAATGAGAATAGTAAACATATCTTTACCTAAGTCTTATTCTAGCGTTTCTATCTAAGCAGGTCGAGATCGATCTAGTTTCTCCCAACTGTCTTGACAAGGTGCCCCCAACTCAAGCATCTTCCTCGATGTCAATCTCCGGTTTAACCCGCTTGGAGAAGAGCTTGCTGGCATCCCAGGGATAGGTGGTGAAATTTGGTAATATTTCTTGAGCGAAGGCTTCGGCGGCTTTGGAGCGATAGCGATTGGGATTGACGATGACTGAGAGAATTCGATCGATCGATACGCCGTCGATATATACTCGATGTAGTGTGCCATTTTCGACTTCACGCTCGATCGCTGAGGAAGAGACAAAAGCTGCTCCTAGACCTGCTTGGACGGCATTTTTGATGGCTTCGATCGAATTCAATTCCATCTCAATTTTCAGACGTTTGGGATCGATACCACATCTGCTCAAGACTTGATCGATTACTTTCCGAATCGTCGATTGAGCATCGAGGGAAATAAACTGAAGTTTATAGAGATCTTCCTTGGGAATACTCTTCATCCCCGCAAAAGCATGATTGCTCGGTAATATTAACGCGAATTCATCCTCAGCATAAGGCAAAATATCTAGCGAGTCTTGTAGCTCTCCAGGAATCTCACCACCGATAATTGCCAAATCCACCTGTCCATTTGCCACACTCCACGCCGTGCGACGCGTTGAATGAACATGCAACTGTACCGAGACATCGGGATATTTTTGGCGAAACACCCCAATCATCCGAGGTAGTAAATAAGTCCCCGTTGTCTGAGACGCGCCCACTATCAGCGTACCACCTTGGAGATTTTGGAGATCCTCGATCGCCCGACAAGTTTCCTGACATAATGTGATAATCTTTTCGCCATAACTGAGCAATAAATGCCCTGCTTCAGTCAGTTGCGCTCTTCTCCCGCCTCGATCGAATAACGGTACATCCAATTGACGTTCGAGATTCTGAACCTGTAAACTAACCGCAGGTTGCGACACATATAAGCTATCAGCGGCGCGTTTAAAACTCCCCTCCGCAGCAATTGCCCTAAGAATCCGTAACTGATCCAGAGTGAAAGGCAGGTCAGACATATCAGTGAGCGTGTAAGATTAGTAGCGATAAACTATCGACTTCCATTGACAGTACCATATACGGTTGGTACTTGGTTCTTTTTACATAGTGGTTTAGTGGATAGTGGTTTAGTGAATAGTGGATAGTGAGTTAACTAATTATTTTCACACTCCCAGTCTCCCAATCCCCCACTTCCCCCATCTCCCTAACTTTGACGGCGTAAAAATGGAATCAGTGATTCTTTAATCTCAGCATACCAGTGTTCTTGGGGATAGTGTGCGGCTGTGGGTAAAGTGATTAATTCCCCCTGCTTTAATGATTTTAGACAGGCTTCTGCTTGGGCGAGATCGAGCCAGGGGTCATTTAGCCCCCATAATATTTGGATGGGGATGTCTAATTTTGCCAGTCCAGTCGAGATTTCGGAGAGGGATTCGGCTAGTCTGAGGTTGCGGATGGTAGCAAGGTGCGATCGACCAGGTGCAGAACTCTTCAGATATGGTTTACGATAGACTTCTAAATACTTGTCCTCGATCACACATTTACAACCAGCTTCCAATGTTCGTTCGACAGAAAGCGGATCTTGAGTCAGCATTTCACCTGCGACAGGAAAACCCAATTGCTTGATTGTCCAGGGTAACTTCGCTGCTGTCGTCAGCGGTGTATTGAGAATTACTAGCTTATCTATTCGCTCTGGATAGCGGATTGCATATTGTATCCCTACGCTGCCTAAAAAGCCCTGAACGACTAGGGAAACTCGATTCTCAGCAGGAGAGGCTATTGCAGGGGCAAACGCTCCGCTACCGCCAACGAGACTCAAACTATCGATTAGCTCACCCAAAGCCGCGACAAAGGCATCTGGCGTGTAGGCAAAATCGCCTTTGTCTGGCTTACTCGAATTCCCAAATCCAATCCAATCTGGCGCGATTGTCCGAATTCCATTTTCGGCTAATGGTGGCATCAATCCTGTCCAAGTCAAACTTTGAGCTGGCAATCCATGCAAGAGAATCGCCGTTTGGGGATTTTCCCAGCCGACAGGGGATAGTTCTCGGTAAAACCATTCTAAGGAACCGACTGTAATTGAGGTTTTGGTAATTTTTGCCACGATAAGTTCTGACAGTTTTTAGACTTTCCCGCTAAATGCGATCGTGACGATCGCTAATAAGATAAATAGTAAGCCACCAATGATCGTAATAGTACGCTCAGAAATATGACTGGCGATCGTTCTACCGCCAATTACCGCAATCAGCGCACAGATTGTATGACCGACAATACCACCTAACATCACTCCGATCGAATCTTTTGATGCAGCCAGGGTAATTGTCGCAAACTGAGTGCGATCCCCCCATTCGGCGATAAATGTGAGGACGCAACTTTCAACAAATATTTTCCAAGCAGTATTCCGCTGTTGAAATTTGCGTTCGCCCTCAACAATTGCCTCCTCAGCTTCATTCATCACATCGACATCTGTTTGTACCGACATTTTTCTTGCTGAATAAAGCAACTTAATACCGAAGAGAAGAAATAGGATGGCGGCGACATGTTCGATCGAAATATGTGTCAGAAAACTCAAACTGGGAGGCAAATACTGCCCGATTAATTTTGGCAATAATAGTAAAAATTGACCGATGCCTACTGATATAATTGTCATCGCAGCTAAAGCCACCACCACACCTGCAAATACTGGCTTACGGGGGTAGCGACTGGCTAAAATCACCGCCATGAAAAAAGTTTTATCGCCAATTTCCGAAGCCGTAATTAGTGATAGTGCGGCAGTAAATGCTTCTAACATTGAAACTCACAGATATTTTTACAGTTGGATATTTTCACTTATTTTGATGCTTGTGCATCAAATTTGCCAACAGCAGTATATTACGATGATTTAGTCAACATTAGTATTTAGACTCATCTTTTTATCATTCTTTTTTCACTGTTATCTCATATTTTTCCTCGCACTTATGTCTTGAATTTGCGCGAAAACAATAGATCCGCTGTTTGAGACAGGAGCTATGGGCACCTTTGTTGACTCCCTGTCTCAAAAACGAACTTATTACTTACTTATTACTTAATCACTCATCTCCAGCCATTGCCGATCGACCTTGCTTGCCAAGACGGACAACCAGAAAGTAAACTAGGTATAGGGCGTAGCTAATTAGTCCCAAGATGCCGAGGAAGCTGAGAAACGCTGGGTTAGAATTAGCATGAAAAAATTGATAATACAGCCAAGATGGTTTAAACCAAGCCTGACAGTAGTCTGTTTTGGCAGCACCAATGGCACATGATAGAAATGGAATCGTCGCGATCGCACCTAAGGTAGAATAGAGAGTAGTCGCCCATCTCCAAGCCAAGAAACCCAATTTAAGCGGACGAGATGGTAAATCAGTAATCTCATCATTGAGATCCGCCCAAAACCATAGCGACACAGGAATTAAGGCTTGGGCAACGAAAGCCGCACCAAAACTAATTGGCATCGAACCAATCGCTAAATATACCGCGATTGCGAGTAGACTAGCTACCCGCCAATAAATAATTAATAAACTCTGGATGGCAGTAGTTTTTTGAGCGAATGCCCAGAATAGCAGAATTAAGGGAATTAGCACTGTAAATATTACCGCCAATCGGAAATCCATCCAGATTAACGGCTCAAACCATAATTGAGATTGATTAGGCATTAGTATAGATCTAAAAATAAGTAGTTTTGTCTGATGACTGGTTATCTGTTATCTTTGCCAATTCAACAGATTTTCCTCCCCAATCTTGACATATATTCTACCGCTTCAGTCATTTGCGAAGTTAACTGCCAATTATGTCTTATTTCTCCCCTGACTATTTTACAGCTCGATCTCGCTGGCGAGCCGCCGCAAGTCGATTGGGGTGTCGATTGGAGTCCCACGAGATTGACGCAGCATCACCCATTAACGATCCACTCACGATCGATATTGCCATATTTGGCAATCCGTTGGCACACAAGGCAATGGTGATTTCTAGCGGTTTACATGGAGTGGAAGGGTTATTTGGCTCGGCGGTGCAGTTGGCTCTATTGGCGCAGCATTTAGTCGCCGATAAATTTCCATCAGATGTGGCGGTGGTAATGATTCATACGCTCAATCCGTTTGGTTGTGCTTGGTATCGCAGGTGGAATGAAGATAATATCGATCTCAATCGCAATTTTTTAGTAGGTGATGAAGTTTATCAAGGTGCGCCGTCTGCTTATCCATTGCTCGACAGTTTCCTCAATCCCCAATCACCACCAAATCGACTCGAACCTTTTTTATTGAAATCATTGGGGTTGATCACTAAGTATGGGATGTCTACTTTAAAAAATACTTTACCTGTCGGACAATATGACTTTCCCCAAGGTTTATTTTTTGGTGGTAATAGTCAATCTCAAACTCAGATCATCTTAACGGCTCATCTCCGCCGCTGGTTGGGATTATCACAACAAGTATTCCATCTAGACTTACATTCCGGCTTGGGTAAATGGGGTACTTATAAATTGTTTTCTAAGTTAACCAGTGATTCTCCTCGTTGTCAATTGTTGGATGAATATTTTGACAGCGATAAAATTTTAACTATCGATGCGGATGCTGCGGTTTATCAACCTATCGGTAGTTTTGAAAAATGGTGTCAAGTTTCATTTCCCGATCTAACTTATGATTTTCTTCTTGCTGAATTTGGTACTTATTCAATGCTGCGTGTCCTCAAAGCACTCCGCGCTGAAAATCGCGCTCATTGGTGGGGAAACCCAGCGGATAAATCTTATCAAGAGGCAAAACAAGAACTGCTAGAAGTCTTTGTCCCCAAAAGTCAGCAGTGGCGAGATCTAGTACTCGAACAAGGGATCGACTTATGCTTGGCAGGCATTAATATGCTCTGCTAGAAACCTGACTTCTGACTTCGGGAGCATCCCATCAAACACATACTAATTGAGGAATTAGCCGATCGAGTATTTGTTTCAATACCATCGCTGTCCAGTCGATATCGGCGGTGGCGGTGCTTTTACCGAGGGTAATGCGGATTCCTCCGACGGCATCAGTTTGACTGTATCCCATCGCCAATAAGATGGGGCTGGGAGTAAGTTTGCCACTGGCACAAGCTGCGCCAGAACTAATACCGATACCAGCGAGGTTGAGTTGGCGAACGATGGTTTTGCCAGTAATCGGTTCGGATTGATGACAGCGGGGGATATTGAGACAAAAGCTGAGGTGATGGGGGAGACGGTGAATCCGATCTCCAGTGGGTACTAGTATGGGACAATCGGCGAGGAGGTGGAATAATCGATCGCGTAAACCGATTAGTCTCATATTCTCAGCAGTCAATTCGTCGCTGGCTAATTCAGCAGCCACACCGAATCCAGCGAGTTGGGGGACGGCTTGGGTGCCAGATCTTTGTCCCATTTCTTGTCCGCCACCAGCTAGAAGGGGGATAAGTTCGACACCTGGGCGGATATATAGTGCGCCTGTACCCTGTGGTCCATAAAGTTTGTGGCTGGAGATGGAGAGTAAATCGATGCCTAATTTTTGGACATCAATGGGGATTCTACCAGCAGTTTGAACAGCATCGGTATGGAAGTAAACTCGATAGTTCCGACAAATAGCGGCTAATTTGGCGACGGGT
This sequence comes from Chamaesiphon sp. 336R_metabinner_41, assembly GCA_025359915.1. Classification (GTDB taxonomy): domain Bacteria; phylum Cyanobacteriota; class Cyanobacteriia; order Cyanobacteriales; family Chamaesiphonaceae; genus Chamaesiphon. The sequence continues at coordinate 578 of JANYDE010000116.1, read as the reverse complement.
TGGATGGTACCAATTTCGCTTTGACCGTGGATAATGGATACGAGGACGGTGTTCGATCGAATCGCTAATCTAAGATCGTCAGGATTTATTCTACCCGATCGATCGACGGCTAATCTAGTTACTTGCCAACCTTTTTTTTCTAAACATTGAACTGGCGCACTAATTGAGGAATGTTCGATGCTAGAGATAATTAAATGTTGGGGGCTATTATATAAATTTGCCACCCCCATAATCACCTGATTATTCGCCTCCGTTCCGCCCGATGTAAAAGCGATCGCATCTGGGTTAGCATTGATTAATGCTGCTACTTGAAATCTCGCTTGTTCGATCGTCGTCGAAGCGCGTTCGCCCCATTGATGAATACTTGAAGGATTGCCCCATCCTGAACTGAGGACTTTCTGCATCGCAGCGATTGATTCAGTGCGAGTCGGAGTCGTCGCACTATGATCTAAATAAATCTGCATAAACTTCAGGAGATGGGAGATGGGAGATGGGAGATGGGAGATGGGAGATGGGAGATGGGAGATGGGAGATGGGAGATGGGAGATGGGAGATGGGAGATGGGAGATGGGAGATGG